>CAIXIJ010000005.1 GCA_903919455.1 uncultured Acidimicrobiaceae bacterium | reverse complement strand
CGCAGAGCCGCCGGCCGAGTTCGAGGTCATCCTCAAGTGGTCCGACCAGGTCCGCAAGGGCAAGATGGCCGTGCGCGCCAACGCCGACACCGGCGAAGATGCCACCAACGCCCGCAAACTCGGCGCCGAGGGCATCGGCCTGTGCCGTACCGAGCACATGTTCCTGGCCCCCGATCGTCTTCCGGTGGTGCGCGAAATGATTCTCGCTGCCAACGATGCCGACGAGGCCAAGGCGCTCGCGGAGTTGGGCCGCGTGCAGCAGATCGACTTCGAGGAGATCCTCGAGGCCATGGACGGCCTGCCCGTCACGGTGCGTTTGCTCGACCCGCCGCTGCACGAGTTCCTTCCGTCGGTGGAGGAACTGCGCATCAAGAAGGCAGTGTCGGGCCTTACCAAGCGCGAGACCGCCGAGTTGAAGGCCGCAGAGGAGTGGGCCGAGCACAACCCGATGATCGGCACCCGCGGTGTGCGTCTCGGTGTGGTGAAGCCGGGCCTCTACGCCATGCAGGTGCGTGCGCTCCTGAAGGCTGCGGCGGCGCTGCGCAAGAAGGGCAAGAACCCCATCGTCGAAGTGATGATTCCGCTTACGGTCACCCGTGAGGAACTGAGTCTCGCTCGCAGTTGGGTGCAGGCCGAGATCGACACCGCCACCAAGGGCCTCAAGAATCCCCCGCACGTCACCATCGGCACGATGATCGAAACGCCGCGGGCAGCCATCCGTGCCGACGAGATCGCCGAGGAGGCCGACTTCTTCAGCTTCGGCACGAACGACCTCACGCAGATGACGTTCGGCTTCAGCCGCGACGACGTGGAGAGCCGGATGATGCCGGCCTACCTCGAGCAGGGCCTGCTGAAGCGCAACCCGTTCGAGACCATCGATCGTGGCGGCGTGGGTGAGCTTGTGAAGATGGGCGCCGCTCGTGGCCGTTCGGTGAAGAAGGGTCTGAAGCTCGGCGTGTGCGGCGAGCACGGTGGCGACCCGGAGAGCATTCAGCTGTTCTTCGAGGCCGGCCTCGATTACGTGAGCTGCAGCCCCTTCCGCGTGCCGATCGCCCGCCTCGCCGCAGCGCAGGCTGTCATCGGCGGCGCCACCAGCAGCACCAAGTAAGTCGCCGCAGGCCCTAGGGTCAGCAGCAGACTTCGTCACAACTCAAAGGAGCGTGCGGTGCAGGTACAGACGCGACAGGGGCCAGCGTTCGGCGTGGCTCGTCTCACACTGGGTCCGAACGAGCCAGTGAAGGTGGAAGGTGGCGCGATGATGGCCATGTCGACGGGGGTCACCCTGGCGGCCAAGGCCGAGGGCGGCATCATGAAGTCGCTGAAGCGCGCCGCGCTCGGCGGTGAGAGTTTCTTCGTCAGTACCTACACGGCCCCACCCTCGGGCGGTTTCGTCGATGTGGCGGCGCGCTTGCCCGGCGACATCTCCACTCAAGACATCGCGCAGGGGAGGGCGTTGTTCATCTCCAAGGGCTCGTGGCTGGCCAACGACGTCACCGTGAACCTCGACACCAAGTGGGGCGGGTTCAAGAACATGTTCGGCAGCGAGGGTGGCTTCATCGTTCGTGCCGATGGCCGCGGCACGGTGGTGTTCGGCTGCTATGGCGCGCTCGAAGTGTGGAACCTGGAGGCCGGTCAAGGCATCACGGTCGACACGGGTCACATGGTGGCCTACGAGGACACGGTGCAGATGGGTTTGCGCAAGGCCAGCGGCGGTGGCCTGGTGCAGAGCTGGAAGAGCGGTGAGGGTTTCGTGTTCGAGTTCACCGGCCCCGGCAAGGTATGGACGCAGACCCGCAATCCGATGGAGCTGCAGAGCTGGATCCAAAGCTTCGTGGGTACGAGCAACTCGGGAACCGGACCGGCTGGCATCAATGTCGGCGGGCTCTTCGGTCGGGACTGATCCATGTTGCGAGCCGTCCAGTCGGTGGATGCATCCGAGTCGTTCGTGGATCTCCATGTGGGAGCAGGCTGGTGGATCGGTCTGCTCGTGCTCATTGCGGTGTTGCTGCTGATCGATCTGCTCGTGGTCCATCGCGAGGGGCACGAGGTCCACACGAGAGAAGCCGCCATCGAGTCGGCGGTCTGGATCAGCATCGGTCTGGCATTTGGGCTGGTGGTGTGGGCCGGTTTCGGCGGTGTGGCGGCGAGCGAGTACTACTCGGGATATCTCATCGAGAAGAGCCTCAGCGTCGACAATGTCTTCGTTTGGGCGCTCATCATGAGCTACTTCGTGGTTCCTCGGCGCTACCAGCACCGTGTGCTGTTCTGGGGCATTTTCGGCGCCCTCGTTTTGCGCGCAATCTTCATCTTTGCCGGTATCGCTCTCATCGAGAAGTTCGATTGGGTGCTCTACGTGTTCGGGGCATTTCTCGTGTACACCGCTGTGAAGTTGGTGGTCGGCGGCAACGAGCACGTCGACCCGTCGAACTCACGGTTCCTTCGCCTGGTGCACAAGGTGGTTCCGCTGACAGACGAACCCGATGGGCAACGGTTGTTCACCCGCGTGCACGGCAAACGATTCGCGACTCCGCTGTTTGCTGTGCTCCTCTTGGTGGAAGCCACCGACGTGCTGTTCGCTGTCGACTCCGTGCCGGCTGTGCTTGCTGTGAGCCACGAGCAGTTCATCGTCTTCGCGTCGAATGCGTTCGCCATCTTGGGTCTGCGAGCGCTGTACTTCCTTCTCGCCGACATGCATGCCCGTTTCAGCTATCTGCAGCAGGGACTAGCCATCATTCTCGCCTTCGTGGGCATGAAGATGCTCATCCATCGTTGGTACGCCATACCGACCTGGTTGTCGTTGGTGGTGATCGCCATCGTGCTGGCCGCTTCCATCGGCTTCTCGCTGCGGGCGACCGCCGGCATCGATGAGCACCTCAACCGCAACGAGACGCCGCCGCCGCCTCAGGAGCGCTGAGCCGCCGTTCATTGCTGTCGCACCCCGCCGGTACAGTGCGGGCCATGGCGATCGAGGAGGAAGACCTAGAGCGAGTGCGCAGCTCGCTGGTGCTTTCCGATGTCATCGGTCAATACGTGGCGTTGCGCCGGGTTGGTCGAAACCAGGTGGGTTTGTGCCCGTTCCATGCCGAGCGCTCTGGTTCGTTCAACGTGCGTGACGAAACGGGGCGCTACCGCTGCTTCGGCTGTGGCGCTGCCGGCGATGTGTTCAAGTTCGTACAGGAGATCGAGCACGTCGACTTTGTGACGGCGGTGGAGCAACTGGCATCCAAGGCGGGTGTCCAGCTTCGCTACACCACCGGCGGTGAAGGCAAAGATCGGCAGCGCCGCAAGCAACTCGTGGAGGCCATGCAGAAGGCTGTGGAGTGGTACCACCAGCGGCTGCTCACCTCACCGGATGCTCGAGAAGCTCGCGACTACTTGCGTCGCCGCGGCCTCTCCGGCGACATCGCACGCACCTTCCAATTGGGTTGGGCACCCGACGACTGGGATGCTCTGTGCCGCGACCTCAAGTTGCCAGCCGATGTGGTGCGCGACACCGGCCTGGCGTTCACGAACAAGGCCGGCCGTCTGCAGGACTCGTTCCGCGGTCGCGTGATGTTTCCGATCTTCACCGAAAACGGCGAGGCCGTGGCGTTCGGCGGGCGCATCATGCCCGGCAGCCCCGACCCGGCGAAGTACAAGAACTCTTCGGAGACATCCATCTACGCGAAGTCGAAGACGCTGTACGGCCTGCACTGGGCAAAGGGCGACATCGTCAGCGCGGACCAGGTGATCGTCTGCGAGGGCTACACCGACGTCATCGGGTTTCACCGTGCCGGCGTCCGTCGCGCCGTCGCAACGTGCGGCACCGCGCTCACCGAAGACCACGTGCGCCTCCTGAAGCGCTACGCCAGCCAGGTGGTGCTGGCCTTCGACGCCGACGCTGCGGGTCAGGGTGCCGCCCAGCGTTTCTACGAGTGGGAAGACAAGTACAAGGTGCGCGTCAGCGTGGCGAAGTTCCCTGCGGGGAAGGACCCGGGCGACCTCAGCGTTAGCGATCCCGAGGCGCTGAAAGACGCGGTGGATCATGCCGTGCCGTTCTTGGGGTTCCGCCTGAACCGAGTGCTGAATGGTCGTCCGTTGCGATCGCCGGAAGACCGAGCCCGTATGGCTCAAGAGGCCATGGCCATCGTTGCGGAACACCCCGATCAGAACGTGCAGAAGTTGTACGCCGGGCAAGTGGCCGCACACGTGGGTCTGCAAACCAACGACCTCACAGCGTCGTTGCGCACCCATGGTCGGGCGCCGGTGCGCATCGCTCCGGCGCGGCAGATCGGCTCCGCCGAGAACGCAGAATTCGTGGCCATCGCGATGCTGTTCCAACGGTGGGACGACATCGCTCCGTGGTTGGTCGAAGACCTGTTCGCGCAGGACGTCGCTCGGCGGGCGTTCCTTGCTGTTGCGGAGGCAGGCGGCGCCATCGAGCCATCGCTGGAGCTGGCAGACCCGGAGGCCCGCGAGTTCCTCGAGCGCGCCGCCGTCGCCGACGTGGAGGCCGATCCCCTCATCGAGGCCAGAAACCTCATCGCCGCGGCCACTCGTCGGCTTCTTGCAAAGCAGACCTCGGTCACCGATCCCGACACGCTGCGCTCCATGCGCGACGCTCGCCTGGCCTTGGAACTCATCGATGATGCCGAATCTGCCGATGGAGCTGCGGAGGCATTGCTAGGGTGGCTCCAAGGCGTGAGTGAGGAGAGCGGGTGACCAACAGCACCACCGATGCAGCAGCAATCCCCTTTGAGGGAGTCGACGCAGGCGAATGGCAGGCGTTGGTCATTCTTGGCACCGCGGCAGGTGTGCTGCATGCCGATCAGGTCACGCATGTGCTTCGGCATGTCGAGCTCACAGCGGAGGTGCTCGAGAACATTCAAACCCTGCTGACCGGATTGGGTATCGCCATCGACGACCGTGTCGATGAGGTGGCCGACCCTACGCCCACGACGGGCATCGTGCGGCCCGATCTTCTGCTCGACGGCGAGGACGGCAAGGAAGACACCGACGGTCTGCTGGCTCGGCGCAATCAGCGTCGCACCACCAAGCCCGGCCACGGCGTGGGCGACGGAGGCACCGCCGACACGGTGCGTATGTATCTGAAAGAGATCGGGCGAGTCGATCTGCTCACCGTCGACGACGAGCGCCGTCTTGCGCAGGCCATCGACGACGGCAACCGCGCAGCAGCGATGCTCGACGGCGATCAGTTCACCGATGGCGAGCAGCGCAAACTGATGCGCCTCGTGCAGCAGGGCCAGCGCGCCAAGAGCGAACTCATCCAGGCCAACCTGCGCCTGGTGGTCAGCATCGCCAAGCGCTACAGCGGCCGTGGCATGCAGTTCCTCGACCTCATCCAGGAAGGCAACCTGGGCCTGATGCGTGCGGTCGACAAGTTCGACCACACCAAGGGCTTCAAGTTCTCCACCTACGCCACGTGGTGGATCCGTCAGGCCATCACCCGCAGCATTGCCGACCAGGCCCGCACCATTCGCATTCCGGTGCACATGGTGGAGAGCATGAATCGGGTGCTGCGCATGCAACGCCAGATGCATCAGGAGCTCGAACGCGAGCCCACGCTCGACGAACTGGCCGACCGATGCGGCCTGGCGCCCGACAAGATCCGCGAGATCCTGCGCATCAGCCAAGACCCGTTGTCGCTGGATTCGCCGGTGGGCGAGGAAGACGACAGCAACCTGGCCGACTTCATCGAAGACCTCACGGCCGATGCGCCGGCCGACATGGCCACCAAGCGCATGCTCACCCAGGCCGTGGAAGAAGCGCTGGGCGAACTCAGCGAACGCGAGCAGGAGATCGTGCGCATGCGGTTCGGGCTCGACGACGGTCAGGCCCGCACACTGGAAGACGTGGGCAAAGAGTTCGGCGTCACCCGAGAGCGCATTCGCCAGATCGAAGCCAAGACCCTCGCCAAGCTCCGTCACCCGATGCGCAGCCAGCGCCTCAAGGAGTTCTTGGAAGAGGAGTGACGCGGCGGGTCGCTTGCTATCCTCCTTCATCGCCATTCCGAGATAGCTCAGTTGGCAGAGCAGCTGACTGTTAATCAGCGGGTCGCAGGTTCGAGCCCTGCTCTCGGAGCCAGCAGCGAACGGCCCGCCTCGTGCGGGCCGTTCGCCTTTTTCTGCCGCTCCGGGTGGTTCCGATGCCTGGATGCGCTTAACATCGCACACGATGCGGGACGTTCTTCTCACCCACGGTTACTTCCTTTGGGACGACGAGAAGGAGCGGCAGATCATGAAGCCGTACGCTCCTCTCGGCATCCTGTACCTCAGCGCTTACTTGAAGCGTGAGGGGTTCGACGTGGAGATCTTCGACACCACGTTCTCCAGCCGTGAGGCACTGTCGGCCCGCCTGGCCGCTACCCCGAACGGTGTGCTCGGCGTCTACACGAACCTGATGACTCGGGCCAACGCGCTCTGGATTGCAGAAGAGGCGCACCGATTCGGCTGGACCGTGGTGTTCGGCGGACCCGAGAGCGCGAACTACCCCGACGACTACCTCGATCGTGGCGCCGACGTGGTGGTGGTGGGCGAGGGTGAAGCCACGATGGCCGAACTGCTCACCGTGCTGCGCGACAGGGGCATGCACCGGCTGCACGGCGTGGCCGGCACGGTGTTCCGCGACGAAGACGGCCGCATCGTGCACAACGAGAGCCGCGAGAAGATCGCCGACATCAACACGTTGCCGTGGCCCGACCGCGAAGCCATCGATACGGCCGCCTACGTGGATGTGTGGCGCGAGCATCACGGCATGGGCTCGGTGAACCTCATCACCGCCCGCGGCTGCCCCTACAAGTGCAACTGGTGCAGTCACGCCGTGTTCGGTTACTCGCACCGTCGCCGCGACCCCATCGACTGCGTCGACGAAGTGCAGCACATCGTCGAGACGTACAAGCCCGAACAGGTCTGGTACGCCGACGACGTGTTCACCATCAGCCACAAGTGGCTGCACGAGTACCACCAGGAGATGCAGCGCCGGAACATGCGCATCCCGTTCGAGACCATCTCTCGCGCCGACCGCATGAAGAGCGACGATGCCGTGCGCGAGCTGGCCGAACTGGGCTGCTATCGCATCTGGATCGGCTCGGAGAGCGGCAGTCAGCGCATCCTCGACGCCATGCAGCGCGGCGTGAAGGTGGAGGAAGTGCAACTCGCCACCCGCCTGGCCAAGAAGTACGGCATCGAAGTCGGCATGTTCCTCATGTGGGGCTACGACGGCGAGGAGTACAGCGACATCGAGGCCACGGTGGAGCACGTGAAGGAAGCCAACCCCGACATCTACTTCACCACCGTCGCGTACCCCATCAAGAACACCGGTTTCTACGAGAAGGTGAAGCCGAAGCTCATCTTCTCCTCCGAGTGGAACTCGGGCTCCGACCGCGACCACAAGATAATGGGCCGCCACTCGCGCAAGTACTACTCGTTCGCCGATCAGTGGCTGTTCAACTCGGTGGATGCCAAGCGCCTCGAAGCCACCGATCCGGTGGCCGCTGCCGAGAAGGCCGCCGCCGCCGAGGCTGGCCGTCTGGGGTTGTTGGCCAGCGCCGACGAGGTCGAGGTCTGAGCCAGCAAACCGAGTCGCCGTTCGACGCACTTGCGCCCGAGTACGACGACACGTTCACCAACACCGTGGTGGGCCGCACCATGCGCGCCGCTGTATGGCGTCGCACCGACCGGTTGTTCCCTGCTGGCAGCAGAGTGCTGGAGTTGAACTGCGGCACCGGCGTCGACGCCGCTCATTTGGCCGCACGTGGCGTGCAGGTGCTCGCCACCGATGTCGCAGCGGGCATGGTGGCGCAGGCCCGGGGGAGGGGCGTGGAGGCCGTGCAGTGCGCCGCGGAAGACGTTGGCGCTCTGGAGAGCGAGTCGTTCACGTTCGATGGTGCCCTGTCGAACTTCGGCGGGCTGAACTGCGTGGCCGACCTCGGCATGGTGGCAGCCGGTCTCGCCCGCAGCGTGCGGCCCGGCGGGTCGGTGCTGCTATGCGTGATGGGCCCCGCGGTGCCGTGGGAGTGGGGCTGGTATCTCGCTCACCTGCGCCCCGGAAAGGCGTTTCGGCGCTTCCGTGCCAGCACCGAATGGCGAGGCCTCACCATTCGGTACCCATCGGTCCGTTCGCTGCGCCGAACGTTCCACCCGTGGTTCACCTGCGAGCGCACCTGGGCGCTCGGCACGCTGGTGCCGCCGTCGTACGCCGAGCCACTGGCCGCACGTCTGCCGGGTGTGGTGCGAGTGCTCGACCGCATCGAGCGTCGCATCGAACGGTGGTGGCCGGTGGTGCAACTGGCCGACCACTACGTGGTGGAACTGCGGCGACGGCCATGAAGTTGCGACGCGATTTCCCCGTGGTGGATGGTGTGCACCGCTGCCTCGCCGACGAGCGTGCCGCATACTTCGAGCAGTTCCTGGCCGAGTACACCATGGTGCGTCACGCCGAGGGGCGGGCCATCGACGACCCGGAGTACTACCGCCGCCTGCCCGAGCCAACGCCCGGCACGCCCACCGAGTGGCAGTGGAAGATCCGCCGTCGCACCTGGGCAACCTTCCTCACGAAGGTGCTGCGCGCCGCGCCACCGTCGCTGGTGGTGGTCGATGTCGGTGCCGGTACGGGTTGGCTTTCGAACCGAGTGGCCGAGTTGGGGCATGAGGCGCACGCGGTGGACCTTACGGTCGACGCGCACGACGGCCTCGGCGCGGCGGGCTTCTTCGAGCGCACCTTCGACCTCTATCAGGCCGAGATGGACGATCTGCCATTTGCTGATGGCACCGCCGACCTCGTGGTCTACAACGCTGCACTGCACTACTCCACCGACTATGGCCGCACGCTTGCCGAAGGCTTGCGGGTGCTGCGCCCCGGAGGGCGACTCGTGGTGCTCGACAGCCCCGTGTATCGGCACCAGTGGGCCGGCGATGCGATGGTGGCCGAGCGGCACGCTCAGTTCGAGCATCAGTACGGCACGCGGTCGGAGAGCGTGCCGTCCATCGAGTTCCTCACCGATGGCATGCTGCGCGACCTCGGTGAGCAACTGGGTCTTCGCTGGCGGCGGCACCACACCTGGTACGGCCGCCAATGGGCGATGCGGCCGGTGAAAGCGAAGCTGAAGGGCAAGCGCCCTCCGAGTCGGTTCATCGTGTTGGTGGCCTCGCGTCGCTGAAGCGGTCGGTAGTGTCGCTGCGTCGGGGCGGTAGCTCAGTGGTTAGAGCAGGGGACTCATAATCCCTGGGTCGTGGGTTCGATACCCACCCGCCCCACTCGATTCGGCTGCGTGCTCATCGTGGGCACCGAAGTGGGCCGTGGCGGCCGGTTCGGTGACCGCGACGGGTAGTCAGCGGCAACATCGGATGTTCCTAGGATGAGCCCATGTTCGCCGATCGTGTCCAGCGTGCCCGTCAGCAGTTCGCCGACCGCAACCCGGGTAGCCGCCGCTACTACGACGAGGCCCGCCAGTTCATGCCGGGTGGCCACACCCGCACCGTGCTCACCCATGCACCGTTCCCGCTGAACTTCGTGGCTGGCGAGGGCGCCACGCTTACCGACGTCGACGGCCACCAGTACATCGACCTGTTGGGCGACTACACCGCCGGTCTGCTGGGTCACAGCGAGCATCGGGTGATCGACGCGGTGACCGCGGCGTTGAACACCAACGTCAGCGTGGGTGGCGTGCACCCGGCGGAAGCGAGGTTGGCCCGGTTGATGTGCGAACGGTTTGGCCTCGACCGCGTGCGGTTCACCAACTCGGGCACGGAGGCGAACCTGATGGCCATCTCCACGGCGCTCATGGCCACGAACCGCAAGAAGCTGATGGTGTTTCACGGTGGCTACCACGGTGGCGTGCTCTACTTCGCCAGCGGTGCAGCGCCGTGGAACGCGCCGTACGACTTCGTGGTGGCGCCGTACAACGACCTGCCCGGCGCGCTGGCGCTCATCGAAGAGCACGGCAGCGAACTGGCCGCCGTGGTGATGGAAGCGATGCTCGGCTCGGGTGGCTGTGTGCCGGCCGACGGCTACTTCGTGCGTGGTGTTGCCACCGCGGCTCGGGCGGCGGGTGCCTTGTTCGTGGCCGACGAGGTGATGACCTCGCGTCACGGTCGTCGTGGCCTGATGAACCTGCTCGGTGTGCAGCCCGACATCACCACCTACGGCAAGTACATCGGCGGCGGCTTCTCCTTCGGCGCCTTCGGTGGCTCGGCCGAATTCCTCGACCTCTACGACACCAGCCCGGAGGGCGGTCGCTCGTGGTCCATCAGTCACGCCGGCACCTTCAACAACAACGTGGCCACCATGACCGCCGGTGGGGTGGTGCTGGGCGAGGTGTTCAGCGCCGACCTCGCCGAGGCCCACACCGAACGCGGTAACGAGTTCCGCGAGAACGTGGCTGCGGTGCTGGCCCGCCACAAGGCCCCTGTCAGCGTGAGCGGGTTCGGCTCGATGATGTCGCTGCACGGTCTGCGCACTGCGCCCACCACGCCCGTGGAGGCCATGGAGCGCGACAACGCACTGAACGAGTTGCTGTTCCTCGGCCTGCTGGAGCGCGGCGTGTACATCGCCACCCGCGGCATGATGAACGTGGGCTTGGCCCACACCGATGAACAACTGGCGACGGCGCTCGACCGTCTCGACGACCTACTCGGTGAACTCGACGAGCTGATGTCGTGAGCACTTCTCGTTTCGCTTCGTATCCCTCGCTTGCCGGCAAGGGTGTGTTCATCACCGGCGGCGCTGCCGGCATCGGTGCCGAGTTGGTGCTGCAGTTCGCGTCGCAGGGCGCCAAGGTGGCCTTCGTGGACCGCGACGCCGCAGCAGCGCAGGCGACCATCGACCGTTGTGTGGCCGCCGGTGCCTCGCACGCACCGCTGTTCTTTGAGCTCGATCTGCTCGACATCGCTGCGCTGCAGCAGGCTTGTGCCGATTCCGAAGCGGCACTCGGTGGGGTGCACGTGCTGGTGAACAACGCCGCCAACGACGACCGTCACGACTGGCGCGACGTGACCGTGGAGTACTGGGACGAACGCATCAACACGAACCTGCGCCACTACTTCTTCGCCATCCAAGCGCTGGCGCCGGGCATGATCGCCGCAGGTGCTGGCTCCATCGTGAACATCGGGTCCAGCAGCTACATGATGCAGGAAGACATGTTCCCCGGCTACGCCATCGCCAAGTCGGCCGTGGAGGGCATCACTCGAACGATGGCCCGTACGTTCGGCCAGCATGGCATCCGCGTGAACACGGTGCTTCCCGGGTGGGTGCCCACGGAACGGCAGCTCACCAAGTGGTGGAGCCCCGAGGCCGAAGAGCAGACCATGAAGGATCAGGCGCTGAAGTACCGCATCATGCCCGACCAGTTCGCGCAGATGGTGCTGTTCCTGGCCGCCGACGACGGTGCCGGCTGCACCGCGCAGCACTTCCTGGTCGACGGCGGCCGCTTCTGACTCAGCGGTTCCCGGCGGCCGTGCAACAATGCGAGCATGCCGGAGATCGAACGCACCGACGAGGAATGGCGGGCTCTGCTGAGCCCCGAGCAGTACATGGTGCTGCGTCACGCAGGCACCGAACGCCCGTGGTCGGGGGAGTATGTGAACGAGAAGGCCGACGGCACATATCACTGTGCCGGTTGCGAGGCCGAGCTGTTCGCCTCCACCACCAAGTACGACTCGCACTGCGGTTGGCCGAGCTTCTTCGAAGCGCTCAGCGACGAGGTGGTCACCCGGATCGAGGATCGCACGCACGGCATGCTGCGTACCGAGGTGCGGTGCCGCCGCTGCGACTCCCACCTCGGCCATGTGTTCCCGGATGGGCCGCAGCCCACGGGTGAGCGCTACTGCATGAACAGCCTTGCGTTGCGTCTCGAGCCGAAGAATTCCTGAGAAATCTGCCGAAACGGCTGCGAAGGCGCCACAGATGTGTCACGGTGGCGAATGACCGCCGTGATCAAAGCCGATAATGAAACCGACCGCCTCGCCATCGAGGAGTGGTTGGCGGGCAATCCCGACGTCGTGCAAGTCCGCTTGACGCGCTACGCGATCTCGGTGCACCTCGAGATGGTCACCAAGAAGACCCGCTCGGCGGCAGGTTCGCGCTCGTCGAATCTGGCAGCAGATCTGGACCGAACGGTGGCACAGGCACGTAAGTGACCTCGCTGGTCACACGCTGCTGACGCAGTCGTACCCGATGGTGTCGATCGCCTCAAACGGGTTGACGTCGGGGTTGGCGCCCCGCAGGTCGGCGGCTGCGTGGTCGCGGTAGAAGCGAACGGCGATGCATTCCGACAGCACCGGCTGTCCTGTTGCCGACACGCGATCGCGTAACAGGTCGGCGCGGTCGAGGAATTGGTCCGATGCTGCGGCATCGAGCGTGGGTTGGGCGGCCTTGGCGCCGGGGTCACACACCGACAGCAGCAAGGTGGTGTCGTCGCGGCCCACCAGTGCCTGGCTTGCTGCGGGGCGAGTCGCTGCCCAAGCCTTCAGGCCGTGCTCGATGCGGTCCGCAGCGGCCTTGTCGTCGGCCACGATTCTCGCGTCGGTACACACCCTGCCCTCGAGTTGATACGCGATGAACGAATCGTTGCCCCACCCGTCGGCTGCTTCGAGGGCATCCCTTGGAGGCACCCCGCCAGCGAGCAGCAGGTGTACGCCGAACGGACCCATCTGGCGCGTGTACAGGTACTCGCCACCAGCGGGCACTGCGGGAGGTTCGACGTGCTCGAGCGGATCTCTTTGCCCGTACTTGTGCACCGGCATGGTCATCTGGTCGATGGCCGCCGGCACGGCCGACGTGAAGGCGTGCTGCATGGCACGGCCATCGCTACTGCGGTGCAGCGCCGCAACGAACGCAGTGCCCACCGTCTGCGAGGCCACGCGCAGCGACCGGAAGGTGAGGTTCACGGATGTGACGGCGTCGTTGAACTCCTTGCCGCGGCTGGAGCGATCGGCGCGGTAGACCTCGGCCTCATCGTTGTCGAAGCGAGAGGTGTATCGATCCAACACCCACAGCGCCTCGCCGATAGCCAGACCGGCAAGCACCTGGAAGTCTTGCGGTGTCGGTGCGCGATCCATCCGCTCGTTGAGTTGGTAGTGCTGGTCGTCAGCGATCTCGGTGAGCACCATCACCAGGTCGGCGCGGTCGATGGGCGACAGTTCGGCCTTCTCGTCCTTGGCCCGCACCACCACGACGTGTTCCTCGGGCAGCCACTCCACTCCGGTGTCGCCAGAGGTGCGGAGCAGGTGGGCGCTGTCGGCGAGGTGCGGTTCGCCCGACCAGAACCCGAGAGCGCGTCCAACGGCTTCATCGGTAGCGGAGTTCGCTAGCGCTGCGGCACTGGGGCCGTCGTCGTTCGTCACGCGGTCCAGGAATCGCTGCGCATCGGCAATGAACTCCACGTTCACGTGCGCGCTGAACCGCACCCGCGTGGTGTCCTCCACGTAGCGGGCGAGTGGAGCGATGTTGGCCGGCCACGAGGGCTCTGCCGACGGATGGGCGAATGGCTTCCATTCGCCCAGCGCCCACGCGCCGACCGAGAGGGCGCCCAACGCGACAACCAGTGCGACGGCCACCGAGGCGCGTCGACGCGCCGTCAGCCTGGCCATGGATCAGTGGTGGTGATCGCCGTGATCGTGGTCGTCGGCTTCGGCGCGCTCTTCCACCGCGTCGAGGAAGGCCTCGACATCCTCGTCTTCGCCGCCGACGAGCCAGATGACGACGTCTTCTTCGTTGCCGTCTTCGTCGTCGTCCTGCCAGGGCAGCATGCCCTCCACGCTGTATCGGTCGACCGTGATGTCTTCATCGTCGTCGGTGACGGGGGCGACCACGGCGATCTCCACCTCGGCGTCCGGCGGCTGGTCCTTCAGCATGTCGATCAGTTCACTCACGCGCATGGGGGCGAGTGTAGGTGACGATCAGTCGTCGCCGAGCCACTCGTCGGCGCGCTCCAGCAGGAACAGGCTGATGTCGCAGCAGCGATCCAGCGTGTCGCAGAAGGCCTTGTCGTTGGCGAGGTACACGTCGGCAAGGTCGATGGGGATGCGTGCCGTCATGCTGAGGCTGCGCTCGGGGGCATCGGTGACTGCAGCGAAACTGTCGATGGCCGACACCTCCACCGGCAGGGCGATGCCACCCACGCCAGCGAGTTCGGTGGCCAGCACCAGCAGATCCGGCGGCTTCGGCAGCGGCGGCAGCGTCCAGGTGAAGATGAGTGGGAACGTGAACCCGGTGGGCGGGTCGTCGTCGGGGTCGGCCATCTTCAGCACTTCGTCCTCGAACGACAACAGGGCGCGAGGGTCAACTTCGAGCGACAGGTGCAGGTCGATGGGGCCGTTGCACGCCTCCTCGGGGTGCAGGTCCACCTCCCAGAGCTGGCGCAGCGAGTAGGTCTCCACGAAGTGCCGCTCGTCGTGCACGTGGAAGCCGTGGTCGACCGCGTGCCCCTTTAGATCTGCCACGAACCCGGCGACATCGATGACGGCCATGAGGGCGCAGGCTACCGTGCTGCCCGGATGAACCCCGACCGACTTCCGATGCTGCACGCCGTGGCTGATGCCGTGGCGGCAGCATTCGCCGCGGTACGCGACTTCGGCCCGTCGGGCGCACGCGACGGCCAGTATGCGCTCGACGTGGTGGCCAACGAGGCGGCCTTGCCGCTGCTGCGTGCGGCCGGCCTCGGCGTGCTGTCGGAGGAGAGCGAGTTCGAACCCGGCACCACTGGCGAGGTGGTGGTGATCGACCCCATCGATGGCAGCACCAACGCCAGCAGGGGCCTGCCGTGGTTCGCCACGGCGATGTGCGTGGTGGATGCCGACGGCCCGGCAGTGGCACTGGTGGTGAACCAGGCATCGAACGACCGTTTCTGGGCCGTGCGTGGCGAGGGCGCCTTCCGTAACGGTGCGCGCATCGCGCCATCCACCTGCACCGAGGTGGGGGAGAGCATCGTGGCGCTGAACGGCTTGCCGCCGCGCCCGCTCGGCTACCGCCAGAGCCGCGTGTACGGCGCCGTGGCACTCGATCTGTGCATGGTGGCCTGCGGGGTGCTCGACGGTTACGTGGACTGCGACGACCGCTCGCCCGAGGGCGCGCACGGCGTGTGGGACTACCTGGCCAGCACGCTGATCTGCCGGGAGGCCGGGGCAGTGGTGAGCGACCTGCGGGACCGTGATCTGGTGACCCTGCGGCATGACGATCGGCGAACACCCCTGGCTGCGGCTACGCCCGAGCTTCTGGAGTCCCTCACTGCCGCTCGGCGGTAGTATCGGCCTCCCGTTTCGGGGCGTATAGCTCAGTTGGTAGAGCGCTGCCTTTACATGGCAGTGGTCGGGGGTTCGAGTCCCTCTGCGCCCACCCTGTTGTGGATTTCACAACGTTCTAGAGCGATCGACGCCGATCCAGCGACGATGCATGGTTGCGCGGTTGCGACTTCAAGCGATGGACATCTCGACTCGTAGTGGTACCGTATCTTGTACTACTACGAAGGGACGGGCGATGGCCATCACTGCGAGCGAAGCACGCAAGAACCTGTTCCCCCTGATCGAACAGGTCAACGAAGATCGAACCCCGGTCGAGATCACGTCGAGGCGCGGTGATGCCGTGCTCATCGGTATCGACGATTATCGGGCTCTCGAGGAGACCGCCCACCTCCTGAGGTCGCCGGCCAACGTTCGGCGCCTCCTGGAAAGCCTGGATCAGGCCCGCGCAGGCAAGGTGCAGCAGCATGAACTCGACCGATGAGGTTTGTCTTCACGCCTCATGGGTGGGAGGACTACACGTTCTGGCAGGCCACCGACCGGGCAACGTTGAAGCGCATCAACCGCCTGCTCGATGAGGTCGCCCGTGACCCCTTCGCAGGGATCGGGAAGCCCGAGCAACTCCGTCACGCACTCGCCGGAGCGTGGTCGCGTCGCATCGACGAGGAGCACCGACTCGTGTACCTCGTCGAAGGGGACGACATCGTGATTCTGCAGGCTCGCTACCACTACGGCTGAGGGTCGGCTAGTGTCACTCTCGCTGACACAAGTTCGGGGGAACTCATGGGCACTGCACATCCGTTGAAGTTGGCTGGCGCCTATGGCTCGCCGTACACGCTGAAGATGCGCGCGGTGCTGCGCTACCGGAACATTCCGTTCACCTGGGTGCTGCGCGACTCGAAGTGGGACGACCTGCCGCCCGTGCCGGTGCGGCTCATTCCTGCCATTGCGTTCCCCGACGAGCACGGCGTGTACGGCGAGGCACAGATCGACTCCAGCCCGCTCATCATGCGTCTCGAGGGGATGTACGCCGAGCGCAGCCTGGTTCCCACCGATGCAGTGGTGGCATTCATCGACTACCTCATCGAGGACTACGCCGACGAGTGGGTCACCAAGCCGATGTACCACTACCGCTGGTACTACGACGAGGCCATCGAGAAGGCCGGTTCGCTGCTGCCGCTCGACATGGATCAGCAGATGTCCGACGAGCAGTGGGAGAAGGCCAAGCGGTTCATCACCAAGCGCCAGATCTCCCGCCGGGCGCTGGTGGGTTCCACCGAGCAGAACCGGCCCGTCATCGAGTCGTCCTACGAGCGACTGCTGGCGCTGCTGCAGCGCAGCGTTTCCGAGCGACCGTTCCTGTTGGGTGATCGGCCGGGTCGCGGCGACTTCGGCCTCTTCGGCCAGTTGCGCGAACTCATCGGCTGGGACCCAGTGTCGGCCCGTATCGCCGTGGCGCAGGCGCCCCGAGTGGTGAACTGGGTCGAGCGCGTCGACGACCTGTCGTGGTGGCAGGTCGATGGTGATGAGGGATGGTGTACCCGCGGCACTCTTCCCGCGGTGGCGGTGGAACTGCTGTCGGAGATCGGCCGTACCTACGTGCCGTTCATGTTGGGCAACGATCGGGCAGCCAAGGCCGGTGAGGAAGAGATGAGCTGCACCATCGACGGCATGGAGTACCGGCAGGGCACCTTCCCCTATCAGGTGAAGTGCCTGGCGTGGCTGCGTGCCGAGCGAGCTGCGTTGTCGGACGCCGACAGGGAAGCGGTCGACGCGCTGCTGGCGGGCACCGGTTGCGAGGCGCTGTTCGCGTGACCACCGTCGCCCCCGTTGCATTGTTCGGGCATTGGATCTGCCCGTTCTCGGTGCGCGTGGAGTTTGCGTTGGCCCAGCGGGGGATTGCCTACGAGGTGGTCGATGTGCCGCCGTCGGCGGTGCGGCCAAAGGGGTTCGTGGTGCCCGACGAGTTCGCGGCGCACAGCCCGAAGCTCGAGATTCCGATGGTGCGCATCGCTGGCGAGTACCTCGCCGACTCCATGCCCATCCTGTGGTGGCTGGAGGAACGCTTCACCGCGCACTCGCTGGTGCCCGTCGGTGAGGACGACGCTCTGCGCGAGCGCATGGCGTGGATCGACCGCCACGTGTATCGCCCGATGATCGGCGTGTACTACGGCACCGAACCCGATGCGATCGCTGCGGCGAGTGAACGCTTCGGCGACGCCATGGCAGAGGCGGGCGCATGGCTCGATGATGCTGACTGGTTGTGCGGCGACGCGCCTTCGCTCTGTGAAGCGCTGATGGTGGCTGTGTACGTGCGGCTCGATGGGCTGCGTCGTCTCGGGCTCACGGCCAACTTGCCCGCCGCAGTGACGGCGCATCATCAGCGTTGTGCGGCTCTGTCGGGTTGGCCGACTGTGGCGTGGTCGGCCGAGCAGACCGACGAGTTCGTGTGGCGCTTCAGCGAGTACCGGCGGCGCCGGTCACCACACCACTGGCCCGGTGGCGGCGACCGCTGAGCCTTCGGCGCGCACGCCCTTGGCCACCATCTCCTCGGCAACGTCGGCCCATAGCGCCCGCAGGCGGTAGTGCGGCACCCGCGGGAACATGTGGTGCATGGCGTGATGATCGTGGCCGCGGATGAGAAGACGCGAGCCGGGAAACACAGCCACTCGCGTGTCGGCATAGCGGCCCTCGGCGTTGGCCGGATGGTGCGGGTACCAGGCAAAGATGAAGATCAGCCACGCCAACTGCATTCGCGCCGGGAGGTACCACAGCAGCAGTGCGGGCCAGCCGAACCCGGTGAGGAATGCCACGAGCAGCACGAGATGGCTGATGGCCCAGAACCGCACTTGGAGGAGGCCCTCCTTGCGGTCGCCACCTGCGGCGAGGACGGCCTGCAGTTTGGCCGGCAGCACACGCCGGGCTGCCGGTACGAGAGCGAACAATGGCAGCAGGGCGTTGACGGCGATGATCGCGATGGCCTTGCCGGGTAGTTCGCGCAGCGTGCCTTCGGTGAAGTGGTCGGGGTCGCGGCTGGAGTCGTTGGTGAAGGCGTGATGGCGCATGTGCGATGGCCGATGGTTCTTGAAGCTCATCAAGAGCGGAATGGAGCACAGCGTGCCGATGAGGTCTTCGGCCCAGCGGGCGCGCATCTCGTGGCCCCAGATGTTCTTGTGGACGGCTTCGTGCATCGGCATGTAGAAGGTGCAGGCGAGCACGGTGTTCAGGATGAATCCCAGCCACAGCGGAATGGTGCCGTTCGTGCCCAGCACGATCACGGTGATCCATGCGGCGGCGAACACGAGGAATGTCAGCACGAGGCGCGGCTGGAAGCCGCCCCAGTACTCGGCTGCCTTGGCGTGTTCGGCGCGCAGTTCGAGGCGGTGGGCCTCGGTGATGGAGACGTCGTGGCTCATGCGTTGATTGTGGCAGACAAGGTGCCACAAGGTGCACCTGTGGTCACTCGAGCGGGATTCCGCTGGTGTCGCCGTCGGGGCGCGGGCCGAAGATGCGCCGCTCGGATTCCTGAATGGGCACATCGTTGATGCTGGCCTCGCGGCGTGCCATGTAGCCGAGGTCGTCGAACTCCCAGTTCTCGTTGCCGTACGAGCGGAACCACTGCCCGGCATCGTCGTGCCATTCGTACTGGAAGCGCACTGCGATGTGGTTGCCGCTGAACGCCCACAGGTCCTTGCGCAGCACGTACTCGCGCTCACGTTCCCACTTGCGGGTGAGGAACGCCTGGATCGCGTCGCGGCCCTGGACGAACTCGCTGCGGTTCCGCCACACGGAGTCCACCGTGTAGGCACCGGCGACGCGCTCGGCGTCCTTGGTGTTCCAGGCGTTCTCGGCCATCAACACCTTCTGGCGGGCACCGGCCTCGTCGAAGGGGGGTAGGGGCAGGCGGGGTGCGGGCGTGTCGTGCATGGCGGCTCCTTTGGGGAATCCTTGCTTGCAATGTAGGTCGTGGCAGAAGGGCTGACAGAATGTGCCCATGACGAGCGAGATGACGAATGAGATTCCGAGTGGCCTGCCGGTGACGGCACCGGTGGCCGATTGGGCAACCGACTACGACATCTTCGACCCGCAGTACCTTGCCGACCCGTTCACCATCTGGGACGACCTGCGCGAGCGCTGCCCGGTGGCCCACACCGACCGCTGGGGCGGTTCGTGGCTGCCGACGCGTTACGAAGACGTCAGCGCCATCGCTCACGACATCGAGCGGTTCCCTTCCGGTAACGGCATCAGTGTGGTGCCGCTCATCCCGCCGGGCGGGAATGGCGAGGCTGTGCAAGGGCCGCTTCTCTCGTCTGGCCTACCGCCCATCAGCGCCGACCCGCCGCTGCACACCTGGACCCGTCGCCTGGTGCTACCCACCATGAGCCCGGCCCGTGTGGCCGAGTACGAGGTGTTCACTCGCGAACTCTGCCGTCGTCTGGCCGCCGAGATCCACGAGCGTGGCGAGGGCGATGCCGCCGTCGAGTACGCCCAGCAGATTCCCGTGCGCGTCATCGGCCACATTCTCGGAGTGCCGGAAGACATGTCGGCAACGTTCACCGAGTGGGTGCGCGACGTGTTGGAGTTCGCCCACGACGAAGAGCGTCGCCGTGGCGGCATCGTCGGCATCCTCGGCTATCTGCAGGTCGCCATCGCCGAGCGTCAGGCCGAACCGAAAGACGACTTCATCACCGAGCTGCTGCAGTCCGAGCACGACGGTGAGCCCATCGGGCTGCCCGTGGTGATGGGTATGTGCGCGCTGCTGCTCATTGCCGGCATCGACACCACGTGGTCGTCCATCGGCTCCACGATGTGGCACCTCGCCACCCACCCCGACGACCGTCGCCGTCTGGTGAACGAGCCCACCCTCATGCCCACGGCCATCGAAGAATTTCTGCGGGCCTACGCCCCGGTCACCATGGCGCGTCGCCTCACGGAGGACACCGAGTACAACGGCTGCCCGATGAAGGCCGGCGAGCGCATCCTCATGAACTTCCCCGGCGCCAACCGCGACCCTGAGGTGTTCGTGGATGCCGACAAGGTCATTCTCGATCGTCAGCACAACCGTCACCTCGCGTTCGGCGCAGGCATCCACCGGTGCGCCGGTTCGAACCTCGCCCGCATGGAGTTGCGCGTGGCGGTGGAGGAGTGGTTGGCCGTGATGCCCGAGTTCGAGGTAAGCGACCACGCCGGCGTTACGTGGGCCGGCGGTCAGGTGCGCGGCCCGCGCACCATTCCGGTGCGTGCCATCGCCTGAGCTACGAGCTCAGTCCTTGGGCCAGTTGTGGGCGACGGCGAGCAGCTCGTCGCGCACCTCGGGGTGACCGATCTCGGCCAACGCGATGGCTCGTTCGCGAATGGTGCGGCCTGCCAGTTCGGCCACGCCGTACTCGGTGATCACCACATCCACCTGATGACGTGGGGTGCTGACCACCGAACCAGCAGGCAGCATCGGCAGGATGCGCGTCACCAATTGCCCCTGCACGATGCTGGATGACGGCAGACAGATGAGGCTGCGGCCGTCGGCACTGAGGCCGGGCCCGCTGACGAAGTCTTCGTGCCCACCCACGCCGGAGAACTGCATGCCGCCGATGGTGTCGGCCACCACCTGGCCTGCCAAGTCAACCGCCAGAGCTCCGTTGATCGTGACCATGCTGCGGTTCTGTGAGATCAACTCGGGTGAGTTCACCAACCGCACCGGGAGGAATCGCACCTCGTGGTTCTCGTGCAGCCACTCGTACAACTCGGGTACACCCGCAGCGAACGTGGTGACCGAGTAGCCATCGAAACGGCCGCCTTTGCGGTTGGTCACCTTTCCGGCCTTGTGCAGGTGCATGAGGCCCGTGGTGAACATCTCCGAGTGCACGCCGAAGTCGCCGAGCGGCCCATCGGCCATCAGTTTCGCCACCTGGCTGGGGATGCCGCCGATGCCGGTCTGCACGGTGCACCCATCGTGCATGAACTGCATCGCGAAGTCAGCGATCGCCTTCTCCTCGTCGGTAGGTGGCGTGTCGGCCAGGTTCAGTGGCGAACAGTCGGTCTCCAGCAGAATGTCGATCTCGTCGACGTGCAGCCGGTGCATGTGGTCGGGTTCCACACCGAACGTGCGGGGGAAGTGTGGGCTGCACTCCACCACGAGGAGCCGTTCGGGGTTGGCGCCGGCGGCATGCAGTTCGTCGACGAAGGCACCCGCGTGCACGCTGAGGCTCACCCAACCGTCCACCGGCATCGCCGCCGAGCACGCCATCACGCGCGGCTTGAGGTGGTGCAGTACCGGCTCGAAACGACGGAAGTCGGCGGGCACGAAGTCCACCGAGGCGCCAGCGTCGCGTAGGAACCGCTCGGCGGGTCCGAAGAAGCCGCTGCGAAAATGCACACCCGTGCGCATGAACACTTGGTACAGGTCGGGCAGCAGCGCACCGAACACTTCGAGTTGCTCGAAGTCGTCTCGCTCGCCCAGTGCGTGCAGGAAGCCGCCCGGCACGCCCGGGCCCAGCGGCACGGCCAATGTGTCGGTGGTGCGGATGGCAGCGACGGCATCGCTCATTGGTCGGAACATGCGTTCACTGTGAACGAGTGGGGCTCGTTGGGCCAGTGACGAACGACCCGTCGAACCCGTGACCTGCGCACCCTGCACATAATGGGGTTTCAGGTGAGATATTGTGCTTCCCAGCGTGGGCCATACAGGCGACGCGGAAAGTGGAGAAGGCAATGACCATCGGCACCGTGAAGTTCTTCAACGCTCAGAAGGGCTACGGCTTCATCTCTCGGGAAGGTGGTGAGGACGTGTTCGTGCACTTCTCGAACATCGATGGCAGCGGGTACCGCAGCCTCGAAGAAGGCCAGACCGTGGAGTTCGAAGTCGGCCAGGGCCGCAAGGGCGACGAAGCCCTGAAGGTTCGCGTCGTCTGACCTTGGCTGGCGCCTCAGGCGCCTCGCCACAACTGCAGCGGGGTGCGGTCGCGAGACCCACTGAAGGGGAGGTCGACGGGTTCTCCTCCCATTGCCGCGCTCTCGTAGCAGGCCAGCACCACCTGCAGCACGTTGCGTCCGAACGTGGCGCTCATTACCGGTTCGCGGCCCGCCTGCACATCGTCGATGAAGGCGCGCAGTTGGCCTGAATAGCCGAGTTGATCGAGCACCGCCATCGGCCCGGTGGCAGCCGGAATGGCGACCGCTTCACCGTTGTATTCCAGCCGCTGCACCGGCTGCAGTTCGGCGCGGAGAACGCCCGTGTCGCCGGCGAGTTGCGCATCCCACACAGGCTCGGGTCCGGCCTGCCAACTCGACACCACGTGTGCCGTGAAGCCGGATGTAAACGACAGGTGAACCTCGGCGTGTTCGTCGCTGCCGTGGCCCACCCCGCCGCGCAGCGTTGCGCGCACCGATGTGGGTTGGCCCTCGCCTGCGGAGTTGGCCAACAGCATCGCCACCGACAACGGGTGGACCCCGAGGTCGAACAGGGCCCCGCCGCCCCACTCGTCGGTGGTGAATGCACCCCATGTGGGTAGCCCTTGCAACGAGCGCACCTCGAGGTTGGTGAGCGGGCCCACGAGCCGGGCATCGGCCACCATCCGCTGCACGACGGGCGCGTACGCGAGGTTCTCCGCGTACAGCAAACGGCCGTGGTTACGGGCGGATGCGGCCACCAGGCGGTCGGCCTCGTCGAGCGTGCGACAGAGTGGCTTCTCCAGCACCACCGCCGCTCCGGCATCGAGATAACGGATGGCGTCGTCGGCGTGGCACTGAGGCGGCGACGACACCACCACGATGTCGGCCGTGCCCGGTAGTTCGTCGTAGGTGGCGGTGGGTGCACCGAAACGGGCCGCCAATTCAGCGGCGCGCTCGGGAGTACGTGACGCCACAGCGACCAGTTCGTGGCCCTGCACCACCGTGGCGGCCGCGTGGGCGAGCGCAATCATCCCGGCTCCGTGCAGCGCAACCTTCATGGTCACTTCCCGGCGAGAGCAGCGACGACCGGAGCGAACTTCTCCACGTCTTCCTGACCGACGATGACGTAGGTGAAGCCCCAACGCTCGCGACGCTCGAGCAGACGCTCGATGAGTTCCTCGGGCGGGCCGATGAGGGCGAACGGCGACGCGGCCAGGAAGTCGGCAGGTACACCGAGACCCCCGGCGAGGCGCTCGCGTGCGCCAGCGCCGTCGTCGGTGACGTTCACCAGGAACGCACGCACGTTCATCTCGATATCGGCCATTCGGTCGCCCGCTGCGGCGTGAACGATGGCCACCTTCTCGTCGACGGACTCCGCCGACATGTGGCTGAACGTCTCGGCGTTGACGACGCCGGTGTGCAGGCTGGGGTTGATACCCACGATGTCGGCCTCGCGGGCGGCGATGCCGAGCACGCGCTTGCCGCCGCCGCCGATGAGCACCTTCGGGCGGGCCTGTACCGGCTTGGGCAGACCGTCGTAATTGGTGATGGTGTAGTGCGTTCCTTCGAACGAGAACGCACCGGGCTCCATGCACTTACGGATGACGTGCAGACCCTCCACAAAGCGATCCACGCGCACGCCGGGCGAGTCGTACTGCATGCCGGCCTGCTCGTAGTCGGAGATCATCCATCCGGCCCCGAGGCCGATCTCCATGCGACCATCGCTGAGCACGTCCATCGTGGCGAGTTCCTTCGCCAACACCACCGGATGCTTGTAGTCGTTGTCGAACACCAGGGCGCAGACGCGCAGATCCGTGGTGACATCCAGTGCCGTCATCATCGCGGGCAGAGGAGCCAACTGATCGCCGAAGTGATCGGGCATTGTGAGCGTGCTGTAACCGAGCGCTTCGGTGCGCTGCGCCAGCGACACCCAGCTGGCGCGGTCGGGAGCGGTGGAGGCCTGGATGCCGAAGCGGAAGGGATGCAAAGAGGTCATAGGCGCATCGTAGGTGGTGATGCATCCATCGCTCGCCTCGCAACTAGGTTGCGTGGGAAGTGAATCGTCTCGTCTGGCCTATCCGATTCGTCGCCATCGTGGCGGCCGGCGCCCTGCTGCTAACGGGCGTCACCCTCGGCCTCGCGCCGCGCCTGTGGCGCATTGCGAATGCGCACGACGAATCGGCCGTGAAGTTGCCCGACTTCCAGCCGCTCTCGCAACGCACGGTGGTGTACGACCGGGCCAACAACGTGATTGCCGTGTTCGAGCGGGAGAACAGCCAACCGATCAAGCTGTCGCAGGTACCGCCGGATGTGATTTCGGCGCTGCTGGCCGTGGAGGACACCGAGTACTACCAACACCATGGGGTGAACATCCGCGGCGTCTTCCGCGCTCTGCTGTCGAACTTCGCCAGCGATGGCCCCACGCAAGGCGCGTCCACCATCACCCAGCAGGTGGTGAAGAACGAGTTCCTCGCCGGTCTGCCACGCGACGGTCGGTACAAGGCCCTGCAGGCGCACTACGCCACCATGCTGGAGAAGACCACGACGAAGGACGACATTCTCGAGCGCTATCTCAACACGGTGTTCTTCGGCAACAACGCCTACGGGTTGCAGGCTGCGGCGGAGGTGTACTTCGGAAAGGAAGCTGCACAACTGACGCTCATCGAGGGCGCATTCCTGGCGGGCCTGGTGCGGTCACCGTCCGGGTACGACCCGATCAACAACCCGGAGCCATCGCGGCGGCGTTTCGTGCAGGTGATGGACCGCCTCGCCGCCGTGGGGTTGGTCACCAAGAAGCAGGCGAAGCTGCAGTCCAAGAAGTGGCCCATTCCTGCCCGAGTGCGCACGCTGGCATCGATCTCCACCAAACCCACCTACTACACGATCGCCCTCCGCGACTATCTGCTCAATCGTTCCAACATCCTCGGCGCCACCGAACAGGAACGGGCGAATGTGCTCTACCGCGGCGGCTTACAGATTCACACCACGCTCGACCCGGCAATGCAGGAGCACGCCGAGAACGCCCGCGACATCCTGCCGGTGAACCAGCAGGGCTTCGATGCTGCCGTCCTCTCGGTCGACACCACCTCTGGTGCTATTCGAGCCATGGTCGGCGGTCGCGGCCTGCGGCCCAACGAGCCAGGTGGCCAGGTGAATATGTCGTTGGTTCCCCGGCAGACGGGCTCCAGCATCAAATCGATGATCCTTGCTACTGCCTACGAGGCCGGAGCCGAGACCACCGACATCATCAAGGGCCCAGGACCGTGCACCGTGCCCGACTTCACTGACGGGCGACCATCGTTGAAGGTGGTGAACAACGCCACGGGTGAACTGGGTCCGCTCGATGGCAAGAACACATGGTCGTCCACCGACTGCGGTTTCATACGTCTCAGCTATGCCGTGGGCCTGCATCGCGTGGTGGATTCGGTGTACCGCATGGCGCACTCGGCGTACTTCTTCCAAGGGCAATCCACGAAGGATCGCGAGTCATTCCAGCCGCTGCCGCTCACGGCGACCGGCAACAACGTGATGGCACCCATCGACATGGCCACCGGCATGCAGACCATTCTCAACCAAGGACTGCATCACGACCCGTACTACGTGGAGTGGATCGATGGGCCGGACGGCAAGCGCACCTACAAGCACACCGACCCGGGTGTGCAGGTGCTCGACGTTGCGGCTGCACTGAAGACCGTGAAGTCGCTGAAGGGTGTGCTCCGCTACGGCACTGGAGCACGAAACCTTTCCGACTTCCCCCGCACCGCAGCGGGCAAGACCGGCACTCAGTTCGAGAACACGAACGCATGGTTCGTAGGTGGCACGCCGCAGATCACCACGGCCGTGTGGGTGGGCGACCCCAACGGCTACACCCCGATGGACGGAATCCCGGCGTTCGCCGCGGAGATGGGCCGAAACGGCAAGGTGCAGGGGGCCGACTACCCGGCCCGCATCTGGGGTGCGTACATGGTGGCCGCCTTGGACGGTCAGCCCGACCTCGATTGGCCGCCTCCGCCGCCGGCTACTCGCCAGCGAGCCCGCATCTACTGGCCAGGCGAGGAATGCCTCGCTCGGCTTGTTGGTGGCACGCTGCCTGGCACTCCCACCAGCAGCACCGATGCGCCTGCTTCCACGGTTGCCCCGGCGCCCGGCGCGGGCGGCACGGCCGTGTTGACCACCACCACGCAGCCTCGTGCCGTGCTCGTGCCGATCACCAACGGAACCATGGTGCCCGACAACGTGCTCGACCCTCGAGCCCCCATGCCGTCGGTGAAGATGAACATCTACGTCTACCCCTGTGCGCAGCTACCGACGAATGTTGTGCTACAAGGACAGTCTCCATGAACGCCACCGCACTCCTCGCCCTGCAGGACATCGACTCCGCACTCGTTGCGGTGGCGAACCGTCGCCCCCGACTTTCCGAACTCGCCGCGCATCGCGCCGCCACGGCCGCAGTGGATGCCCACCTCCGCTCGATGGCCGAGGCGCAAGCGCGCATCGACGCAGCGCAGGCGTCCATCGAGGCGGCCGAGCATGCCGCTACAGAGATCACCACCAAGCGCACCCGGTTGGAGGCGCAGTTGAAGACGGTCATTGCGCCACGTGAAGCCGAAGCGTTGATGCACCAGATCGCCACCCTGAACGAACAGCGCGGTGAACTCGACGACCAGGAACTGACGGCCCTCGACGAGCAGGGCACCGCCGAGTCCGACCTCGCTGCTCTCGGCCAGGCACTGCCGGTACTGGAGGCGCAGGCCTCAACTGCCGAGGCTGAACTCGCCAAGGTAACGGCCGTGCTCGATACGGAGGAGGCCGACCTGCGGGCTCGCCGCCCCGAGTTCGCCGCAACGCTTACCGAGGCCGAGACCGCCGCCTACGAGCGTGCGAAGCAGCACTTCGACGGTGTGGCCATCGCCCGTCTCGAAGGCCACCGCTGCCAGGGATGCCACCTCGACCTCTCTGCGGCCGAGATGGACCAGGTGAAGGCCACCCCGGAGGGTGCGGTGCCTGAGTGCCCGCAGTGCGGCCGCTACCTGGTGCGCTGACCCGCATGTTCTTCTGGTTCATCGGCACGGCACTGGTGACCGTGTGGTACGTGTTCACCGACCCACGGTTCGACTATCGGCTGCTGTTCGTCGGTACGGTGCTGCCCGACCTCGTCGACGTTCCCGGCGGGCAGGCGCGCTGGGCGCACAGCCTCACCGTCGCGGTGGGAACACTGGCGTTGGTGATGCTGGTCACGGCGGGCCGAAAGCCCATCCGCCGCCTGCTGCTGGGGTTGCCCATCGGCCTGCTGCTGCATCTTGTGTTCGATGGGGCCTTCGCCAGCACCAAGGTGTTCTGGTGGCCGTTCAGTGGCTCGTGGGGCGATGTGCAGGTGCCGTCGCTCGAGCGCCCGCTGTGGCTGAACGCGCTCATGGAACTGGCCGGTGTGGCCATGCTCTGGTGGGCGTACCGGCGATTCCACCTCGCCGACCCGGCGCGTCGGGCGCAGTTCGTGCGCCAGGGCACGTTCACCGACATCGGCCCCACACCCACGCGCGGGCCTCGCGTGTGATTCACTGACCTCAATGCTCTCCATCGTCCGCCATGCTCGTACTGAGGCCAACGCAGGCGGCCGGCTTCAGGGTCGGCTCGACCTGCCACTCGACGACGTGGGGTTGGCGCAGGCGGCGTTGCTCCCTTCGCTCGTCACCGACATCGACCGCGTCATCTGTTCGCCGCTGTCGCGTGCTCGTCAGACCGCCTCGGTGTTCGGGCTCGAACCCGCCCTCGACGACCGCTGGCTGGAAGTTGCCTATGGCCCCTTCGAGGGGCATCGCATCGCGGATCTGCCACAGGACATGTGGCAGCGCTGGGTGCACGACATCGACTTCGCTCCTGAGGGCGCAGAGACGCTGCGTGCCATGGAGACCCGTGTCGCGTTGGCGCTCGATGAACTGCTGGAAGAAGCCGCCGACCGCCACATCGTGGTGGTCACCCATGCCACGCCGGTGAAGGCTGCCATGGCGTGGGCGCTCGGCGTCGACGTGCGTATCGCCGCCCGCAGTTGGGTGGATCAGGCCTCGGTGACCCGCATCGTGGTGCGCAACGGTCGGCCGGCGCTCGGGGCGTTCAACCTGCTGCCACTGAGCTGAGAGGCACCAACCGGAACACGTAGGTGTACTGGAGGAACTCCATCCACCGTCGCTCGATCACCAGGTTGTGGCCGTGTGCTTCGGCGATGCGCCCGATCTCGGGATCGCAGCCCTCGGCCAGCGACACCAGGCACAGCGAGCGCTCGTGCAGGTGAGGGCCGATGTCGGCGAACAGACGGTGGAAGTACTCGAAGTTGCTACCGGCGTGAAATGCATGATCCAGCGTGGTGGTGGGGTCGTGGCGGAAAAACGGGGGAGTGACCACCACGATGTCGAACGTGCCGTCGACGGCAGCGAACAGATCGCTCTCCAACACCCGCACCTCGAGACCGTTTGCAGCGGCGTTATTGCGAGTGGCGGCACACGCATCGGGAGAGATGTCGATGGCCGTCACCGTGGCGCCACCCTTGGCCGCCACCATGGAGATCGTGCCCGAACCGCACCCCACCTCCAGCAGCGTGGCCCCCCGCAGCGGTAACCGCCGCACCGTGCGGGCGACGAGCTTGGTGGAGAAGAACCAGCGCGGCGGAAACACGCCAACCGGCACTGTGATGCGCAATCCGAACATGCGGGTGACCCGCGGCTTGGCCATCCAACGCCGGATCAGCGGCCCGGTGGCCCGCTGCCACCACCCGCTCAGGCGTCGCCGTCGGTGCTGCCACTTCGTCGGCTCGCCTGCTCGCGCCGACCACCCGACGTAGATGTCCACCCGCCCGACGTTACCGACCCCCCGGCTTCTCGGGCTGCATCGTCACGGTGACAAAAGTGTGGTGAGTCGGCCTGTAAGCGGAGTTTTGTCCAGTCGCTTGCGCGACCTGGGTGACCATCCATCTATGCGGCCTACCCGAGAGGCACCGGCGAACCGGCGGACGGGCAGCCCATCCTCTCTGCTTGGCCTTGCTCCGAGTGGTGTTACCGAGCCGTACGGGTCGCCCCGCACGCTGGTGCGCTCTTACCGCACCGTTTCAGCCTTGCCTGTGACCGGTTGCCCGGCCCATCGGCGGTCTTTCTCTGTTGCACATCCGTCACGTCGCCGCGACCTGGCTCGCGCCAGTACTCTGCCCTTTGGAGCCCCGACTTTCCTCGACACGGTCGAGCCGTGCCGCGGCCACCCGGCCGACTCACCACATGGGCAGTGTAGGCGTCAGCCGCACTTGTCGAACGGGTAGACGAACGAGTTGGTGCTCGGCGTCTCGAAGATGAGCTTCATTCGCACACCGTTCTCGTCGCCATTCGCACCGATGTACACGATGGGGGCCAACGAGCCGTACTGGCTGGGAATGGCCACCGGCAGCGGGATCTCGGTCTGGGGCACGGTGCCGGCGGCGGGCGCCGTGGTGGTGGGTGCCTCCGTGGTGGGCGCTGCCGGGTTGGCGGCTTCGACATCGCTGCCGGTGACGTATGCACCGGGGTTGATCTTCAGCGACATCAGAGCCGACTGGCGCGCCGACCGAACGGCGAGGCGCATGGCCTCTGCTCGGTACGACGGTTCGGTGACCTGAGTCATCAGCGCCTGCGAGGTGGACGCCGACAGCTGCTCGAGGGCGACCACGAGGTTCACCATGTCGCGGGTGGGGTCGTCGCTGGGCTCGATGGCCTTGGCCGTGTCGGTGGCGGGAGCGCCGCTCTCGACTCGGGTGAACAGTGGCGTGATGAACGCGTTGTCGAGGCGCGGGTTCCCGCACGTCCAGGGCTCGCCGCCAGCTTCCTGAGCCAGTGCGTTGAACGACTCGGCAGCCTTGCGGTGCTGCTCGAGGAAACCCTTCACGAGATTGCTCTGGTCACCGAGATCCGGGAACGTGGGGCTGGGTGCGCTCAGCAGACCCTGGTCCAGCATGTGCTGGTAGGCATCGGCGATGGACGTCTCGATGGACGCCGAGGTGCGCAGCAGCACGCCGTTGTTGATGATCGGATCGAGCAGAGTGGGGTTCGGAGCACCGACACCCACTCGGCCCACTTCACCGGGCAGCACGGCATTGCTGTCGCTGCAGGCCGCAATGATGGCGGCGCCAGCGATGGTGAGGCCGCCGATGCGGAACAGACCACGACGGTCGAAGGAAGCCTCGACCAAGGGAGTGGTGACGTTGTCGTGACTCATGAGGTTCACCCTGCTCCCTGGAGCGAATTGGCTTCGGTGTCGACCAGCAGTTCGGCCTCGTCGGTGATACCGGCAAGCGTGCGCAGCGCGGTGACGTGGCGGGCCTCGGAGATCTGGATGGAAGCCACCAGTGCCGCACCGTTCACGCCCTGGAGCTTGGCCAGCAACTCGAGATGCGTGGCCACAAGGGCGCTTTCGAGGTCGGCGGCGGCCTTGACCACGTCGTCGGTGCCACCCGAGAAGTTCGACTTCAACTGATCGAAGATGGCGGTGGAGTTGGTGGCCGGGGCGCTGCTGCCGAGCAGACCGCTGAGCGCGTTGCCGAAGGCGAGGTGTGCCTGGCGAAGGGTGGTCATCACCGTGGCCTGCTCGGCGCTCCAGCCCTTCACGCTGCTGATGGCCAGCGCATAGAGACCCTCTGCGGTGAGTTCGGCCACGAGAGCGGCCGCCAGCAGTGACGTGTCGTCGGCAGTGGGCCGCTTGGGCGGGGCCGTCGTGGTGGTGGCAGCCGGGGGCGGCGTGGTAGTGGCGCTGGCGCGGCCGCTGAGGAACGGCAACAGCGACACCGCTGCACCACCGATGCCGGCTGCGAGGATGCCGCGACGGGGGAGTCGCTGGGCAGCCTCGACGCCGGACTGCGTCGATTCGATTTCCACTCGGGGTGTTCCTTTCGAGACGTTCATCCCTAGCTTTCCCGGCCAGGGGTGAGCAGAGCAATTCTAGAAGTCCAGAGCCGACAGGTCGGGTATCCAACCGCGACTTCGTTCGACGGCCCGCGCCCACTGCTCGCGATCGAGCTGGCCGGACGGTTCCACCACCTCGCGCGGTGACCAGGCACTGGCGATGTCGTCGAAGCCGGCCCATACTCCAACCGCAAGACCGGCCAGGTAGGCGGCGCCGACGGTGGTGGCTTCGGTGTGGCGCGAGACCTCCACCGGCTTGCCGGTGGCGTTGGCGAGTGCCTGCACGAAGGTGGGGTTCTGGCTCATGCCGCCATCGATGCGCAGGCTGGGCACGGAGTGGCCGGTGTTGGCCTCCGCTGCCTCCACCAGATCTGCGCCGCGGTGCGCCACACCTTCCAGCACTGCGCGGGTGACCTGGGCGCGGCCGCTGCCGCGGGTGAGGCCCAACATGGTTCCGCGTGCGCCGTAGTCCCAGTGAGGCGTTCCCAGACCCATCAACGCCGGCACGTAGACCACGCCGTCGGAGGTGTCGCACTGCGCTGCCACTTCGTGGCTCTCGGCCGGCGACGACAGCATGCCGAGGTCGGTGACGAGCCACTCCACGTTGGTGCCGGCCGACAGCATGATGGCCTCGGCGCCCCAGGTGAGTTGCCCGTCGCGGCTCCAGGCCACGATGGGGAACGTGCCATCAGCGGTGCGGTTGGCGGTGGCGGGTGCGCTCGGGCCGGTGATGAGATCGAGCATGCCACCAGTGCCGAACGTGATCTTTGCCTGGCCGGGCCGCACGCAACTCTGGCCGACCAGGCTGCCCTGCTGGTCGCCGACGAGCGCCGCCAACGGGGGAGCACCGGGCAGCGCATGCGCCTGACCGAACACTCCGGAGGTGTCGACCACGGAGGGCAACATCGACATGGGAATACGCAACGCGTCGCATGCCTTCGCCGACCATCCGCTGGCATCGGGCAGCATGAGACCCGTGACCGCAGCGTTGGAATGGTCGGTGGCATGCACCGTGCCGTTGCTCAGCACCCAGGCGAGCCATGTGTCGACGGTGCCGAAGCACAGGTCGAGGTCGCGGCTGGGGTCGTACGTGTTCAGCAGCCACGCCACTTTGGTAGCCGACTGGTTGGGGGCCAGGGCGAGCCCGTGCTCGGCCTTGGCGGTGATGCAGTCGAAGACGGTGCGTAGGTCCTGCCATCCGAGGCCGGGGCCCACCGGTTCGCCGGTGGCTCGGTTCCACACGATGGTGCTGGCTCGCTGAGCGGTGATGCCGACTGCAGCGACCGGCCCCGCCGCGGCGAGCGCTGCGTGAGCCACTTCCAGTACGGCGGCGGCCATGCCAGCGGCATCGAACTCGACCATGCCGGGAAATGGTGATTGCGGGGGAAAGGCGCGGTAGTGCAGCCCGTCAAGGCTGCCATCGGCTCGCGCAACAGCGGCCCGAAGGCCCGATGTGCCGACATCGACCACGAGCACACTCACGATGGTCCCCTTCCGCCCGGCATGAGGCCGCGCCTGCGCAGAATGCTGCCGAGCCCTCCGCCCACCAGACCGGCGAACAGTACTGCGGTGAACGTGAAGAACACGGCCAGCCATTTCACCTCGCCGCCACGGAGGAGCTTGATGATGACGAACACCGCTTGCGCCGCGAGGTAGGTGCCGCCGGCACAGACCATGCCGTGGGCGAGCGGAAGATCCTTCGACTGCACCCAAGCGGCGATGCCTGCCCCGAGCGTGAACCCGGCGAGCGCTGCCAGCCAGAGCACGGCGGCCCACGGCGACTGGCTGTCGTGATCGGCCACCAATCGGGAAGCGATGCTGAACGGAATGGCGAACACCAACGTGACCGACGCGCCCTGGCGCAGTGCGGGAATGTCGATGTTGCGCGTCGCATTCATGGCCACTGAACCTCACCGAAGGGGGAGCGAAGTCCCATCTTGCCCGGGTTGAGGATGCCGTGCGGATCGAGCGCGTCCTTCACCGCTTGCAGCACGGGTAGCGAACTGCCCAGCGCCTCCGCGATGAAACGCGATCGGTTCAGACCCACACCGTGATGGTGCGACAGGTTGCCGCCTGCAGCCAGCACTGCGCGGCTGCCAGCGTCCCACAGCGCTACATAGGTGGCTTCCACCTCTTCGGCGGGTGGTGTGGCAGCGAACGTGAAGTACAGGCATGCACCATCGAGATAGCTGTGCGAGAGGTGGCAGGTGGAGGAACGGGCGTGGGGCACGGCGAGCATTGCCGTGCGAACGTCGTGGAACACTCGGTCGAGGGCGGCCCACGGTGCGGCGATCTCCAATGTGTCGACCACGAACCCCTTGCGGGTGAGGGCTTGGAGCGCACTCGTGTCGTTGCGGTGGTGCATCCACTTCTCCACCAGTTCATCGCCGAGCAACCGCGCACCAGCGCACTCTTCGGACACGACGTTCATGGCGGCGTTCACGATGTGGGCATCGCCCTCGTCGAGCACCAGCAGCACGCAGTAGGTGCCATCGGCGCCCTGGCCGCGCTGGCTCTCGGGCGCGTCGTACAGACGCAAGACTGCCGGGGTGGCACCGCGGCGAAGGATGCGGCGGCAGGCCTCCAGGCCGGCCTCGAAGGTATCGAAGGCGTAGGCGGCTCGCTGCTCGGTGGCGGGCAGTGGGTGGGCCTTCAGCAGCACTCGGGTGATGACGCCGAGGGTGCCCTCGCTGCCGAGGAACATCTGGGTGAGGTCGGGGCCCTGTGCGCCAGCGGGAAAGCCACCGGTCATCACCACGCTGCCGTCGGCCATCACCACTTCGACGCCCGCGACCATCTGCTCGATCTTCCCGTAGCGGGTGCTGTACTGGCCTGCGCCTCGGCACGCCACCCATCCACCCACCGTGGCGATGTCGAAGCTCTGTGGGTAATGGCCCACGGTGAGGCCGTGCTGCTGTCGCAGTTCGGCCTCCAGGTCGGGTCCGAAGGTGCCGGCCCACACGGCCACCAGGCCGGAAGTTGCATCGACGCTCTGGATGCCTTGCATGGAGGTGAGATCCAGCAGCACGCCACCGAACACCGGCACCGATGCGCCCACCACTCCGCTGCGGCCACCGGCCGGGGTGACCGGAACGCGGGCGTCGTTGCACCGGCGCATCACTGCCGACACCTGTTCGGTGGTGGTGGGTGATGCCACGACTGCGGCGCGCTGCAGCACCTGACCGGCAAGCGCCCAGTGCATCGAGAGTGGCCACCAGTCGCGGCTGGCATCGGCCGTCGCATCGACGGCGGTGACGGTGGGGCAGTCGGTTGCCAGCAACTCGAGGAAACCTTCGGGCATCGGTGCTGGAGTGGCAAGCCGAGCTTCGTGACCGAGCAACTCGATGGGTGCGGTGGGTCGGGTCATGCGGAGGCTCCTGCCGTCTGCTCTGCGGCGCAGAGCGCCAAGAAGTCGTTCACTTGCTGTTCGGTCTCTTCGGCCGACCAGCCCAGTTCGGTGGCCATCAGGCTGGCCACCACGTGCGCGGCCTCCATGGCGGCGCGGCGATCGAACAGGCGGATGCGGGTGCGGCGCGTGAGGACGTCGTCCACGGTGAGGGCCATCTCGTGGCGAACCGCGTACACCGCCTCCGCGCGCAGGTGTGGCTGCCCCGGGGCGAGCGGCGTGCCAAGTGACGGGTCGGCAGCCACGAGCGCGCGGATCTCGTCGGCGAGCGTGCCGTAGCGGCCGTAGAGATGTGATTCGGCCGAACCATCCGGGCGCTGGCGGCGGCCGGCGCCGAGCAAACGAAGCGATCGGGTGTGGCACTTCGCCTTGCGACCGAGTTGGTGTACCACGGCATCGACGGTGTCTTCGGCCATCTCCCGATAGGTGGTGAGCTTCCCGCCGGTGATGGTGAACATGCCGTTGGTGCTCTGGTGCAGCGCGTGGTTGCGGCTCAGGTCGGCGGTGCGTCCGTCGTCGGCGGCCTTCACCAATGGGCGCAAGCCAGCCCACACGCCCGTGATGTCGGCCTCGGTGACGTCGGTGGTGAGTGAGGCGTTGACCGCACGCAACACGTAGTCGATGTCGTCCTTCGTGCACTGCGGGTCGTCGATGGACCCGTTGTAGTCGGTGTCGGTGGTGCCGATGTAGGCATGCTCGAACGTGCCGTCGGGCTTCGGGCCCCACGGCACGAGGAACAGACTGCGTCGGTCCTTCGGCACGGGAATGACCACGGCGATGTCGCAGCGCACCTTCTCCCACGGCACGGTGACGTGCACGCCCTTGGCTGGGCGGATGGTGTCGGGGTGCGTGCCCTCGTCGAGTGCGCGCACGTCGTCGCTCCACACACCCGCAGCGTTCACCACCGTCGCGGCTCGAACGGTGATGTCGCGCCCGTCGGCGCGCACCACTGCGCCGTTCGCTCGCCCGTCGGCGCCGTGGGTGAGGCGCGTGACCCCACATCGATTGGCGACTACGGCGCCATTCGCAGCAGCGGTGCGGCACAGGGTGAGCACCACGCGAGCGTCGTCGGCGCCGGCATCGAAGTACAGGTAGGCCGATGCGAGGCGTTCCTGGTGCATCGTGGGCAGGTGGGCGAATGCCTTGCCCTTCTTCAGGCGGCGATGCAGTTTGCCGATGCGCCAGCCGCCGGTGGCGTCGTACATCCACATTGCGGAGCCGAGGGCTCGAGAGATCTTCTTGGACACCACGCCGTCCTTGGTGAGGATCGGGATCATGAACGGCAGCACCGTCACCAGGTGCGGTGCGTTGTCGAACAATCGTTGGCGTTCGTGCAGGGCTTGGCGAACCAGCTTCACATCGCCCTGCTGCAGATAGCGAAGGCCGCCGTGGATCATCTTCGAACTCTTCGACGATGTCCCGGAAGCAAAGTCGTCGCGCTCCACCAGCGCCACCTTGAGGCCGCGTGTGGCGGCATCGAGTGCTACCCCGGCGCCGGTGATGCCAGCGCCCACCACCAGGACGTCGAAGGTCTCGTCCTCGAGACGCTGGATCATGCTGGCGCGTTGGAAGGACGGGTCGTTCGACATCGTCGGCCATCCTAGGTAGGGACCGTGTCCGCGGGTCATGTGCAGCGCACAGTTATCTGCAGAAAATGATTGTCTGCACGAGTTGCAGATTGCGGAGGGCGGGCCTAACGTCGCCTCCATGCGTTCGCCGGCCGATCTCACCTCTGCCTTTCGGCAACAGGGTCTGAAGATCACGCCGCAACGGCAGTTGATCTTCCGTCTGTTGCACGGCAACGAAGAGCATCCGTCGGCCGAAGCGCTCTACGAACTCGCTGCGGCGCAGATGCCCGGCATCTCCTTGCGTACCGTCTACCAGACGCTCACCGATCTTGCCTCGATGGGCGAACTGCAGGTGCTGTCGCTCGCTCCGGGTGCACAGCGATTCGACCCGAACGTCAGCGATCACCATCACGCCCGGTGTAACGACTGCGGTCAGTTGCGCGACGTGTATGTGGAGCGCATGCTCGACATCGAGGTGCACGGTCTCGATGGTTTCCAACCCGACGGTGCAGCCATCGTGTTCACCGGCCTGTGCGATGCGTGCGCCACGAAGCGCCCGCCCGCCGATCTTCATCAGCACAACAACAACAACACCAAGTAAGGAGCCAGTCCATGAGCCTCAACGGCACCAAGACCCATGAGAACTTGAAGGAAGCCTTCGCCGGCGAGAGCCAGGCGAACCGTCGCTACCTGTGGTTCGCGCAGAAGGCCGATGTCGAGGGTTACCCCGACGCCGCAGCCCTGTTCCGCTCGGTTGCCGAGGGTGAGACGGGTCACGCGCACGGTCACCTCGAGTTTCTCGCCCAGGTGGGCGACCCGGCAACGGGCGAGCCCATCGGCGAGACCGAGGACAACTTCAAGTCGGCCATCGTCGGCGAGACCTACGAGTACACCCAGATGTACCCGGGCTTCGCCGCCACCGCTCGTGAAGAGGGTCTCACCGAGATCGCCGAGTGGTTCGAGACGCTCGCTCGTGCAGAGAAGAGCCACGCCGGCCGTTTCGGCCAGGGCCTTGAGGCTCTCTGAGCAACCTCTCGCTCTGAACCGAGGTGCTGCGTGCACGCACGCAGCACCTCGGTTCGTTGCCGAGGTCTCTCGTGAGAAGGATCGCCGTGACCACCATCTATGACCCGAAGCACCCGCTGTACACCGACGAGGCCGACGTTCGCTCTGAACTGACGCGCGTCTACGACCTCTGCCATGGCTGTCGCCTGTGCTTCAAGTTCTGCACCTCCTTTCCCACGCTGTTCGACATGATCGACCGGCACGACGACCAGGATGCCGGTCGCCTCACCCCCGTCGAGCAGGACCAGGTGGTGAGCGAGTGCTTCCAGTGCAAGCTCTGCTACATCAACTGCCCCTACATTCCCGAGCTGCACGAATGGGCGCTCGACTTCCCCCGTCTCATGCTGCGCGCCGACGCGATGCGCCACGAGAACGATCACGTGTCGTTGCGCTCGAAGGCCACGAACACCGTGATGGGGCACACCGATCTCATGGGCAAGGCGGCCACGATGGCAGCGCCCATCGCAAACAAGATGGTGGGCGCCAAGAGCGGCTCGCTCATTCGCAAGGCCATCGAAGTCACGTCTGGCGTCTCCGCCGTGCGCCTGCTGCCGCCGTACGCCCGGCAGCGCTTCACCACCTGGTTCAAGAAGCGCCCGAAGGTGCGCATCGCCAAGCGTCAGGGCCGTGTCGCCGTGTATCCCACCTGCCTGGTGGAGTACCAGCAGCCGGGCATCGGTCAGGACCTGGTGAAGGTGTACGAGCGCAACGGCATCGAGTGCTCATTGGCCGACACCACGGCCTGCTGCGGTGCCCCGTGGTTGCACAGCGGTGACCTGAAGGAGTTCACGAAGGTCGCCGAAAAGAACGTGAAGGCACTTGCCGCCAGTGTTCGCAAGGGTCGCGACATCGTGGTGCCCCAGCCCACATGCTGCTACGTGCTCAAGAAGGACTACCTCGAGTACGTGGGTGGTGAGGACGCCAAGTTGGTGGCCGAGCACACCTACGACGCTGCGGAGTACCTGATGAAGGTGCACAAGTCCGACGGTGCTTCGCTCGACATCGACTTCAACGGCTTCGTGCCGGCCACGGTCACCTATCACACGCCGTGTCACCTCAAGGCTCAGAACATCGGGCTGAAGAGCCGGGATCTCATCAAGCTCACCGGCGCCAAAGTGAAGTTGGTGCAGCAGTGCAGCGGCATCGACGGCATGTGGGGTCTGCGGGCCGAGAACGCCGACATCGCCATCCCCATCGCCGGCAAGCTTGCCGCCGAGATTCGCCGTGCCGACGGCGACGTGGTGGCGGGCGACTGCCACCTGGCCAACACCGCCATCATGGAACAGACCGGCGAAACCCCGATGCACCCGTTGCAATTGATTGCCCGTGCCTACGGCATTCCCGAAGAAGGAGAGCGTTGATGAGTTCGCGTTCACTCACCCTGGCCGATATTGCCGATACCCGCGCCTACGAGCGCGAGCGTGAGGAGTTTCGAACCCACGTGATCGAGGTGAAGCGCCGGCGGCGCGTGCACCTCGGCACGGTGGTGACGGTCGTGTTCGAGAATCGCGACACCATGCGCTTTCAGGTGCAGGAGATGGCTCGCGTGGAGCGCATCTTCACCGATGCTGGCATTCAAGAAGAACTCGACGTCTACAACGCCCTCATTCCGGAACCCGGACAGTTGTGCGCCACACTTTTCCTCGAACTGACCACCGACGACCAGATGCGCGAATGGCTGCCGAAACTGGTGGGAGTGGAGCGCAGCCTGGTGTTCCGGCTTGGCGATGGCAGCGAGGTGCGTTGCACCGTGGAAGCGGGCCACGCGAGCCAGCTGACCAGGGAGAACGTCACTGCGGCGGTGCACTTCGTGGAGTTCCATTTCACGCCCGACCAGGTAGCTGCGTTCGGCGATGGCGTGGTGCTGGCGATTGACCATCCCGACTACCTCGAAGCGGTGGAATTGTCGCCCGTTACTGTGGCGGAACTCCTCGCCGATCTGTCCGAACCCGCCTGACCGCAGCCCGGCGTCGCGCGAAAAAGACACAAATAGGGTCTGGCGGAACACCATCGGACGCACCTAGATTCTCGGTCGTTGCCGGGCCACCGGCAGCGGCACCGATCGGGGGAAGTCAGTCGTGTCGGCCAAAGAAATTCAATGGCGGCAACTCGGGGCGTGTCGGGGGCTGGAACCCAGCATCTTCTACCCCGATGACGACGACGAGGGCCTGGATGCCAAAGCAGTCTGCGAGCAGTGCAGCGTTCGTGTTGCCTGCCTGGAATACGCGCTCGTGGTTCGCGAGAAATCGGGCGTCTGGGGTGGGGCCACCGAACGTGAGCGTCGCCGGATGATCCGCCAACGCCGTCGCACCGCCTGATTCCCGTAGCATTTCGTTTTCTATGAGTGGAATCGACGACCTGGGCGGCTGGCCCGCGCTCCTCACCGAACTCCTCGAGCGTCGGGATCTGCCCGCGTCGAGCGCCCGAGCAGCCATGTCCACCATCCTGGCCGGGGAAGCAACCGCGGCGCAGTTGATCGGTTTCGTGGTGGCGTTGCGCGCCAAGGGCGAAACCCCCGAGGAGATCGCTGGTCTGCTCGACGCGGTGCTCGAGGTGGGCACCCAGGTGCCGCTCAGCGAGGATCTGCGCGCTCGGGCCATGGACATCGTGGGTACCGGTGGCGACCGCAGCCACAGCATCAACGTCAGCACCATGGCCGCCATCGTGACGGCTGCTGCAGGCGTGCCCGTGTGCAAGCACGGTGCCCGTGCCGCAAGTTCGAAGTGCGGTACCGCCGATGTGCTGGAAGCACTCGGCGTCGCAGTGGAGTTGGCCCCCGAGGGTGTGCGCAAGTGCGTGGAGGAAGCGGGCATCGGGTTCTGCCTCGCGCCCCGCTATCACCCGGCGTTCCGCTTTGCTGCTCCGAGCCGCAAGGAGATCGGCATCCCTACGGTGTTCAACCTGCTCGGGCCGATGGCGAACCCCGGTCGCGTGCGGCATCAGCTCATTGGCGTGGCGAATCCTGCGGTTGCCGAGCGCATGCTGGCGTCGCTGCGTCTGCATGGCTCCGAGCGCGCTTGGGTGGTGCACGGCAACGGCCTCGACGAACTCACCACCACCGGCACCAGCACGGTGCTGGCGCTGGAAGATGGGCTCGTTCGCACCTTCACGGTGGACCCCGTGGCGCTGGGCCTGGCCCCGGCCATCCCCGACGAACTCACCGGCGACACACCCGATGTGAACGCAGCACACGCCCGTCGGGTGATGAGTGGCGCTCACGGCGCGCATCGCAACATCGTGGTGCTCAACGCCGCTGCTGCATTGGTGGTGGCTGGTGCCGCCGATTCGCTGGAGGCCGGGCTGGTCATCGCCACCGACACCATCGACTCGGGCAAGGCAGAGGCCACACTCGACCGTTTCATCGCGGTGTCGCAACAGGCTGCCGAGGAATTCGGCCACTGATGATCGTCCGCGTGCCGGCATCGTCGGCGAACCTGGGGCCCGGATTCGACACGCTTGGCATGGCGCTCACGCTGCACGCTGAGGTTGGCCTCGGCGATGCTCCCGAGGGGGCGCATCTCGTCGACGAGCACCATCCGGCTTCCGTTGCGTTTCGGCGGCTTGGGGGCGAGGGCGCATTGTGGGTGAGGTCGCCGATTCCTGCGGGGCGAGGGATGGGGTTCAGCGGCGCGGTGCGTGTGGGTGGCCTCCTGGCTGCGCATGCGCAGCGTCACGGCGACGATCCCGAGCGGTTGACCGCTGCAATGGGGGATCTGCTGCACCATGCCGCCGAACTTGAGGGTCACGCCGACAATGTGGCCGCGTCGCTGCATGGCGGCGTGGTGGCCACGGCAGGCGGGCATGCAGTGCGCGTGCCGATGACCTTCGATCCGGCCATGGTGATGTGGGTGCCGAGTTTCGTCACCTCCACCGATCAGTCGCGCACCACGCTCCGCTCCGAGGTTCCCATGGCCGATGTGGTGTTCAACATCGGGCGCACGGCGTTGCTGGTGGCCGCACTCGCGGCCGGCGAGGTGTCGGTACTGCGTGAAGCCACGCGGGATCGGCTGCACCAGGATGTGCGACTCGCGGCTGCTGAACCATCGCGGTTGGCGTTGGAGGCGGCGTTGGCCGCAGGCGCCTGGGCGGCCTGGCTCAGCGGCTCCGGCCCCACGGTGGCGGCAATGTGTGCGGTCGACGAAGCCGAAGACCTCGCGGCCGCATTGCCCGCCGACGGGCACACCAAGATTCTGCGCATCGACCACGGCGGCGCAGTGATCGAGGCAGGTTCGCTGGTCTGAACCCTCCGCTGCCCGACGGCTTCTCGGCGGGATGGTTCCCACATCGGCTTTCGGGCGGTCTCGTTCCCGGAAAGCGGGAATCGGACCACCGAGATGTCGCGCGGGCTGACCTAGCTAGGCGGCGGCCACGTCGGCGAGCCGCGTGATCTCGGGCACCTGTGTGGCTGGCCACGCCCATTCGCCACTGCACCACAGCAATCGAGCGTGGAAGCTGGCGCGCTCGATGGCTCGCGCAAGGCACAGCACTTCGTCGGCGGCGTGCCGCGGCAGCGGTGCTGGCGTCGGTGGGGTTTCGGGTGGCGGCAGTTCGAGACCGGTGCTCAACTGGCCGTCGAGCGCGGCGTCGAGCAACACGCCGTCGCGAAGATGATAGGTGGTGTCGTGCAGTCGCACGCCCACATCGCCGGCGGCGCGCAGTTGGTCGATGAGCCGCTGCCTGCCTACCGCAGCGGCGAATGCCTGAGCGCGGTCGCGCGTGAGGGCTGCCTCCTCGTAGCGCTGCGTGGCCGCAAGGTGCTCGACCCGTTGCCACAGCGGCCGCAGTACGAGTTCGGGGGAGTGGGTGAAGGCAGCGAGTACCTGAGCCACCACGCGCCAGTAGGCGGCTTCGTCGATATCGCCTGAGCACGGGCACATGGCCACGCCGAGTTGGGCGCCACGGCACGGCACCGCGTTCTTGGGCCGTCGCACACCCACCCGGGTGTTGCAGCGGCGGATGGGCAGTGCGGTCTGCACCGCTTCGATGACGGCCAGCGCCGTGGTCTTGGAGCTCAGCGGCCCGATGTGCATGCCGCTGTCGTCGGGTTCGCTGACCACGGTGAGGCGGGGGAAGGCTTCATCGGTGGTGAGGCGCACGTAGCAGTACTTCTGCCACGTGGTGCCCACCCGGTTGTAGCGCGGGGCCAAGCGGTGCAGGTAGCGCAGCTCCAGCACCTCGGCGGTGAGGGCATCGGGTGTAGGGGAGTGGGCGAGGCGCTGGGTTTCGCGCAGCAGTGGGCCGATCTTTCGGCGATCGTCGCTGGAGAAGTAACTACGTACTCGTTGCCGCAGATTGGTGGCCTTGCCCACGTACAACACGCGGCCTTCGCCATCGAGGAAGCGATACACGCCCGGCGAGCGTGGCAGCCGGTCGGTGAGCTTCAGCTTCGCCGCTTGCGGATGCGCGCCCATCGAAGGGAGCGCCACCAGGTCGTCGAGCCCCGTCACGCCCAGACCTGCAGCTCGTTCGAGCAACAGGTGCAGCAACTCGCTGGTGGCCATCGCATCGTCGAGTGCTCGGTGGGTTGGTCGCGTGGACAGGCGAAAGCGTGCAGCGAGCGTGCCGAGCTTGCAGTCGGGCACCTCATCGCGCACCAGGCGTCGGGCCAATGGCAGCGTGTCGACGACGGTGTTGGTGAACGCCTCGCGTCCGCCGCGTCGTAGTGCGGTGTTGATGAACCCCATGTCGAAGCTCACGTTGTGACCCACGATGACGGCATCGCCAATGAACTCCTGCAACGTGGGCAGCACGGTGTCGATGTGCGGCGCTGCCGCCACCATCGAGTTGGTGATGCCGGTGAGCACGGTGATCACCGGCGAGATGCCGGTGCCAGGATTCACCAACGTGGCCATCGTGCCGAGTTGCTCGCCGGCCCGCACCTTCACGACGCCGATCTCGGTGATCGCATCGCTACCGCGGTCGGTGCCGGTGGTCTCGATATCGAGCACGCAGAACGTGACGTCGCACAGTGGCGTACCGAGATCGTCGAAAGAGCGTTGCACCGCGCGGCAGTTCAGCACGAACGGGCGTTCGATGTCAAGAACAGACGTTCGCTTCGTGCTTCGGTAACCTGCCATCCGTGGACCCCGTCGACACCAGCGCGCTACCCGACAGGGCCTTGCAGTCGGCACTGGAGTTCGCCGTGCTGATTGCGGCTGCCGGGCAGAAGACCAGGCCACCGGTGCCGTTTCCTGCGGGGCTGAAGCCGTTCCTGAAGTTCCACAAGTTGACGGCCAAGGCATTGGCAACCGTGCGCGACGTGGTGGAGAGCGACGAGCACTACCTCGGTCTGCTGGCGCTCGGCGCCCAGGCCGAGTTGGTTGATGAGGTGGGCATGCTGTGGCTCACCCGGCCGGAGGGCTGGCTAGAACTCGCTGTGGCCGCCCTCGGGTCCGACCCCGTCGACGACGACGCAGCCGATGCTCGTGCCGAGCGTCGACGCAAGGAGGCGGCCGAAACGGCTGCCGCTCGCTCGCGCCTGGAAGTGATCGAACTGAAGGGGGCCTTGGCTCGGGAGCGGCAGGAAGCCGCCGATGTGGTGAAGGATCGCGACCTCACGGCAAAGCGGCTGCGGGCGGCGGAGTCCAGGGTGCGCGAGTTGGAGAAGGCGGCCCAGCGCAACGAGGCCAGCGCCACTGCCGCTACCGAACTTGCCGATGTCACCTCCGACGAAGCAGCGCTGTTGCGCGCCCGGCTTGTCGACGCCGAGGCCGCCCGAGATCAAGCCCTTGCCGCCCGCGCGGAGGAAGGCTCTGCGATCGATGCCGACCGACTTCGTTCGCTGCTGCTGGACGCACTGGCGCTCACGGGCGCAGCGCCGGAGGCAGGCAAGCGTGCGCGGCGCACTACGTCGCGCAAGCCAATTCCCATTCCGGGTGGGGTGTACGGCGACAGCGAGAAGGCGGGCGAGCATCTGCTCCGGTTCACCGGCGTGCTGGTGCTCGTGGATGGCTACAACGTGGCCAAGCTCGGCTGGCCCGACCTCACGTTGCAGCACCAGCGCGAGCGTTGCATCGAGTCGGCCGAAGCGCTGGCCCGCCGGTGGGGCACGGTGTTCCACATCGTGTTCGACGGCGCCGACGTGGTGGGCGCCCACAGTCGGGCTCGTCGCGTGGTGCGGGTGAGTTACTCGCCCGAGGGAGTCATCGCCGACGACGTGTTGCGCGCCGAGGTGGCGGCCACCGATTCGGGTAGGCCGGTGGTGGTGGTCACCAACGATCAGGCGGTGCTGCACGACGTGAAGGCCGCAGGTGCCAACACGCTCAGCAGCGACACATTCCTCGCTCTCGCTCGCCGCTGAGGAAACTGTGTAACACCCCTTCGTCATGATGCGGGCATGGTCCACTTCACCATTTCGTGCGATTCCTGCGTCATGGACGGCACTGCCGCCTGCGCCGACTGTATGGTCACGCACCTCCTTGCCCCCGCCCGCCGCGAGCCCTTGGCGTTCTCCGCCGACGAGTTGCGCGCCGTGCAGTTGCTCGCTCGCGCCGGCCTGGTGCCTACGCTTCGGCACCGTGAGGCCGATTGATCCACCGCTTCCGGCCACCGATGCCGGCTATGTGGCCGCACTGACGGCGCTCGCGCAGCCGTTCGGTGTCACGCATACCGGCGTGGCGGCGGCTGATGTGCTGCAGCGTGCTCGGAAGGCGCTGCACCACCGCATCGATGCCGGCCTCACCGACGGGATGCAGTTCACCTTCAAGAACCCCGAGCGCTCCACCGACCCGCAGCAGGCGGTGCAGGGTGCCCAGTCGGTATTCGTCGCCGCACGTCCGTACCTGTTGCCCGACGAACCGTCGCCCGAAGGGTTGCACGCACGAGTGGGTCGCTATGCGTGGCTCGACCACTATGCGCCGCTGCGTGAGGCGCTGTGGGCGGTGGCGCACCGACTGCGCAGCGACGGGTTCAAGGCGGTGGCCTACGCCGACGACAACAGCATCGTCGACCGTGAGGTGGCCCACCGGGCCGGCATCGGCTGGTTCGGCAAGAACGCCAACCTGTTACTTCCGGGTGCCGGGAGTTGGTTCGTACTCGGGTGCGTGGTCACCACGGCGCCACTTCCCACCGCCGCAGCGCCGGTCGACGACGGCTGCGGTACCTGCCGACGCTGTCTCGATGGTTGCCCCACCGGTGCCATCCTGGAACCGGGTGTCATCGATGCCGGCCGATGCCTGGCGTGGGTGCTGCAGAAGCCCGGCATCATTCCCGAGCACCTCCGCGCGGCCGTGGGCGACCGCATCTATGGCTGCGACGATTGCCAGACGGTGTGTCCCCCCACGGTGCGATTGGGTCCGCGGGTGCCCGCCCCCGCCCCCGCCTCGCAGGAGGCTGTGCGGGCGTGGGTACCCGTGCTGGCGTTACTGGAGGGCAGCGACGACGACGTGCTGCGCCACTGGGGCCGCTGGTACCTGGCCGACCGCGATCCTCGCTGGGCGCGTCGAAACGCGCTGGTGGTGCTGGGCAACATCGGCGATGCAGCCGATGCGGGGGTGCAGCGCGTGTTGGCCGACTACCGTGCTCACGCCGACCCTGTCTTGCGTGTCCACGCCGTGTGGGCCTCTGAGCGGCTGGGTCTGGAGGCCCGGTGAAACACCTGCTCGTCACGAACGACTTCCCGCCCAAGATCGGCGGCATCCAGTCGTTGCTGTGGGAGTGGTGGCGCCGACTGCCCGCCGAGTCGTTCGCCGTGCTCACCAGCCCGTACGCGGGCACAGCGGAGTTCGATGCCCAGCAACCGTTCCACATCGAGCGCACGAAAGAGTCCGTGCTGCTGCCGCACCCGTGGATGGTGCAGCGCGTGAACCGCATGGCCAAGGAGGTGGGTGCGGATCTCATCGTGCTCGACCCCGCACTGCCGTTGGGTCTCATCGGCCCCTCACTCGACCTGCCCTACGACGTGGTACTGCACGGGGCCGAGGTCACGGTGCCCGGCCGCCTTCCGCTCAGCAAGCAGACGCTGGGGCACGTGCTGCGCAACGCCCGACACATCGTGGCCGCCGGCGGCTACCCGGCCGCCGAGGCCGAGCACGCTGCCGGCCGGAAGTTGCCGGTCACCATCGTCCCTCCGGGCGTCGACACCGAGCGCTTCCAACCCATCGGTGAGGCCGAACGCCTTGCGGTGCGTCATCAGTTCGGAATCGATGGCGATGCGGAACTGATCGTCGGCATCAGTCGGCTCGTGCCACGCAAGGGGTTCGACACCGCCATCCGTGCGGTGGCGTTGCTACAGAAGTCGCGGCCCAAACTCGTGCTGGCCATCGCAGGCGGCGGCCGCGACGAGGATCGCCTGCGTCGCTTGGCCGAGCAGTTGCATGCCCCGGTGAGGTTTCTCGGTCGCGTGAGTAACGACGATCTGCCGCGCCTGTATGGCAGCGCCGACATCTCCGCGATGCTGTGCCGCAATCGGTGGGCGGGTCTCGAACAGGAAGGCTTCGGCATCGTGTTCCTCGAGGCCGCAGCGTGCGGGGTGCCGCAGGTGGCGGGCGAGAGTGGCGGCGCCGCCGAGGCGGTCGACGACGGCGTCACCGGCCTCGTGGTGCGCCAACCCGACGACCCGAGGGAGGTGGCATCGGCGTTCGAACGATTGCTCGACGACCCGGCTACTCGTGCCCGGATGGCTCGCGCTGGTCGCGAGCGCGCGGTTCGCGACTTCTCCTACGACGTCCTGGCGCATCGCCTGGGTGTGTCGCTCGGAGCATTGGCAGAATGAACCCCATGCAGTCCCGACTTGTACGCGGCAACCTCGTGGGAACCGCAGTGTTCCTGCTGGCCCTGATGATCGCCATCCCCTTCAAGGGCGATCGTTTTGCCCAGGTCACCATCGGTGTTGTGTCGTTGGTGCTCTTCGCCATCGGTATTGCCACGTCATTGTGGGCCTACACCTCGGCGTTGGAACGTTCGCGGGTGGAGGAAGTGGGAGTAGCCAACCTGTACCTCCTCACCGGTGCCACGGCTCCGCAGCACATCAAACGCGTAATGGTGTGTGCCCTCGTGGTGCAGGTTGTCGCGGCACTCATCGGCGCCATCGTGGGTGTGACGGGTTTGCAGCAGAATGATGTGAACGCGTTGGCCTTCGGTGTGCTGGTGCCCATGTTCGGCATTGGCATGAATGGGGCCTGGGCCGCGCGGTACGGTTCCTATGGGCCGCGGGTCACTACGGCTAGAACGTCCAAGAAGAACGGGTAGAACGCAGACATGGCTGAAACGGCGTCACAGACCACCACCATCGCTGCCGCGCCGGAGCGCGTGTGGGCCATCGCCGTCGACTTCGAGCGCTATCCGGAGTGGGCGAACGACGTCAAGGACGTCATCGTTCGCGGCCGCGACGACGAAGGTCGCCCCGTTGAAGTGGAGTACCGAGCTTCGGCGCTGGGCCGATCCACTCACTACACGCTCAGCTACGACTACTCGCAGGCTCCCACCGTGCTGGCGTGGAGCATCCTGCGCGGCGACATCATGCGCACCATCGACGGTGCCTATCACTTCTCGCCCACGGCCGATGGCGGCACCGAGGTGCGCTACGACCTGGCCATCGAATTGGTCGTACCGCTGCCCGGATTCGTGAAGCGTCGCGCTGAGGTTCGCATCCTGAACACGGTGCGCGAACTGAAGACCCGCGCCGAGGCATGACATCTCGCGGCTCGGGCTGGCGCCGTGCCGGCATCGACGTCGGTGGCACGAAGTGTCTCGGTGTCGTGCTCGACGACACTGGCGAGGTGATCGCCGAACATCGTCTCCCCACGCCGAAGGGGGCCGAGGCCATCATCGACACGCTGGCTGCGGTGGCGTCGGCGTTGGGGGAGTACGACACGATCGGCCTCGGAGTGCCCGGGCTGATCACCCGAGATGGCATCATCCGGGCTTCGCCCAACCTGGTCGACACCGACAACTTCGAGGTCGGCCGACTGCTCAGCGACCGCCTGGGGCACCACGTCGAGGTCGATAACGACGCCACCTGCGCCGCCGTCGCGGAATGGAAGTTCGGCGCAGCGAGCAGTCTGGACGACTTCGTGATGGTCACGCTCGGCACCGGCATCGGTGGCGGCGTGGTGACGGGTGGTCGACTGGTGCGTGGCACGAACGGGTTCGCAGGCGAGATCGGTCACATGGTGGTGAACCCCGATGGCCCGCCATGCCCGTGCGGGCGCCGTGGCTGCTGGGAGCGCTACGCGTCGGGCAGTGGCCTCGCTCGGCTTGCTCGCGAGGCTGCCGTCGCTCATCGTCTTCGTCGAGTGGTGGAAGTGGCGGGCGGCGACCCCGAGCGGGTCCGTGGTGAGGACGTGCAGGTGGCTGCCCGGGAGGGCGACCACGAGGCGCTCGAGGTGATCGACACGTTCGGTCGCTGGGTGGCGTTGGGGCTGTCGAACCTCACGAACCTGATGGACCCGGCTGGCTTTGTGCTCGGTGGCGGTCTGGCATCGTCGGCCGATCTGTACTTGGCGCCGATCCAACGGTGGTTCGGAGAGTCGCTGTATTCACCGCATCTGCGGCCGCATCCGTCGCTGACGTTCGCTCGCCTGGGCTCGAAAGCCGGCGCCGTTGGTGCAGCGCTGCTGCACGACGTTCACTGACCTCGCCGATCAGTCCTCGTCGGCGGTGGGGCATTTACCCACGTCGACGGGTGTGACGCCGTCCGTTTGTAGCAGCGAATCCGCCTCCGAGATGTCGGTGGCCCATCCGCGGTCGGGGTGCTGGGTGCTGCGGGCGAACATCACGGCAACCGCTCTGCCGTCTGCCACGAGCACACTGCCGGAGTCGCCGGGCTCCACCTGTGCCCGCACCTCGTAACCGCGGCGGGGCACCATTTCGGTGTCGTCGATGTCGGCGGCTCGGATGTCGACGAATGCCAGCGATGTGAACGTGCCGGACAACGGCACATCGGTGCGCCAGGTGACGAAATCGCCCTTGGCGCCGACACGCATGGACCCGCGCTGGAGTGGTGTGGTGTCGATGTTCACGTCGAGCACCGCGAGGTCCTTGTCGCGATCGATTGCCACCACCAGCGCAGCGTGTTCGCTGCGATCGGGTAACACCACATCCACCTCGGTGGCACCTGCCACCACGTGCGCCACGGTGATCACCCGGTGGGCGGCCACGAAGGCACCCCCACCCACCACCGAGTGCGAGCCGCATCCTTCGGCTTCCACGCGCACGGCAGCATCCATTGCCACCTGGCTGTTGGATCGTTGTGCGTCGCCGCCGCAGTTGGCCGCGAGCGCGGCGAGGAGGAGTACACCGAGTAGTGGGTGGGCCCGAGGGGCGAGCATCGCGCCGGGCTCAGTGGTGCGGGACGTAGTTGGCCTGGGCGTCGCGGATTTCCTGCCACGCGGCGTCACGACCGGCCAGGCCAGCGGTGGACGACGTCTTGCCCGGCTCGAGGGCCTTGTAGACCTCGAAGAAGTGCTGAATCTCGTTCACCAACTGCGGCGTGAGATCGTCGAGGTCGTGCACGTGTTCCCATCGGGGTTCGTTCGGTGGCACGCAGATCAACTTGGCGTCCTCGCCCGCCTCGTCGTGCATGTAGAGCACTCCCACAGGACGAGCCTCCACCCACACGCCCGGGTACACGGGGTCTTCCAGCAGCACGAGGGCATCCAGTGGATCGCCGTCGCCCCCCAGCGTGTTGGGCACGAAGCCGTAGTCGGCGGGGTACGTGGTGGCCGTGAACAGGCGGCGGTCGAGGAAGACACGACCCGTGTCGTGATCGATCTCGTACTTGTTGCGGCTCCCTCGCGGGATCTCAATGACCACGTGGATGCAGTCCGGGGGCAGGGCCTTCGACATGGTCAGATGCTCGCACATCGCCGGTCTCGCCACAGCACAGGTAGAACAGAGCGGTGCGGGTACCCCAGTCCTTCCGAGTGTTCCGGCATGGCCAGTTCGCCATTCTCTGGTCGGGATCACTGGTGTCGAACGTTGGCACGTGGATGGAGACGGTTGCGCTCGGCCGCTATGTGCAGGAACAGACCGGCGAGGCGAAGTGGGCAGGACTCGTAGCTGCTGCGGGTTTTCTCCCCACCGCGGTCGTGGGTCTGGTGGGCGGTGCGCTGGCAGACCGGGTGCGACGCCAACGGCTGATCATCAGCGCCTCGCTGGTGCAGGCGGTCATCGCCGGCGTTCTCACCTGGATGGTGGCGTCGGGTCGAGCAACGCCGGGCTGGATCGCCTTCCTTGCGCTCCTGAGCGGTTGCGGCGGGGCCATCGGCTTTCCGGCGTGGCAAACGGCGGTGCCCGACATGGTGCCTCCCGATGTGGTGCCCTCCGCCATCGGGCTCAGTTCGGTGCAGTGGAACCTCGGCCGAGTGCTGGGCCCGGTGATCGCCGGCCTGGTGATGTCGTTCTGGGGCATCACGGCGGCGTTGATGTGCAACGTGGTCAGCTTCTTCGCGGTCACGTTCGCAGCCTCGGTGGTGCACATCCCGGCGAGGGTGGCGAAGGCCAAGGAACCGATCCTGCGCACCGTGGCCGATGGGTGGCGCATGGTTCGCACCGTGCCCGCCTTGCGTGTGATGAGCGGAGCAATGACCTTGAACTTCCTGGTTGCAGCGCCCTTCATCGCCTTGATTCCCGCGATGGTGGAGCAGGTGCTGCACGCGGGCAGGGGAGCCAACTCGGCACTGGTCACGGCGCAGGGCGTCGGTGCGGTCGTTGCCGGCGTGTTGCTCGGGGGTCTGGTGGCGCGCTGGGGAGTGCGTCGCACACTGGTCCGTTTGGTGGCCACGCTCGCGCCCGCGCTTGTGCTCTACGGCCTGGCACCGAACCTGTGGATCATGGTGCCAGCGCTGGCGTTGGTGGGGGCGTGTTACATGGGGTCGATGTCGACGTTCTCCACCATCGGCCAGACGATGTCGCCGCCGGACGCCCGCGGTCGGGTGATGGCCATCAACAACGCCACTCTGGGTGTGCTGTACCCCATTGGGGCGATTGTGCAGGGAGCACTCGCCGACCGAGTGGGCCTGCGATGGGTGACGGTGGGCAGTGGTGTGGTGATGGTGCTCGTGATGCTGGCCGTGCGGATGCAGCGCCCCGGCTACACGGCACCGCTCGATGTGCCGTCGCCTGCAAAGGTTGACGCATGACAGTTCCGCCGGAACCCATCACGCCGCTGGCACCGCGAGAAGTCGGTCGCACCGTGTTTACCCAGGACTGGATGGAGATCGCGTTTCTCCACTGGGCCGTGGACCCGTCGCTGGTGGCGCCGCATCTCCCCGCAGGAGTGGTGCCCGACGAATTCGACGGGGTCACCTACATCGGGCTCATTCCGTTCTCGATGCGCCGAATCGGCCTCATCGGCGGGCCGCCGGTGCCGTACTTCGGCACATTTCTGGAGACCAATGTGCGCCTGTACGGGGTGGACGAGCAGGGTCGCCGGGGCGTCGTGTTCAGTTCGCTGGAAGCTGCCAGGTTGGCGACGGTGGCACTCACCCGCTGGACCGTTGGGTTGCCCTACGTGTGGTCGCGCATGTCATTGCAGCGAGACGGAGATCGCATCCGTTACGAGTCCACTCGCCGCTGGCCGGGTCCGAGAGGTGCCAGCACCAGCATCGAGATCACCGCTGGCGCGGCCATCCAGCCAAGTCCATTGGAGCAGTGGCTCACCGCCCGCTGGGGTCTCTTCCTTCCCGACCGACGTGGCGTCACCCGATACTGGCCGAACGAGCATCCGTCGTGGCCGCTGCAGCGCGCCGAGCTCGTGCGGCTCGACGATGGTCTGGTGGATGCCGCAGGCTTTCCCGGTGTCACTGATCGAGCCCCCGACAGCGTGCTGTTCTCCGAGGGGGTTCACACTCGGTTCGGTCCCCGCTCGGCCCGCGGGAAGGCTCCGTTCACACAGCCGTCATGAATTCGTGACGTTCTGAACGACTGCGATCGCTACCTTCACACCCGTGGAGATCTTCGTGGTGCGTGTCTGGCTTCCCGATCGTCCGGGTGTGCTGGGGCAGGTTGCCAGTCGTATCGGTGCGGTGAATGGCGACGTGCAGGGCATCGAGATTCTCGAACGCGGGGGAGGCAGTGCCATCGACGAACTCACCGTGTCGTTGCCGTCTGCCGATCTGGTCGACCTGCTCGTGGCGGAGATTCGCCAGGTCGACGGTGTGGCGGTAGAGGACGTGCGGCCAGTGTCGCCGGGTCGGCCGGAAGGTTCCATGGCGGCTCTGGCCGTCGCCGAGTCGCTGGTGTCCGCCGCACCCGAGGAACGCGCGCAGGCGGCGTGCTGCGCCCTGCGCACTCTGGTGGACGGCGACTGGTCCGTGCTGATGCGGTTGCCGGACGGTGAACTGGTGGCGCGCTGTGGTGACACGGTGGATTCGGAGTGGTTGACGGCGTTCCTGAATGGGTCGGAACACCTTGGCAACGGGCACGAGCACACGCCTGGCGACCTGGTGTGGACAAGGCTGCCGCGCCATGGAATGGCGTTCGCGAGTGGCCGCAGCGGGCGGGTGTTTCACGCGCGGGAGCGGCAAGAGGTGCACGTGCTCGGTCGAATTCTCGACGCGCTGGAGTGACGACCTGCGTAGCATGACCCCTCTGTGAAGCCCATTTCCAAGTCCACCAAGCTCGCGAACGTCTGTTACGACATCAGAGGGCCCGTACTCGACCGAGCGCGTGAGATGGAGGAAGAGGGCCAGAAGATCATCAAGCTGAACATTGGCAACCTCGCCGTGTTCGGTCTCGAGCCGCCCGACGAGATCGTCCAGGACATGATCCGGAACCTCGTCAACGCGGCGGGTTACACCGACAGCAAGGGCCTGTTTGCGCCGCGCAAGAGCATCGTGCATTACACGCAGGAAAAGCAGATCGCTGGCGTGACGGTGGACGACGTCTATCTCGGTAACGGTGCCTCGGAGCTCATCACGATGAGCCTCAACGCCCTGCTCGATGACGGCGACGAGGTCCTGGTGCCGGCCCCCGACTACCCGTTATGGACCGCATCGGTGTCGCTCAGCGGCGGGCGTCCGGTGCACTACCTCTGCGATGAGCAGAGCGACTGGTGCCCCGACATCGCCGACATCCGCGCCAAGATCACACCGAACACGAAGGCCATCGTGGTGATCAACCCCAACAACCCCACCGGTGCGCTGTACCCCACCGAACTGTTGGAACAGATCGTGCAGGTGGCCCGCGAGCATCAGCTCATCGTGATGGCCGACGAGATCTACGACAAGACGCTCTACGACGGCAACACGCACACCAGCATCGCCTCGCTGGCCGACGACGTGCTGTTCGTCACCTTCAACGGGCTCTCGAAGAACTACCGGTCGTGCGGATACCGCGCCGGCTGGATGATCGTGTCGGGCGAGAAGCGTCATGCGCAGGACTACATCGAGGGCCTGAACATGCTGGCCTCGATGCGGCTGTGCTCGAACACGCCGGGGCAGTTGGCCATCCAGACTGCGTTGGGCGGGTATCAGAGCATCGACGACCTCGTGGCGCCCACCGGTCGGCTCTGCCGTCAGCGCGACATCGCGTACGACGCGCTCTCGCAGATCCCCGGTGTGTCGGTGGTGAAGCCGAAGGCCGCGCTCTACATGTTTCCGCGACTCGATCCGAAGGTGTACCCCATCGTCGACGACCAGCAGTTCGCGTACGACCTTCTCGAGGAAGAGAAGTTGCTCATTGTTCAGGGCACCGGCTTCAACTGGCCGACGCCGGATCACTTCCGACTGGTGTTCCTGCCGAACACCGACGATCTCCACGAAGCGTTGGAGCGCATCGAGCGCTTCCTCGGCGGCTACCGCAAACGTCACGCATCCTGAGTTGCGGCCAACAGCGCCGCAGCAAGTTCCTGCGCTGACGCAGTCTTCGACACCAGACCGATGGCGCCCGCAGCCTTGGCGGCATCGCGCACGGTGGCATCGTCTCGAGCGGAGAACATCAACACGGCAGCGTTCGGATGTCGCTCGCGTAGCGTTCGGCAGAACTCGAATCCGTCGACCTCTGGCATGTGTACATCGCACAGGGTGACGTCGGGCTCGAGTTGCTGCCAGAGCGACAGTGCATCGGCAGCGTTCGACGCCATTCCGGCCACCTCGGCCACCTCGCTGGCGTTCACCCATGTATCGACGTGTCTCAGGATCGCGGGATGATCATCGATCACGAGTACCCGCAGCGTCATGTCGCGTACTGTAGTGAACCGTGCCGACTGCCAAGGGTTCCTCGAACATCAACCTTCCGGAATCTGCCGTTTCTTCGGTGCCGGTGGGCTGGCAGTTGTCGCCGATCTACTCGGTATGGGACGTGGACGGCACCCTGCGAGAGGTGAGCCCTTCGAACGCTGCGCTCATCGGGCGCACGGTGGAGGAAGTGGTTGGCCAACGGTGGCCAGACCTCCTGCCGGGCCACGAGGAGTTTGCCTGGCAGCAGTACCGAATGGTGGTGGAAACACTCCGCACTGCACCGTTGCTGGTGGTGGATTCGCCGACCATCTCGGACGGCGAGTTTCGCTGGTTCCGCTGGACCGAATGGGCGGTACGAGACGCAGCCGGCGAGCTGATCGGGGTGCGATCGACTGCGGTCGACGTGACGGAGTTGCACGACGCGCGCGAGGCGCTGTCGTCCCTGTTCGACTCGCTGGTGCAGGCACGTTCCGAAGGCCGTCAGGAGGTGGTGGAACGCCTGCACAACGGAGCCGTGCAACAGCTGGTGGCTGCTCGGTGGGCGCTGGGCATGCGTGATGCCGACGCGGCTCGATCGCTGGTGGATGATGCGCTCGCAGCGGTACGAGTCTGTATGGAGACCCTCGATCCGGTTCCGGCCGTTCCTGAGGTGCCCACCCGTTCCCGGGCGACCGATAACGAATGGTGGCTGAATCCCAGTGAGGCCTCGATCGACCGGCCTCTGCCGGCCGAAGCCCGCGCTGCGCTTACCGACACCTTGAGCGATGCGGTGGCCGTGCTGTCGTCCACCGGTTCGATCCGGATGTCGACGGCGGTGCGACGCTTGCTGTTCGATGAATCCACCACCGTGGACATCGCGTCCATGTTGGCTGCGGTGCATCGCGACGACCGCGATGGCGCTGCAGCGGCGCTCGTCGAGGCGTTCGACGGTCAGTCCAGTCGCATCACCTTCCGGTATCGCCATCCCACACGCGGGTGGCGGCGGTTCGCCTGCTGGCTGAGCCCGCTGCCGTTCGTGGCAAACGGGCCGAAGCTGGTAGCGGTCGTGGCGCTCGACATCACCGACGACATCGGGCACGCCGATGTCGGCCTGATGGAGGCGCAACTCGCCGAGCGAGAGCGTATTGCCCGCGACCTTCACGACGACGCGCTACAGCAGCTGTCCGGACTGCGCTGGATGTTGGGTGGCCACGACGCTGATCCGGCGGTTCTCGAGCAGTTGGAGGTCATCGATACGGCAATTCGTGGGCAGCTGGCAAACCTGAACTCTGCCGTGGCGCGCTTCGGCCTGGAACAATCGCTGCAGCATCTGATCGATCGAATGTCCACTCCCGTGACGGGCGTGTGGCCGACGTCGCTCGACGCATTACCCGCAGACGTGGCTGAGACACTGTTCCGCTCGGCAAGGGAGGCGCTGCGCAACGTCGACCAACATGCCCGTGCCTCGGCCGCCACGCTGATCATCGAAGTGCAGCAGCATCGGGTGGTGTTGACGGTGAGCGACGACGGAGTTGGTGTGGGGCCTGCTGTACTGGCCGCCGCAGCCAAGGCGGGGCACCTTGGAGTGTCAACCATGCGTGAAGCGGTCCTTGGCCACGGCGGTAGCTTCGAGTTGGCGATGCAGGACTCGGGTGGTACCCGCCTGCGTCTGGCAGTGCCGTTGAGCTAGAGGTAGCCGAGCGCTCGCGCCTCGTCGGTGAGGTGTGCGCGATGGTCGGGGTGTGCGATGGCGATCAGCGCCGCGGTTCGTTCGCGAATGGTCTTGGATCGCAGTTCCGCCACCCCGTACTCCGTGACGACCTTGTCGACCGTGTTCTTGGAGTTCGTCACCACTTCGCCGGCACCCAGTTGCGGCACGATGCGGCTCACTGCGCCGTGCGATGCGGTGGAGTGCAACACGATGAAGCCTTGGCCGCCCTCGGAGTACATAGCGCCACGTGCGAAGTCGACCTGCCCGCCCGAGGACGAGTAGTACAGCCCGCCCAGGGTCTCCGAGGCGCACTGACCGAGAAAGTCGACGGAGAGGGTCGCGTTGATGGAGACAAAGTTGTGCTCGCGGCTCAACAGCCGAGGATCGTTCACGTAGCGGGCGCTCCAGAGCTCGATGGCGGTGTTCTCGTTGAGGAAGTCGTAGAGCCGCTGCGTACCGAGAGCGAACGTGCCCACCACCTTGGTGCGGTTGTGAAGCTTGCGAACTCCATTCACCACGCCGGTTTCGACAAGATCCACCAGGCCATCGCTGAGGAGTTCGGTGTGCACTCCGAGGTCGCGGTGGTGGGCGAGCGCACTCATGATGGCATTGGGGATGGCGCCGATGCCGGTCTGCAGGCAGGCGCCGTCGGGAATTCGGTCGGCAACGAACGCCGCAATGGTGTGGTCGTGCTCGTCGAGCATGGGCGGTGGCACTTCCTGCAGCGGGTGATCGTTGCGCACCCACCCCTCCACCTGGCTGATGTGGATTTGGTTGCGCCCGAACGTGCGCGGCATGTGCTCGTTGACCTCGAGGAAGAACCGCGCTCGACCGATGAAACTGCTCGTGTAGTCGGCGCTCACACCGAGGCTGAAGTAGCCGTGCTGGTCGGGCGGCGCTGCGGCGGCGATCACCAGTGGGTCGTTGGTGCGACGCTGCATGTGGCTGAAGACTTCGCTGAAATGGTTGGGCACCAGATCCAGGGTTCCCTCGTGGAAACACGGCCGGGTGACGGGCGACAGGAAGTAGCTCACGTGCCGGAGGCGATCTCCGTACTGGCCGTGGAGGTACGGCCGATCGCGTAGGGCATGCATTTGGTGCACCGTGACGTTCTCGATGGCACCGGCCGCAGCGGCACCCTCGATGGCATCCAGAAGTGCCGTGGGTTCACCGTTGGCCAACGGCACGATGATGTGCCCATTCGGGCGTACGTGCGGCAGTACCGCATCGGCGGACGCAGAGACGGAAGGCCGATTCATTCATCCGCCCAGGAGCGTGAGCGCTCCACTGCGCGCAACCAGGTCTCGTGTGCGATGTCGACGAAGGTGCGGTCGGGGTTCGGCTCGAAGACTGCATCGAGGTCCCACTCGGCCGCCACCGCGTCGAGTGATGCCCAGACTCCCTCGGCGAGGCCCGCTAGGAATGCGGCACCCAGTGCTGTGGTCTCCTGGTCCATCGGTCGGCGAACGGTGACCCCGAGTTGATCTGCCTGAAGTTGCAGCATCTCGTCCATGACGGAGGCGCCGCCATCCACTCGGAGGTCGTTCACCTCCACGCCGGCTGCCGAGGTCATTGCGTGCACGGCATCTCGTGTCTGGTACGCCATGGCTTCCACCACGGCGCGGGCCAGGTGCGCCTTGGTGGATCCGCGAGTGATGCCCACGATCGTGCCGCGTGCATACGGGTCCCACCACGGGCTGCCAAGTCCGGTGAAGGCTGGCACCAGGAACACGCCGCCGTTGTCGGGGACGCTGAAGGCCAACGGTTCTATCTCCGCAGCGGACTGGATGACGCCCAGACCATCGCGTAACCATTGCACGGCGGCGCCGGTGACGAAGATGGCCCCCTCGAGCGCGTAGGCCACCGTGCCGTCGGACAGCGTCCATGCCACCGTGGTGAGCATGCCATCGGTGGGAGCGGGGCACGTAGCGCCGACGTTCATCAGCACGAAACTGCCGGTGCCATAGGTGTTCTTGGCCATGCCCGGGTGCACACACGCCTGGCCGAACAGCGCCGCCTGCTGGTCGCCGGCGATGCCGGAAATGGGGATGCCGGCGGGAACGTCGCATCGCTCGGACGTGACGCCGAATCGGCCGCTGGAAGGCAGCACCTGGGGGAGTGCGGCGATGGGCACATCGAGCAGGTCGCACATATGCGGACTCCACGCCAGCGATCGGATGTCGAACAGCATCGTGCGACTTGCGTTGCTGGGGTCGGTGGCGAAGACCTCGCCGCCGGTGAGGTTCCAGAGCAACCAGGTGTCGATGGTGCCGATAGCCAGGTCGTCGTCGATGGGGATGTCGCGGTGCTGGAGCAGCCAGGCGGCCTTGGTGCCGCTGAAGTACGGGTCGAGCACCAGCCCGGTGATGGCTCTCACCTGGGGAAGATGCCCGTCTTCGGCGAGTTGATCGCAACGACCGGCGGTTCGCCGGTCCTGCCACACGATGGCGGTGCCGTACGGCTGCCCTGTGCGGCGGTTCCATGCCAGCACGGTCTCGCGTTGGTTGGTGATGCCGATGGCGGTCGGTGTTCCCACCTGATCGATCACGTCGTGCAGCGTGGCGCGCACGGCCTCCCAGATCTCGAGCGCATCGTGTTCCACCCAACCGGGCTCGGGAAAGTGCTGGGTGAACTCGCGGTAGCTGGACACGGTGCTGCCCGTGCTACCCGGGAACACGGCTCGGCTGCGGACCCCGGTGGTACCCGCATCGATGGCGATCACGCACGGCTGCTGGTTCGTCGTCACGACCTGCAACCTAGTTCGCTGCGGATCAGCGCTTCTTCTTGTTGGACCGCTGGTTCGATCCGGTCGAGGTACGACTGGTCGGTGCTGGCTTGGGCCTCGCTCCGGGCGTGACTGCCGATGCCGCCTGCGTCGCTGCGGTCTCGGCGCGCAACTGAGTGAGCGTCTTGCGGGCGTAGCCGAACTTGGCGAGGATCGCGCCGAACCCCACGTACACCGCGCCTGCGAGCACGATGGTGATGTAACTCGACAATTGGCGGTTGTGGGTGACGAAGTACGACAGCCCTGCAACGACGACGGCGACGACCGTCCATTCGATGCTCAATCGCTTCCAGGGGACAGGTCGGGATGCATCCCAGGCCATCGACAACAACTCCTTCGCAGCTAGCCTTTGCATGCGTGCGTGTCGGCATTCTGACAGGTGGCGGCGATTGTCCAGGCCTCAACGCGGTCATCCGGGCCATCGTCCGCAAGGGTGAAGTGGTCTACGACGACGAACTCATCGGGTTCCTCGACGCCTGGGACGGGGTCCGGGAACGGCGCACCATGCACCTCGACGTTGCGTCGCTGCGCGGGATGCTGCCGCGGGGTGGCACCTTGCTCGGCACTCGTCGAGGCAGCCCGTACGACCATGCCGACGGCGTGGCCGAAGTGGCGGCAACGTTCCGCGAGATGCAACTCGATGCGCTGATCGTGATCGGTGGCAACGGTTCGCTCAGTGTTGCCTCGAAGCTCTACGACGAACTCGGACTTCCCATCATCGGCGTGCCCAAGACCATCGACAACGATGTGGTGGGAACCGACATGACGTTCGGGTTCAACACTGCGGTGCAGATCGCCACCGATGCCATCGACCGACTGCACACCACCGCAGAGAGCCACGATCGAGTGATGGTGGTGGAAGTGATGGGCCGGCACAGCGGATGGATCGCCACCCACGCTGGCATTGCTGGCGGCGCCACTGCGATTCTCATCCCAGAGCAGCCGTTCGACATCGATGCTGTGTGCCGCCTGCTGCGCAACCGCCACGAGCGCGGCCGCTACGCATCCATCGTGGTGGTAGCCGAAGGAGCCGAGCCTCAACCTGGATCGATGGCAGGACGCGACAAGGTGTTCGACCAGTTCGGCCACGTTCGACTTGGTGGCGTGGCCGAGACCATTGCCTACGCCATCGAGGATCGCACCGGCTTCGAAACGCGAATGGTGCTGCTCGGTCACATACAGCGCGGTGGCACCCCGACAGCGTTTGATCGGGTACTCAGCACGCGCTACGGCGTGGCAGCAATCGACGCCGTGCATGCGGGTGCTTGGGGCAAGATGGTGGCGTTGAGGGGAAACGAGTTGGTGCCCGTACCGCTCTCCGAAACCGTTGGCAAAACCCGCCCGGTGGATATGCATCTTTACCACGAGGTTGCCGAAGTGTTCTTCGGCTGACACCGCGTTGCTTGCACCGCATGGCGGTTGCGGCTGTCGCTAGCCGCCGTCGGTAGGTGTGGGCACGGCTGGGTACGCCGGTTGCGCTGAGGACACTCGGCCAGGAAAGTCGTACACGGTGAGCGGCGCGCTCTGAAGGGTGCCGTTGCCCGCGGGCCATTGCTGCTCTGCGCCGTTCACCAGCACCTTCACCTGCTGTACGCCGTCGAGTTCGGACGACGTGAACACGATTTGGGCAAGCGCGTCCACGAGGTCGCTGCCCGACAACTGCAACAACTCCTCGGTCATGTTCACCCGCAACGTGGCACCCTGCACGGTCGCGGCACGCAAGCGGGTGCCTGTCGGGATGGCGGTGCGGTATTGCTGACTCACTTCGGTGTCGTTCGGGCCTGACAGGAGGGAGTTGAGGAGTTCCGTCGCCGTCACGGCTGAACGGGCGACCGGCTGGAGGAGTGGGGTCTGACCGGTTGTGGCAGGCCCGATGAGATAGATGCGTCCCTCGCCGGTGGCCACGCCACCCCCTGGGGTGGCGGCACCACCGAGATCCTGTTTCTCGGGGTCCGGGATGTCGCGTGGCTTGGTGTCCTCGGAGATGCCACACGCCGACACCAGCACGCACAAGCCGAGGAGCAGCAACGCTCGGCGCCTCATATGCCCACCTCCTCGGCCGGCAACTCGAGCACGAACCGAGCGCCCGGCTCGCCGTCGGAGCGATCTTCCACCCAGACACGACCACCGTGGAGGCGGGTGTGCTCGTCCACCAAGGCGAGACCGAGGCCTGCGCCGTCGCTACTGCTGCGTCGGCCGGCCACCGCGCCACGTGCGAAGCGTTCGAAGATGAGCGATCGCTCTTCCTGCGGTACGCCGGCGCCGTGGTCTTCCACGATGATCCAGATGTGGCCCAGCGGCTCGCCCTCGCCCTCGGGTTCGGTTACCTCGATGGTTGCATCGCCACCGCCGTGCAGGCGAGCGTTGTCGATGAGGTTGGCGACCACGCGGGCCAGGCGTCGGCGGTCGCCGCTGATGATCACCCGTTCGGCGCGCTCGGTGACACGCACGGGGGTTGTCGGCACACTGCTGACTGCAACGGCCTGTCGCACGAACTCGGCCACGAGGAGATCTTCGAGGTTGAGTCGGATTGCCCCCGCATCGAAGCGGGAGATCTCGAGCAGGTCTTCCACCAAACCCTGGAAACGGATCACGTCGGCGACCAGCAGATCCAGCGCAGCCTGCGCCCGCTCGGGCATGTCGTCGCGCCGAGCCTGCATCACTTCCACGCTGGCAGCGAGTGTCATCAGCGGAGATCGCAGCTCATGGCTCACGTCGCTGGCGAAGCGGGCGTCGCGCTCCACGCGAGCCTGGAGCGCCGAAGCCATGTCGTTGAACGCCAGTGCCAACAGGCGTAGATCGGGGTCCTCGGTCGGCTCGAGTCGGGTGTCGAGGCGGCCCCCGGCAATTGCCTGGGCAGCCTGAGCGGCGTCGGCCAGTGGTCGCACGGCACGACTTGCCACCAGGGTGCCCAGCAGCGCTCCGGCCAGGGTGGTGATGAAGCTGGCGAACACCAGGCTGAGCAGCACGCTGTTCAGGGTGCTGGCGGTGTCTTGCATCTCGACAAAGTCGAAGTAGGCGTTGTTGCCACCCAGAGCGATACCGATGATCAGCACCGGCTGGCTCTTCACCTGAGTGATCATCGTGGCATCGATGCGTTCGTCGATCACCCGCGTCTGCAGCGTGGCGGGAATGTTCGCCGGACCGAACTGTGCCGAGGGTGCGCTCCAGTTGCCCGCGCTGTTGATAGCGAACTGGCTGACGCCCTGTGCCTGCAGGCGGCTGATGGCTGCCGATACCGACGGGTTGGCCGTGCCGAGTTCGCTCTGGGCCACCTGGGCGTGTTGGTAGGCCTGGTCCACGGCGGAGCGTTCTCGCTGATTCACCACGCTGCTGCGCGTGAAGCTGTACGCCGCAGCGGCAAGGAAGCCGGCGAGGAACAATGCCCCGAACCCGAACATGAAAAAGATGCGGGTTCGCAGACCCACCCGACGGGGTTGAAGACCATTGAGCCGATCGAGCAGTGACTGCCACCGCCCCTGCGGCGCCAATGCCACTTCGGTGGTGGGGTCAGCAGTGATCACGAGGCGAATTCAGGACTGCAGGCGGTATCCGAGGCCGCGCACCGTGACCACGTGGCGCGGGTTGGCGGGATCGGATTCCACTTTGGTGCGCAGTCGGCGCACATGCACGTCCACGAGGCGGCCATCGCCGAAGTAGTCGTAACCCCAGACCTTGTCGAGCAGACTTTCTCGGCTGAACACGCGGCCGGGGTTCTGGGCGAGTTCGCACAGAAGACGGAACTCGGTCTTGGTGAGGTGTAACTCGCTGCCGGAGCGCAGCACCTTGCCCTCGTCGGGGATGATCTCGAGATCGCCGAACACCAACTTGGCGTGGCCAGCGCTGATCGGCCGGATGCGGCGCAGCAGGGCCCGGATGCGAGCGGAGAGTTCCTTGGGGGCGAATGGCTTGGTGAGGTAGTCGTCGGCACCGGCTTCGAGGCCGGCGACCACGTCGTGGGTGTCGTTACGCGCCGTGACCATCACGATCGGCACGTCGCTCGTGCGGCGCAGTGTGCGGCACAGTTCGAAACCGTCGATACCCGGCAACATGATGTCGATCAGCACCACGTCGGGTGTGGCGCGCTGGAACAGCTCGATGGCTTCCTCGCCGCTTCCCGCCTCGTCGACGGTCCAGCCTTCATCCTCGAGCGCGAGCTTCACCGCAGTTCGGATGCGTTCGTCGTCTTCCACGGAAAGGATGCGGGTACCCACACCCTTCATGATGCCAGATCAGCGTCGATGCGGGCGATCAACGCGCGTGTGTCCTCGAACAACCACGGGTTCGCGACCAGCACCGAGGACGGGCGAACGGGGCCACCATCGAGGCTGCCCGAGCGGCATCCGGCCTCTCGGGCGATCAGTTCACCGGCGGCAAGGTCCCACGGCCCGAGGAACTCCTCGTAGTACACGTCGAGGCGACCGGCGGCCACGTAACACAGATCTGCGGCCGCTGCACCGAGGCGGCGGATATCGCGTACTTGCGGAATGAGCGCGGCGGCGCGGCGCGCTTGCACTGCTCGGCGTTCCGGTAGGTAGCTGAAGCCGGTGGCCACCAGCGCCATCGAACGCTCGGCGGTGGTGCTGCATCGAATGGGGTTCCCGTTCAAGGTTGCGCCGTGTCCGCGTAGTGCGGCGAACAGTTCGTCGGTGGCCGGCACGTAGACCACGCCCACCTCGGTATCGGTTGCGGATTGCGCCGCGATGCTGACGGCGTAGCCGGGAAGTCCGTAGAGAAAGTTCGTGGTGCCATCAATTGGGTCGATCAACCAGCTGATGCCCGACGTGCCGTCGGTTGACGTGCCTTCTTCGCCAACGATGCCGTCGTCGGGTCGGGCGGCCGTGATGCCGCCGACGATGAGGAGTTCGCTCGCCCTGTCGAACTCGGTCACCGTGTCGGTGGCCGACGACTTGGTGTCGCGAACACTGATGCCGCGCGCGGATCGGCCGTCGCGGACCATCTGGCCGGCCTCCACTGCCAGCCGTGTGGCAAGTTGCAGCAGTTCCTGGCCGAGTTCGGTCACGATGCGCTTGACCGTTCCCGCTGCTCGATCTGGCGCCACTCGCCGAGTGCTCGCAGCACGAGGACGGCGACGATGCTCATCCCACCCGCCGCCAGCGTGGCGCCGAGCAGCAGGCCGATTCCCTTCGGGGTGTCGCACCTCCCGGAGCACTGCAGTTTCACCAACGTGTAGCCGATCACTCCTCCGGCAACGCCGCCGAGCAGGATGGCCATGAATGCCGCCACGCGAGCCGCCGGTGAGGGGAGCGCGGAGAGGGGTCGTTCTTCGGTCACCCTCTCAGCGTAGGCTCCGTGACCGTGCGTGCAACCGTGGTCGTACCCACCTACAACGAGATCGGCAACATCGAACGGCTGCTGCGCAGTGTCCGCGCCGTCGCGCCCGACGCAAGGGTCTTGGTGGTCGACGACGGCAGTCCCGACGGCACCGCCGATCGTGCGGAGGCATTGGGGCGTGAGCTCGGCAACATCGATGTACTGCGTCGCAAGGAGAAGAACGGTCTGGGCCATGCCTACCGGGCGGGCCTTCGCCGCGCCATCGATGATGGTGCAGAGATCTGTGTGCAGATGGACGCCGATCTGTCCCATGATCCGCTGGTCCTACCCGCGTTGATCTCCAACGTCGAGCACGGAGCCGATCTCGCCATCGGCAGTCGGTACGTGCCGGGTGGACGCACTGTGGACTGGCCGCGGAAGCGTCGGTTGCTCTCACGTTGGGGTAACCGCTATGCGGCTGGTGTACTCGGACTGGCAGTGAACGATGCGACGGCCGGGTATCGGGCGTATCGGTCGGCGGCGTTGATCGGGATGGAGTTCGAAACCGTCCGTGCGGAGGGGTACGGCTTTCAGGTCGAGATGACGTATCGCCTCGTGAGTCATCTCGGCAAGGTGGTGGAGTTTCCGATCTCGTTCCGCGACCGCACGGCTGGCGAGTCGAAGATGTCGGGCAGCATCATCAGCGAGGCGTTCGTGCTGGTGGGCCGACTCTGGCTCGGCGACTTCCGAGGTCGCCGTCGCCGTCGGGCAACGGGCCTCTGACGAACATCTGTTCCTGTGGCACACTGGTGTCATGCGTCAATGGACCGTCGGCGGTGCCCTCATCCGCCACGGGGATGGTCTCGTGCTCGTGGGGAATCGCCGACGCGATCAGTCGATCGAATGGACACCACCGGGTGGCGTGATCGACCCCGGTGAGACCCTGCTGGAGGGCCTCGCACGCGAAGTGTTCGAGGAAACGGGCATGTCGGTGACGGGCTGGACAGAGCGGTCCTACACCGTCACTGTCGACGCCCCCGATATGGGGTGGCAACTCCGAGTCGAGGCGTGGGAGGCAGTGGGCGTGACCGGCGAGATCGTGATCGCCGACCCCGACGGCATCGTGGAGGAAGTGCGCCACGCCACTGCTGTAGAAGCACCCGTGCTCCTCCAGGCCAGCCCCCCGTGGGTCCATACGCCGGTGGGCGAGTGGTTGGCTGGAGCGCGCGGCGGGAGCTACGGCTTCGTTCTGCGCGGCACGCAACGCAATTCGGGGCGCGTGGAACGGCTCACATGACACCTCTCCGCACCATCCTGCACGTCGACATGGATGCCTTCTATGTGAGTGTGGAGTTGCGGCGGCGGCCCGACCTGGTCGGCAAGCCGGTGGTCGTCGGCGGTACCGGCAACCGCGGGGTCATCGCTGCTGCGTCGTACGAGGCCCGTCGATTCGGGGTGTTCTCGGCAATGCCCTCGAGCACGGCGCGCCGGCTGTGCCCGAACGCGGTCTTTCTCCCGGGCGATCACGAGCTGTATGCCTCGGTGAGCCGCGACGTGCATCAGATCTTCCAATCCGTCACCCCCTACATCGAGCCGCTCGCTCTCGACGAGGCATTCCTCGATGTCACGGGTTCGGTGCGGCTGTTCGGCGACGGCGTCGCCATCGCCGGACTGGTCCGCGATGAAGTCTGGTCGGCCCTGCAGCTGCGATGCAGCGTGGGGGTTGCCCCCAACAAGTTCTTGGCGAAGCTGGCCTCGAAGGCAGCCAAGCCCATTCCTCGGCCCGATGGGGTGCACGCCGGGTCCGGCGTGCACGAGGTGCGGCCAGGGGAGGAGCTCGCCTTCCTCCACCCGCTCCCCGTCAAGGCGTTGTGGGGAGTAGGCCCAGCCACCCTGGAGCGACTCGAACGGCTCGGGGTGCACACGGTGAAGGATCTCGCCGATCTCGACGAGTCCGTGCTCGTTGGCGCCATCGGTGCGGCACACGGGCACCATCTCCACCGCTTGAGCTGGGCCGAGGACGATCGCCCGGTGGAGGTGGACCGCGAGGCGAAGTCCATCGGCCATGAAGAGACGTATGCCACCGATCTGTTCACGCACGAGGAACTTCGGCGCGAACTCGTGCGGCTGGCCGACGGTGTAGCTGGTCGCCTCCGCGCCCATGGCACCGGGGCTCGAACACTGCAACTGAAGGTTCGTTTCGCCGGATTCCACACCATCACCAGGTCGGTCACGCTGCCATCGGCGGTGGCGACGGCTCATGCCATCGTGCAGGCGGTGGAGCCGCTGCTCGATGCGGTCGACCCGACGCCAGGGGTGCGGTTGCTGGGCGTCAGCAGCAGCAACTTCGGCGCCCCAGCCGAGCAGCTGACGTTCGACGATCTGTTCGCCGAGGAGCATTGGGAGGCTGCCGAGCAGACCGTCGATGCCATCCGGGCGCGGTTCGGGTCCGCAGCCATCGGCCCGGCGAGCGCCGTCCAGGGGAGCAAACTCCGACTGGTGCGGCGGGGAGCGCAGCAGTGGGGGCCCGACCAGCAGCCCAACTGACGCGGCCGCGTTGTCTCGCCGCCCGAATTCTGCGATGATGCGAACACCCATTGCTCAGGAGCTCGACGTGCCGCTCTCGGAAGACGAACAACGCATCCTCCGCCAGATTGAAGAGCAACTTCAGCGCGACCCAGGTTTTGGACGCGACATGCATCACCGCAGCGATGGGAACCGGCGGGTGCTGGTGTTGTCGGGTGTAGCGGCAGTGATCTGCCTGGTCCTCACCGTCGGGCTGCTCTCTGTCAGCCCGTATCTGTCGTTCGTGGCATTCATCGGTGCTGTGGTTGCGGCGTTGGTGTGCGAACGCAATGCTCGTTCGCTCGGCGAAGCCGGCCTTGGGCATCTCAGCGAAACCATGCGTGGCCGTTTCGGGCCGCCTCCTCGCAGCGGCAACTAACACCGCGAGCCGTCAGCCGTTGATGCGTTGACGCATCAGCCGCGGATCGATCATCGCCTTCAGACGCAGCGACCACGGTGTGATGGTGCGGCATCGTCCATCGATTTCGGCGACCAGTGTTTCGCATCGCACCGCAAGCGCCTCCCCGAAGGTGGCCGACGAGTAGACGGCCCGGGTGACCTGTACCGCCAATTCGCGAACGGTGTGGTGGCTCACTCCCACGCTTTCTTCGGCAGTGACGGCGTACTCCAGCGGCGTAGCACCGCCAACGGGCGGGGCGCCTGCCAACGCCATCGAGGCACATGCCCGGTGCCACGACTGGATCACGCGGTCGCGCGGTGTGCGCGGGCCGCGACGATGCATCGCTGCGATGATGCGCGGTGCCATGAGGATCCAGAGCACCAGTGCCGCAATGCTGCCGAGCAGCAGCAGCGCAATGAGGCTGGATCCCGATGTTCCCCCCGAGCCGGTGGCAGTGGCTGCGGTGGTGGTGGTGGCGGTACCGCCCGGGCGACCGGAGCCCGGCACCGTGGTGCTCGAATTCGGATCGCGAATCACGCTCACCGGCGTGGTGGACGGCGTGGGGTTGGGCTTCCCATTCGAGCCGTTCGTGCCGCCGGAGTCGTCCTGCTGGGCCAACACGCCCGTGTACTGCGAAGTATCGGGGTTACCGCGGCTGGGTGTGGGCTCGAACGCCAGCCACCCGATGCCGTCGAACCACACCTCCGGCCACGCATGTGCATGGCGGCCGTACACGTGGAACAGGCCGTCGGCGCCGAGGTCTCCCGGTGTGTAGCCAACGGCCACACGGGCCGGTAGCCCGATTGAGCGCGCCATCACGGCGAAGGTGCCGGCGAACTGCTGACAGAAACCTTCGCGACCACGTAGGAACGCCTCGATGGCGTCGTTGCTGTTGCCAAGTTGCACGTTCAGGTTGTACGTGAAGTTGTCGCGGAAGTAGTTCTGCAATGCCATCGCCCGGTCGTACGGGGTGCCGATGCCATCGGTGACGCGTCGGGCCTCCGCGATGGCGGTCTCGGAGAGGCCGCTCGGCAATGTGTAGTAGATCTGGTCGGCTGCCTGCACGGTGGCGGCGCGCAGTTGTTCCGGTGTGGGGGAAGTGATGATCGAGGTAATGGTGAACCCATCGCCGCGGTGCATCCCTTTGCGCAGCACCAGGCTCTGCGACTCGCCGGCCCACAGCAAGCTGCCCGGTGTGGCTCGGACGGGATGGTAGGCGGCGGGCACCAAGGGGCCGCCGAGCGCCTTGATCGTGTACACCTGGTTGACGGTGGTGCCTGGCAGGGCGACGTCACCTGATCGGTCACCGAGCTTCGCGAGGTCTTCCTCCGGGGGCGACCATGAGTTGCCATCGAACTCAGGAAGGCTCACTACCCGCCAGTAATGGCCGGTGCCGCCGGCGCCGACGGTGAAGAGCTCGGCGTTGCCGCGGTTCTTCATCCGCGAACGAATGTCGACCAGTGGACTGAGCACTTCGGTGACGCTGCCCTGTCGGTTGCGGGTGTCGATGAGCGCCCTCTCGCCGGCGCCGGGCAGGCGCGGCGCCAACGATGCGGCGGCAACCGCGCCGACGCCGATCACTGCGGCGACGGCGGGCAGCGCCGCCAGCCAGGTGACGCGCCGCGACCCCATCCATCCGCCCTCTTCGGCGGCGTCGGAGAATCGCAATGCAGCGATGGTGAGCAGTGCGGCAGTGATCCAGAGGACCGAGACGGCAACTCGGTGACGATCGGCGCCAAGCGCTGAGGTGAACACGAAGAGCACGGCGGTGGGCACCACGGCCTCGACGCGCCCCATCGCCCGAAAGGCGAAGGTGTCGCCCAGGATCACGCACAGGCCCAACACCCCTGCAGTGAGCGTGGCGAAGCTGCCGGTGCTGGGCACCGGTGCGACTGCGGTGGCGAACTGATCGATCACCAGGCGAATGTCCAGCCGCAACAGTTCGATGGTCTCGCCGGTGGGCAACGACATCGTCAGCGTGTCGCGGTAGTAGATGATGGCCGTGAGCAGCAGCATCGCCAGCACCATCACCGGCATGGCGGCCCACAACGGCGCCCGGGCAAGGCGCAGAACGAATGCGATGAGGTGCATGCCGATGACCATGGCCAACATCGGGCGTAGGTAGGCCCAATCGGGGAAGAGGCGGCACAGCGCCACCGCGGTCGCGGCGGTGAGGAGCGTCAGCGCAACGGTAGCGAGCGGCCGAGCTTCTGCGAAGCGACTGTTGGTTGCAGGCAGTGGGTTCACACCGTCACCGTCGCTGTGCCGAGCACCAACTGGTTCCACCCGTGCTGCAGTGCGGTGAGCGAGGTGCCGTCGACAACGAACCGACTCCCGGTGGAGGGCAACTCGGTCGCGGTGATGGTGACCATCGACTCGTCGGGCGCCACGTTGGCCCGAGTGGCCACAGCTGCCGGTGATTGCGTGGACCCGGTGACCAGTACGAGCAGACCGAGACCGTCGCTGTGCGTTCGACCGGAAGCCGTGTGATCCACCAACTCTTGGCCTGCGTCCACCGTGGCGAGCCAGCGAAGCGAGTCGTGCGCCACCTCTGGCCCGCGCAGATCGATGCCGGGTGCAACCAAACGAGTGTCGATGCCCATGCTCATCGCGCCAGCAACCACACTGGCCGCGGCTACCACGGCACGCTCGAACGAATCCGGGTCGTACTCCGACGCCATCGTGTCGAGCACCACCACGCAGCGGCGAATTCCTTCCACCGCCGTTTCGCGCACGATGAGTTCGCCGGCTCGCGCGGAGGACTTCCAGTTGATGCGGCGCAGGTCGTCGCCGGGTACGTACTCGCGCTGCGAGTGGAACTCGCTCCCGGTCTGCCCCCAACTCTTCATGCGGAGGTGCTCGCCCAATCGGCCGTTGCTGCTGAGGCCCGGAAATGCCAGTGGCACGCGCTCGGGCACTACGAGCACCTCGCCGCTACCGGCGAGAATGTCGGTACGCATGCACAGCCCCAGCGGGTCGGTTCGTTCGGCTCGTAAGGGCCCGATTCGCAGCACGCCTCGTTGTGCCGAGGGCACGCGATACGCAGCGGTAGCCACGTCGCCAGGCGGCAGCGGTGCCAGTTGCATGGGTGCGCCACCTCGGGTTCCCACTGGTTCCCACAGGCGTAGGCGTGGCGTGGATCGCTGGGCGAGGTTGGCCAACTGGATGTCGACGCGGGCCGGTTCACCCACCGAGACCATGGAGGGACGAGCGATGCGGCGTACCTGCATCGTCGGTAGTCGCCGGTTCACCAACACGAGCGAAGCAACGAAGACCGCCACCATGGCGGTGCCGAGCACGTACAACTCGAGAAGGCCGAAGAGGCGGCCTGTCACGAATGCGACGATGGCCGCAACAAGAGTGGACCAGCCCTGCCGGGTGGGCATCAGCGACCTGCCGGAACCGGCACTGCGTTGAAGAGATCTTGGATGACCAACTCGGCATTGAGGCCACGCGCTCCGGCGTCGGGTCGCAGCACCACGCGGTGGGCCAGCACTGGCACGGCGACCACCTTCACATCGTCGGGGATGGCGTAGTCGCGTCCGTGCGCCGCCGCGTGAGCGCGGGTGGCACGTGCGAGTTGCAGGGTGGCTCGCGGCGACAACCCGAGCAGCAGACCGGGATGGTTGCGGCTGGCCTCGGCGAGATCCACCATGTAGCCCTTCAGCGGGTCGGCGATGTGCACGGTGCGCACGGCCTGACACATACGCACCACTTCGCTGGCGCTGATGACCGGTCGCAGCAGGTGCAACGCGTCGGCGGCACCGTTGCTGTCGAGGATGGCGAGTTCGGCATCGCGACCTGGGTAACCGAGCGACAGGCGCATGAGGAATCGGTCGAGTTGGCTCTCGGGAAGGCGATAGGTGCCCTCCTGCTCCACCGGGTTCTGGGTGGCCGCCACCATGAACGGGTGGGGCAGCGGATGGCTGACACCATCTGCGCTGACCTGGCGCTCCTCCATCGCCTCGAGCAGTGCCGACTGGGTCTTCGGCGATGCGCGGTTGATCTCGTCGGCTAGCACGATGTTGGCGAACATCGGACCGGGTTGGAACACGAACGACTCGGTGGCCCGTTGGAACACGCTGACACCAACGAGGTCGGCGGGCAGGAGGTCGGGGGTGAACTGCACGCGTTTCCAGGTGCAGTCGATGGACGCCGCCATGGCCTTGGCGAGGCTCGTCTTGCCCACGCCCGGTACGTCTTCGATGAGGAGATGGCCTTCCGCAAGCAGGCACATCACGGCCAGATCGATGGCCTCGCGCTTGCCGTGCACCACGGATGAGATGTTCTGGGTGATCGCATCGAAGAGTTGCGAAAACGTGGGGGAGGGCGGAATAGGGGCGGCCGTCACGAGCGACAGGGTAGACGTATCTCGCAGGGGTGCTGCGTCGGGTACCGAATCGGTGGCTACCGTCGTCGAGGTGAGCACCTGTTATCTGGCCATCGACGTCGGCGGCACCAAGCTGGCCGTGGGCGTCGTCTCCGACACAGGTGAGGTGCTGGTGCGAGATCGCGTGGCCACGCCGGCACGCGATGTCTGGCCTGCGCTGTCGCGCATCGTGCTGCGCGTGTTGGCCGCGGCGCCGGATCAACCCGTTGCTGCCGGCATCGGTTGCGGTGGGCCGATGAACCCGGTCACCCGCACGGTGTCGCCGCTGCATATTCCTTCGTGGAAGGACTTTGCGCTCGCCGACGAAGTGGAATCGCTCACCGGGTTGCCCGCGGTGCTCGACAACAACGCCAAAGCCGTGGCCATGGGAGAAGCGTGGTGCGGAGCCGCCGTGGGTGTTCGCGACTTCGTCGCAGTGGTTCTGGGAGCGGGCGTCGGGGGCGGCATCGTCAGCGGCGGTCGCCTGCTGGAAGGGCGGATGGGTAACGCGGGCCATGTCGGACACATCGTCGTGGAACCCGACGGACGGCGGTGTCGCTGTGGTGGCCTCGGTTGTCTCGAGGCGTACTGCAGCGGCCAGGCGATCGAGGAAGAAACAGGTCGCCCGCCACAACGCGCGCCGCAAGCCATCGTGGAACGCACCGGACTGCTCACCGGTCGAGCGCTTGCGTCGCTGGGAGCCATCTGCGATCTGCGCCTCGCTGTCATCGGCGGGTCCGTGGCACTGGGGTTTGGCGAGCCGTTCTTCGGCGCTGCGCAGGCGGAACTCGACCAGCGGGCCCGGCTCTCCTTCACGAGCGGATTCACCGTGGTGCCCGCCGGTCTGGGGCAGGTGGCGTCGCTGGTCGGTGCTGCAGCTCTGGCTCGACGCCATACCCGTGGGTAACATCTGGTGTATGCATCCCAAGTACACCGCTGAAGCCGAGGCATATCGCGAGAAGGTGCAGGCCTTCCTTGCAGAGAAGCTCCCCACGAATTGGGGTGGGATGGGCCAACTCGAGGGCGACGAACTCACGACGTTCGTCACCGAGTGGCGTGCAACGTTGTTCTCTGCCGGTTATCTGGCCCCCGGCTGGCCGGTGGAGTACGGCGGCGGCGGCCTGTCGGCACTGGAGCAGGTCATCATCGCCGAAGAGTTCGCCAAGGCGGGCGTGCCCACCGGTGGTCCGAACGACGTGTTCGGCATCCAGATGCTCGGCAACACGCTGCTGAACTGGGGTACCGACGAGCAGAAGGCGCACTACCTGCCCCGCATCCTCAGCGGTGAAGACACGTGGTGCCAGGGCTACTCCGAACCCAACGCCGGCAGCGACTTGTCGAACCTCGGTCTCAAGGCGGAACTCGACGGCGACCAGTGGATTCTCAATGGCCAGAAGATCTGGACCTCGGCGGGCCACCTCGCCGACCACATCTTCACCCTGGCACGCACCGACCCCGACGCGCCGCGCCACAAGGGCATCTCGTTCATCCTGGTCGACATGCGTCAGCCCGGCATCGAGGTGCGCCCGATCAAGATGATCTCCGGTGAGAGCGAGTTCAACGAGGTCTTCTACACCGACGCCACGGCGCCGAAGACCGAAGTGGTCGGTGGCCTGAACAATGGCTGGGCGGTCGCCATGACCCTGCTCGGCTACGAGCGCGGCGAGGCAGCCGCCACCGGCCCCATCCGCTTCCAGGCTGAGGTAGACCGTCTGCTGCTGCTCGCCAAGGAGCGAGGCGTGTCCGACGATCCGCGCATTCGCCAGCGGCTTGCCGACTCGTACACCAAGGTGCAGATCATGCGCTACAACGGCATGCGCGTGCTCACCCAGTTCCTTTCGGGTCACCACCCGGGTCCCGATGCAGCCATCGGCAAGCTCTACTGGAGCGAGTACCACAAGGTCGTCACCGAATTGGCCGTCGACATCCTTGGTGCCGACGCCATGGTGCCCTCCGGGCGCGGCCCGTCGTCGTCGTTCAGTACCGACGATGCGGGAGCACCGAACAGTTCCTGGAGCTGGGTCGGCACGTTCCTGAACGCCCGCGCCGGCACCATTTACGCCGGTTCGTCGCAGGTGCAGCGCAACATCATGGGTGAAATGGTCCTCGGACTGCCCAAGGAACCGCGCGTGTGATCAAGGTCGCCGTCGCTGTCGCAGCCCGTCCGTCGCTGTGGCTCACCGCGCTGCGGCAGTGGTGGCGCACGACGCCGCGCGATTGGTGGCGGCACCGTCCGTTCCTGCCCGTGCCCAGCGCCGACTACTGGCGATTTCGGCTCGTCACGCAGTACGGCGCTGCGAATGCTCACATCGAGCCTGCGGATGTGGTGAACTACCTCGCGTGGTGCAAACAGCAGGACCAGGTCGCATGAGGCGGCGGACCTCCGGTACGAGGGCGCGCGGGTAGCGGAGCCATGCGGAGCGCGCTGGTGTTGAATGTCACCTATGAGCCGCTCTCCGTGGTGCCTGCCCGTCGGGCAGCGTGTCTGATCATCGCCGATCGCGCCGACCTCGTGGCCGACGACGGCACAGAACTCCACTCGCCCAACTTGGTGCTGCCCAGCCCGTCGGTGGTTCGACTGCGGTACATGGTGAGGGCACCATTTCATCGGCGCACCACGCTCTCGCGGCGGGCACTGTTCGCCCGCGATGAGTTCCGCTGTCAGTACTGCGGTGGTTTCGCCGACTCCATCGACCACATCGTGCCTCGTAGTCGAGGTGGGCAGCACGAGTGGGAGAACGTCGCTGCGGCGTGCCGTCCGTGCAACCTTCGCAAGCGGGATCGCACTCCGGCGGAGGCCAACATGGTGCTGGCCCGGCCGCCGCGGGCCCCGAAGGAACACGCCTGGGTGAGTGCCGCGGTGGCCATGGTGCCCGACGAATGGAAGCCATACCTGGCCTTCGCCAGCTGACACCGTCCCTAGCATGGGCCTCATGCCCCACGGCTGGACCATTCGACACTCTCACGGCGACGCTGCGGCATTCCACGCCTCGACGCCGGTCGCGGAGCGGTCGATCACGTTCCATACCGTGGAGCGGCCCACGCTGGTGCTTGGGTCTGCTCAGAGTCCGGTGGAAGCAGCGTCGCGTGTGGCCGCAGCGCTGGGGGCGGATGTCGTTCGACGTCGCAGCGGCGGGGGAGCCGTGTTGCTGCTGCCGGGCGAGTTCGTGTGGGCCGACGTGGTGGTCCCGGCCGGCGACGATCTGTGGCTGGATGATGTAGCTCGCTCCATGCTGTGGCTGGGCCGGGCCTGGGCGACTGCGCTGGCCGAGCTTGGCGTAGAGGGCCGAGTACACGAGGGGTCGATGGAGTCGAATTCCTGGTCGAAGCAGGTGTGCTGGGCCGGTATCGGAACCGGCGAGGTGATAAGCGGGACGGGCAAACTGGTCGGTATCTCCCAACGCCGGAGTCGTGACCTGGCGAGATTCCAGACCATGTGTCACCTGCGGTGGCGGCCGGAACTGGTGGCTGCGCTGGTGGCAACACCGCGGCCTGTAGCAGCCGAGTTGGCTGCCTCGGCAGCGTGCGTGGCTGCACCGGCCGACCAGGTGATGGCCGCGCTCGTGGCCCACCTCCCCGCCTGACCCGCCGCCAACCACGCCAACCACGCCAACCGTCGACCCGGCCCCCGGCCCCGCCCGGCCCCTCGCCGGCCCCGCCCCGCCCCGCCCCGCCCGGCTCACCCCCGGCCCGCGTGGCTCGCCGCGACCCCCACGCAAGTTGGCAGGAATCGCGCCCACGGGTGAGATTCCTGCCATTTCTGGCACCTTTCGCGCCCGTGGGCGCGAAGTGAGCCGCATTTGGCGGGTTTCGCGCCCAAGGGGGGAGCGCGCGGGGTGGGGACGCGGAAGCGCTCCGTGGGGAAAAATGGGGAGAAGTGGTTGACTTTGGGGGGAGTAGGGGGGCAAGATGGGGAGCAGTGGGGAGTGCGGGTGCGCCAACCGTCCCCTGAGGCAGACAGGCGAGAAGGGAAGTGGAGGCGACGTGCTGTTCGTCGGGGCGTTCGAACGCCAACTCGACGACAAGGGCCGGCTGGCATTGCCAGCCGCCTTTCGCGACCGCCTCGGTGAGCACTGCTACCTGGCCAAAGGCCTCGACAAGTCCGTGAGCGTGGTGCCCGCCGCCACATTCGAGGAAGAGGCTGCGGTGATGGCCGCTCGCGTCCGCAACGGTGAGATCAGCCGCGACGTGCTGCGTGCGCTCGCTGCATCCGCCGAACTGGTCGCGCTCGACAAGCAGGGCCGCGTCAAGGTCGGCGATTCGCTGCGTCAGTACGCCGAACTGCCGCTGTCCGGTGCCGTCATGGTTGCCGGCAGCTTCGACCGCCTCGAGATCTGGACCCCCGCCCGCTACGAGCTGGTCAACGAGGCCGGCACCGAGTCGATGGCCGGCGGCGCCTGACCATGATGACCATTCAGTACCAGTTTCTGGACACCCAAAGGAGGAGCGAGGCACCAGGACGACTCGCCACCACACCCCACCAGGCTTCCGAACAGCTCGAGTACTTCGTCGAGTGCCTCGCCCGGCCGTCTGCAGCCTCCCGGCTCACACGATGGACAGCCCTCACTCCGCCCGCTTCCGTTTCGCTTGTCCGGGGAGACATCCCGGCGGCACTCGTGAGCCGGGGAGCTGCAGTCGGCCGGTTGATCGGAAGCGGTCTTCGGTGACGGCGACCGACCACGAGTTCCACCACCTCCCGGTGATGGTGCACGAGATCGGCGCCCTCTTCGGACCCGTCCCAGCAGGTTTCGTGCTGGATGCCACCCTTGGTGGCGGCGGGCACGCAGAACATCTGCTCGACCGGTGGGAGCACCTCTCGATCCTCGGGATCGACCGCGACGAGCGGGCCCTAGCGGCAGCGCAGCAGCGGCTCGCCCGATTCGGCGACAGGGTGCGGGTGTATCACACGCGATTCGACGGCCTTCACGACGCCATGGACGCCATGCACATCGATCAGCTCTCCGGTGCACTGTTCGACCTCGGGGTGAGCTCTCCCCAGCTCGACGTGGCCGATCGGGGCTTCAGCTACCGCAATGACGCCCCGCTCGACATGCGCATGGACCAGAGCCAAGCGTGGTCTGCCAGCGACGTGGTGAACGGGTACCCGGCCGACCAGCTCGCCCGTGTGCTGCAGCAGTACGGCGACGAGCGCTTTGCCAAGCGGATTGCCAACGCCATCGTCGCGGCGCGTCCGATCGAGCGCACCGCGCAACTCGCCGAGATCGTCGTGAGCGCCATCCCAGCCGCAGCGCGCCGCACCGGTGGCCACCCGGCCAAGCGCACCTTCCAGGCCATCCGTATCGAGGTCAACGGCGAACTCGACGCCCTCCCCGCGGCGCTCGATGCCGCCATCGATCGCACCACCCCCGGGGCGCGTATCGCAGTGCTCTCGTACCACTCGGGCGAGGACCGCATCGTGAAGGAGACCTTCCGGGAGGCCGACACTGGCGGCTGCGAATGCCCGCCGGAGCTGCCGTGTGTGTGCGACGCGGTGCAGACCGTCCGTCTCGTGCGCGGCGTGCCTCGCACCCCTTCGCCCGCTGAACAGGCCGGCAACCGCCGCGCTGCGAGTGCCCGACTCCGCGTGGTCGAGCGCATCGCCGACAGCCCTACCCGCGGTCGTCGCTGAGGGATCTGCCATGGCATTGCCCGCGCACTCCGAACGAGCGACCTCTGTCCGCAGCCGTGTTCACGGCAGCGCGTACGAGCGCCCTGTAGTCCAGAAGCCCAGCCTCGTCGTCGTCGCTCCGCAGCGTCGCACGGCGCGCTGGATCGTCGCCGGCTGTGTCGTGGTGTTTGGTCTGATGCTGGGAGCCGCTGCCTTCCAGACGCAAATCGCCCGCCGTCAACTTGCGCTCGACACCTTGGACCGGCGTATTCGCGCAGCACACCAGCAGTACGACGTGTTGCGCCGTGAACGAGCCGAGCTTCGTTCGCCCGGCCGGCTCGCCACCCAGGCTGCGGCACTCGGCATGGTACCCGCCACCCAGACGCAGTTCCGAACGCTCGACGCCAGCGTGGTGGCGGCAGTCCAGCGCAGTGGCGCGCCGAGGGACCACGTGGCGAAGGTGACGATCGAAGAAGAGTTCGCTTCATACGCCGCGGTCAAGGCGCAGTCGGGTGGAGCGCCGTGAGCAATAGCACCCGCACCCGTACGCACGGACCCGTCACCCGCACGGCTCCGGTGAAGCGCAGCGCTCCACCGCGTGTTGCAGCACCGCGTGTTGCAGCACCGCGTGTTCAGAAACAGCGCCAACCGCAGCAAAGGCGGGCGAAGAAGCCGGCCACGATTCGGCTGACGTTTCGTGCCGGCAACCCTCGCGCTCGCATGCTCTTCGTGCTCGGTCTCACCGCCCTGGTGTTCCTTGCGGTGATCGGTCGGGTCGTGTTCCTGCAGACCGTGGGCAGCGACACGCTCGTCGCGGCCGGACGCGCCCAACGTGTCAGCGAGAGCGTGCTGCACGCGCAACGCGGCACGATCTTCGCTCGCGACGGAGGAGAGCTTGCTATCAGCGTTCCCTCGAGCACCATCTTCGTGAACCCGCAGCTCATCACCGATCCACAGGCCACGCTCGGCGTGTTGTCGTCGGTGCTTGGTCTCGACGCCACCAAGCAGGCGAAGTTGCTCGCAGCGATGACGGCGAAGGACAAGAGCTTTGTCTATGTGGCCCGTCAGATCGACGACACGACCGCCGATGCAGTGATGGCGCTGAACCTCGCAGGTGTGGATCGGGTGCGCGAAGACAAGCGCACGATGCCGAGCGGAGAGGTTGGCCGCAGCGTGCTAGGCCGCACCGACATCGATGGGAATGGCACAGCCGGGCTCGAGATGCAGTTCGACAATCTGCTCACCGGCACCGACGGCGAGCGGGTACGCGAGCACGACAGCAAGGGCCGTTCCATTGCCGGTTCCGATGCCACCACCATTCAGCCCATTCCCGGTCAGGACCTGGTGCTCACTCTCGACCGGTCGCTGCAGTTCCAGGTGGAGCAAGGGTTGCTCCAACGTGTGGACGAGGTGAAGGCCAAGGGCGGCACGGTGGTCGTGATGGACACCGCCACCGGCGAGATCTACGCCATGGCAAACGTGGAGCGCGATACCAAGGACGACCAGGTGAAGGTGACCTCCGCCAACCTCGCCGCCGTGGAGGCGTTCGAGCCCGGGTCGGTGGCCAAGGTGTTCAGCCTGTCTGCGGTGGTCGACACCGGCACGGCGACCCCCGAGACCGTGATCGATGTGCCCGGCAAGATGGTTTTCAACCCGGGAACGCAGTGGGAGAAGACGATCAATGACGCCGAACCTCATGGCACCGTTCCGATGTCGATGCGCGACATCCTCGTGCACTCCTCGAACCTGGGCACCTACAAACTGGCCAATCAGGTCGGTACCACCACCTTGGCGAAGTACCTGGATCTGTTCGGCTTCGGCCATAAGACATCGCTGAACTTCCCGGGCGAGACGAACGGCATCATCGATTCGCCCGACAAGTGGCAGGGCACGGAGGCCGTGACGGTCACGTACGGCTACCACTATCAGGCATCCGCGCTGCAGTTCACCGCTGCAATCAACGCGGTGGCCAACAAGGGCGTGTTCGTGGAGCCGAAACTGCTGAAGGCCACCATCGGTGCCGATGGTTCGGTACAGAAGACCGCCAAGTCGAAGAGCCACACGGTGATCTCGAAGGCCTCGGCGGCAACGATGACCTCGATGATGCAGGGTGTGGTGTGTGATGGCACCGGCCAGGACGCTCGGATCGATGGCATCGCGGTTGCAGGAAAGACCGGCACCGCCTACAAGGTCCAGAAGGGCACCTACGGCGACAAGAACAACCGTCTCTACCGGGCGTCGTTCGCGGGCTTCTTCCCCGCCCAGGCTCCCAAGGTGACGATCCTGGTCACCATTGACGAACCCGACCCCACCTCGGCGGATCGCTTCGGTGGTAAGGCTGCGGCGCCGCTGTTCGCAAAGATCGCTACGGCGGCCATCCACGAGTTGGCGATCATGCCCACTGCGGGCGGCGCCGGCTGCGCTGCAGGCGGCTGATCATGGTCGACCGTCTGCTCGGTGCGCTTGTCTCCGACGCAGCGCTGCCCGCGGTGGTGCTGCGCGGCGATGCCGCAATCCCGATTGCAGGTATCACCCACGACTCACGCAAGGTCGCCGAGGGGTTTCTCTTCTGCTGCTTGCCCGGGGTCAATGCCGATGGGCACGATTTCGCCGCAGCCGCTGTTGCCGCCGGCGCGTCAGCACTGTTGGTGGAACGGGAGCTCGATCTCGAGATTGTCCAGCTCGTGGTGCCGAATGCGCGAGCTGCGATGGGGTTGCTGGCGTCGGCGTTCTGGGCGCACCCGTCGCGCTCGCTCACCGTGGTGGGTGTCACCGGCACCAACGGTAAGACCACCACGGTCAACTTGATCGCGTCGGTGCTCGAGCACGCGGGAGTGCCGACAGGAATGGTCGGCACGCTCACAGGGAAGCACACCACGCCGGAGTCGCCGGACCTGCAGGAGACCCTTGCGGGGTTCGTGGCCGATGGCAAGCGAGCGGTGGTGATGGAGGTCTCTTCGCACGGACTCGAACTGCACCGTGCGGACGGATGCCATTTCGACGTTGCTGTGTTCACGAACCTCGGCCGCGACCACCTCGATCTCCACGGCACCATGGAGCGCTACTTCGCCGCGAAGGCGATGCTGTTCGAAGCCGGGCGATCCGAGGTAGGCGTGGCGAACGTCGACGACCCTCACGGCCGTCTGCTGGTGGATGCGGATCCGATCCCGATGATCAGCTTCAGCCGCCACGACATGAGCGATCTCCAGGTGGGTCCGACATCGCACTCGTATCTGTGGCGCGGCCAGCGCGTGCAGGTGGGTATCGGTGGTGCCTTCAATGCGATGAACAGCCTCGCTGCCGCCACCGCCTGCGCAGCGCTGGGTCTGCATCCTGCCGTGGTAGCCGAAGGACTCAGCGCTGCCGGAACGGTGCCAGGCCGATTCGAACCGGTCCGCGCTGGGCAACCGTTCGATGTCATCATCGACTTCGCCCACACGCCGGACGGGCTTCGCGAGGCGCTCAAGGCTGCGCGCTCGGCGGCCGGCAGTGGACACGTGACCGTCGTCTTCGGCTGCGGTGGGGATCGCGACACCGAGAAGCGGCCGGAGATGGGACACGTGGCGGCCGAACTGGCCGATCGGGTGGTGGTGACGTCCGACAATCCGCGTTCGGAGGATCCCATCAGCATCATCAATGCCATCATCGCGGGGGTACCCGCCGACTACCGTTCTCATGTTGTGAGCGAACCCGACCGACGCCAAGCCTTCGCCCTGGCGTTCCAGGGTGCGACAGCGGGCGACGTTGTCGTGATCGCCGGCAAGGGTCATGAGACCACACAGACCATCGGCGGCGACGCCATTCCGTTCGACGATCGCGCCGTGGCGCGCGAACTGCTGGAGGTAGCGCAGTGATCGCCGTCATGATTGCCGGAGCCACTGCGATGCTGGTGTCCCTCTTCGGTACTCGATTCCTCATCAAGTTCTTTCGCAAGGCCGGAACAGGTCAGCCGATTCTGGGCAAGGAGGACCTCGGGCCAGAGCACCACATGGCCAAGCAGGGAACGCCCACGATGGGTGGCCTCGCCATCATTCTGGCGGCCCTCGCTGGCTGGCTCGTCAGCCACCTCCGCGGCGGCATCGCGTTCTCCGATCAGGCGATGATCATGTGGGTGGCCGTGCTGGCACTCGGCGGCATGGGGTTCATCGACGACTTCATCAAGGTACGCAAGCGTCACAATCGTGGGATCTTCTGGAAGAAGAAGAGCTACATCACGCTCGGCATCTCGATGCTCATCGCCTGGTGGCTGGTGGCTGCCACTGGTGTGAGCGAGACCATCTCGTTCACCCGTTCGAATTTCCCGGGTTGGCATGTGCCCTGGCCGCTGTTCGTGATATTCGTCGGCATCATCATCTGGAGCACCAGCAACGCCGTGAACGTCACCGACGGCCTCGACGGCCTGGCAGGTGGCTCGGCCATGCTCGGCTTTCTCGCCTTCACGATCATCGCCTACTGGGCGTTCCGTAATCCGACGGTGTATGGCGACGTGGTCAACCCGCTCGACCTCGCCGTGTTCGCTGCCGCCTTTGCAGGCGCATGCGGAGGGTTCCTCTGGTACAACGCAGCGCCTGCGCGCATTTTCATGGGCGATGTCGGCGCGCTGGCCATCGGCACGGCGCTTGCGTTGCTCGCCGTCACCTCGAACACCCAGCTGCTCTTGATTCTCATCTGCGGCATCAACGTGATGGAGGCCGGGTCGGTCGCCGTGCAGATGACCGTGTTCAAGGCGTCCGGCCGGAAGAAGCGGTTGTTTCGGATGTCGCCGATTCACCATCACTTCGAGCTCATCGGCTGGCCCGAGACCACCGTGATCATTCGCTTTTGGCTGATCTGCGGCATCTTCGTCGCGAGCGCACTGGCGATCTTCATCGGCGATTTCACCCACATCACGGACAACCTCTGAGGCTGGCCATGACCCGTACCGCTCTCGTCCACGGCATCGCCCTCAGCGGCGATGCATTGGCGACGCAGTTGGTGCGGCGAGGTTGGTCGTTGATCGTCTCCGATGACGCTCCTACCGACGCCAAGCGGGCCATGGCGGCGGCGCTCGGCACTGTGCTCGTGGAGCAGCCCGACGCTGCGGCCATTACTACCTTGCTCGACGACGTCGACATGGTCTGCCCGGCACCGGGGGTGCCCGAGACGCACCCCCTCATCGTGGCCGCCATCGAGCGCGGTGTCGCCTTGCGCACCGAGATCGATCTCGCGTACGAGTGGGAGCAGGAGCGCCCATCCGGACCGCGTCCGATGCTGGCTATCACCGGCACCGACGGCAAGACCACCACCACCTTGCTCACCCAGCACATGCTGGAAGCGGCCGGCCTACGGGCTGCTGCAGTGGGTAACACCGAGGTGCCGTTGGCGGCAGCGCTCGACGACGACGTGCACGCCTTCGCCGTGGAATGCAGCAGCTTCCGCCTGAACTGGCTGTCGTCGTTCCGGGCCGAGGCCTCGGTGTGGTTGAACCTTGCGCCCGACCATCAGAACTGGCATCGGTCGATGCAGTCCTACGAAGCGGCGAAGGCCCGGATGTGGGCCCACCGTCGCCCCACCGACGTGGCGATCGGCTTTGCCGACGATCCGATCGTGATGCGGAACCTGGCACACGCGGGCGGAGCGGCGCGCACCTTCGCTGCGGCCAACGCGGACTATCGCGTCGAAGATGGCTGGCTGGTGGGTCCAGCGGGCCCCATCGCTCCGGTCTCGGAGATGACTCGTCGCCTGCCGCACGACATCACCAATGCTTTGGCCGCTGCGGCCCTCGTGCTGGAGAGTGGCCTCGCCGAGGCGTCGCATGTACGTGCGGCGCTTGCCACCTTCCGCCACCCACCGCACCGCATCGAGCCGCTCGGCAGCGTTCGCGGTGCCGAATGGTTCAACGACTCGAAGGCCACCAGTCCGCACGCGGCGCTCACTGCCATTCGTGGCTTCGAGCGCGTGGTGCTGCTCGCCGGCGGCCGCAACAAGGGACTCGATCTGGCCAGCCTGGCGTCCGAGCACGCTCGGGTGAAGGCTGTGGTGGGCCTCGGCGAAGCTGGCCCCGACGTGGTCGCAGCCTTCGCCGCGTACTGTCCGACTGCGCTGGCCTCGACGATGGCTGACGCTGTGGAACTGGCGGCCGACTTTGCTGCGGCGGGCGATGTGGTGCTGCTGTCGCCGGCCTGCGCAAGCTTCGACTGGTACCCGGGTGGCGGTTATCCGGCCCGCGGTGACGACTTCAAGCGCCTCGTGGCCCAACTGGACAAGGAGCACGCATGACCAGTTCATCGACGGTCATCGGCGATCGCCATCGGGCATCGTTGGAACGGGCGCAGGCGATGCGTCGCCACCCCACCCGCAACCCCCAGCAGCGTGCAGCAACCACGCCACCGCCCACCGCCTTCTACATCATCGCCGTGGTGGCAGCAGTGCTCACGATGCTCGGTCTGGTCATGGTGCTGTCCGCTACCTCGATCGCTCAGTTCCACAAGGGCAACTCGCCGTGGCGCCTGTTCAACAAGCAGTTCATGTGGGCGGCGCTGGGCACCATGGGGTTGGTTGCGGTGATGCGTATTCCCACGCGTCGGTGGCGGCCGTTCGTGGTGCCGGGTTTCGTATTCGCCTGCGGCCTGATGGTGCTGCCGTTCCTGCCCGGCATCGGCGACAAGGTGAACGATGCGAGGTCGTGGGTGGCGGTAGGCCCCCTCAACTTCCAGCCCAGTGAGTTCCTCAAGTTGGCGCTGCTGGTGATGTGCGCACACCTATTGGCGAACCGCCGCAACGAAATGCACGACATCGGCCGCACCCTTCTGCCGGTACTTGGCTTTGGCGGAGCTGCGTGCGTGCTGTGTCTCGCGCAGGGCGACCTTGGTTCGGCGATCGTGCTGGCGGCCATCGTGTTCTTCGTGGCGTTCATCGCTGGCGCGCCGCTGGTGCCGATGGCTGGTTTCGGGTTGGCTGGCGGCCTGGTTGGCGCCGCCTTCGTGGTCTCGAGTCCTCGACGTGAAGCCCGCTTCACCGCCTTCATGGACATCGCTGCCCACAAGGATCACCTCAGCTACCAGACATGGCAGGCGATGATCGCCATGGCCCAAGGTGGCGTCACCGGTTCCGGTGTGGGACGCGGCGAGAACAAGCTCGGCGAGTTTCTCCCGCTTGCGCACAGCGACTTCATCTTTGCCGTGGTGGCGGAGGAGTTGGGCATGATCGGTGTGGTGGCCGTGCTCGGTGGATTCCTCGTGCTCGCCTATGCAGGTGTGCAGGTGGCACTCGCCACCCCGGACCGATTCCACAGCCTGCTTGCTGGCGGCATCGTGGGGTGGTTCGTCGTGCAGGCCATCATCAACATCGGTGGTGTCACCGGAATGATGCCGGTCACCGGCCTCACCCTGCCGTTCTTCTCCGCCGGTGGCAGTTCGCTCTTCGTCACGCTCGTGGCCACGGGGCTGCTGTTGAACGTGGCCCGCAACGTGCGATGAACGCACCCCGCACCCACGCGGTCGTCACCGGCGGTGGCACCTCCGGCCACGTGCTGCCCGCCCTGGCGATCGCCGATGCGTTGGTGGCTGCCGGCGTCGACCCACAGGCCGTTCATTACGTTGGCACGCAACGCGGCGTGGAGACTCGGTTGGCTCCGGCGAGCGGTTACCCGCACACCCTCCTCGATGTGGTCGGGTTGCAGCGCAGTTTCAGTAGCCGCAACTTCGCCTTCGTTCCAAAGCTGCGTCGCGCCACGAAGCAGGCCGAACGGTTGCTGCAGCAACTCCGGCCCGCCGTGGTCGTGAACGTGGGCGGCTACGGCAGCTTTCCAGCCACCTGGGCAGCCCGCCGGCTGAAGGTGCCCTACGTCGTGGTCTCCTACGACCGTCGCCCCGGCTTGGTCTCCAAGCTCATGGCGAAGAAGGCCGCTGCGGTGGCCGTGGCGTTCGACGGCAGCGTGTTGCCGCGTGCGGAACTCACCGGGGCGCCGGTGCGGCAGGAGATCATTGCGCTGGATCGCGACGCCACTCGCGTCGCTGCGCGTGATGCCCTCGGGCTACCGCAAGACCGCTTCGTGGTGGCGGTGATGTGCGGATCACAGGGAGCCGCCGCAGTGAACCGAGTGGTGGAGCAAGCAGTCGAGCGCCTTGGGGAACGAAACGACCTGGCGGTGTACCACGTGGTGGGCGACCGGAATCTCGACGCGGCCGCGCCCACTCGGGACGGTGCGAACGGCATCCTGTATCGCGTGATTGGCTATGAGGACCGCATGCCATTGCTGTACGCCGCCGCAGATCTGTTGGTCACCCGTGGTGGGGCCGGCACCATTGCCGAGCTGGCGACGGTGGGGGCCCCCGCCATCATCGTGCCCTGGCCTGACGCAGCGGAAAATCATCAGGTCGACAATGCCAAGGTGCTGTCCGAGCAAGGGGCCGCGATGCTGGTGGAGCAGGCAGACTTCGGCGTGGATCGACTCGTCGCCGAACTCGACGGATTCATGAACGACCGCGGTCGGCTGGCTGTGATGGCACACCGTGCCCGCGAGGCCGGCACCATGCATCGAAGTGGTGCCTTGGTTCGGTTGGTGCAGCGCGTCGCCGCGAACGGAGGTGCTCGATGATCCCGCAAGCGCCGTTAGACCTCTCGGTTCCCGGTAAGTATCACGTTGTCGGCGTCGGCGGGCCGGGAATGAGCGCCATCGCGATCGTGCTGGCCGAGATGGGTCACGATGTCACCGGTAGCGACATCCGTGAGCGCAGTGTGCTGGATCGCGTGCGCGCCGCGGGCGTGCGCGTGGCGGTCGGCCACGATCGTGCTGCAGTGCACGACCGCGACGCGATCACCTACTCCACTGCGATTCCTGCCCGAAACATCGAGCTCGATGAGGCGGCGAAGGTGGGAGTCGTCTCGATGCATCGCTCGGGCATGCTCGCCTCGATCTGTGCGCAAGCGAAGTCGCTGGCGGTGGCCGGCACGCATGGCAAGACGTCGACCACTTCGATGCTGATGCTCATACTTTCGCAGGCAGGTCTGCGGCCGAATTTCGTGATCGGCGGCGACGTGACCGACATGGGCACGGGCGCGCAGTGGACGGGCGGAGAGTGGTTGGTTGTGGAGGCCGACGAGAGCGACGGAACGCATCTGGAGTTGCCGCTCCACGGCACGATTCTCACGAACGTGGAGGTCGATCACCTCGACCACTACGGCACCTACGAAGCCATCATTGAGGGCTTCGATCGCTATCTCTCGCAGATACCCGGGCCGAAGGTGCTGTGCGAGGACGACGAACGGTGCGCCGAACTTGCGGTGCGTCACGGCGCCATCACCTATGGAACGGATCCGACCGCCGATTTCGTTGCCACGAACATCGAGCCGATCGGTGGTGCATTCACCTTCGATGTGGTGCATGGTGGGCAGTCGCTGGGCTCCGTCGCATTGCCGTTGCGAGGCATCCACAACGTGCGCAACGCCACCGGTGCGCTGGCTATGGCAGTGTCCATCGGTGTGCCGTTCGACGTTGCATCGGCTGCGCTGTCCAAGTTCGGCGGGGTCGCGCGTCGATTCGACATCAGGGTGGTCGATGACGGCGTCACCCTCGTCGACGACTACGCACATCTTCCCAACGAGATCGCAGCAGTACTCACCGCTGCGAAATCGAGCGGTGACGGCTGGCGACGTGTCGTTGCTGTGTTCCAACCCAACCGCTTCAACCGGATGGCCGTGATGTGGCAGGAGTATCGCGACGCGTTCGAGGCCGCAGACCTCGTGGTACTCACCGAGATCTTCGCCTCCGGCACCACTCCGATCCCGGGTGTCACCGGAAAGCTCGTGGTGAACGCCGTGCTCGACGCTCACCCCGAGACCGCGCTGGTGTGGATGCCGGGTCGCGCCGATCTGGTCGACTATCTGGCACGCCGACTGGTTGATGGCGACGTGTGCATCTCCATGGGCTGTGGCGACATCGCATCGCTGCCCGACGAAGTGCAGGCGCGTCGAGTGGAATTGCGCGTCGAGCAGCGGCCGACATGACCCTGCGCGATCTGCAGACGCAGGCCTTGGCGCGCCTCGATGGCTTTGCGGTGCTCGACGAGCCATTGGCCCCGCACACCACCTACAAGCTTGGTGGCCCAGCAGCGGTCTTCGCGACTCCGCGCACGGCCAGCGATCTGGCGGCAGTAGCGGAAGTCATCCACGACACGGGGCTTCCGGTGCTGATCATCGGCCGCGGATCCAACCTGCTGGTGGCCGACAGCGGGTTTGCCGGCATTGCGGTGTCGCTGGCCGAGTTCGCCGACACCGTGGAGATCACCGGCACCGTGGTGGTTGCGGGAGCGGCCACGGCGTTGCCCGTACTGGCCCGACGGACCGCATCGTTGGGCCTCACCGGGTTCGAGTGGGCGGTTGGTGTTCCGGGCTCGATAGGTGGCGCGGTGCGCATGAACGCCGGAGGACACGGCAGCGACATGGCCGCGTCGTTGGTGGGAGTGCAACTGCTGGATCTGCACACTGGCCGGCGGGGATTCGTGGAGGCTCAGCGTCTGGGTCTGCGATTCCGTGGTTCCGACCTCGCCGATCATCAGGTGGTGCTCGATGCGACGCTGCAATTGGTCCAGGGCGATGCGGCGGTCGCCGAAGCATCGCTCAGTGAGATTGTTCGGTGGCGGCGCGAGCACCAACCCGGCGGCCAGAATGCTGGCTCGGTGTTCGTGAACCCGGTGCCCGGCGAGCTCGCTGCAGCTCAGCTGATCGATGGGCTCGCACTGCGCGGCTTTCGGATCGGCGGCGCATTCGTGAGCGACAAACACGCCAACTTCGTGCAGGCCGAGCATGGTGCAACCGCCGCTGATGTGCGTGCGGTGATGGAGTACGTGCGTTCCCGAGTTGTCGAGATGACCGGATTTCTGCTGCGCAGTGAGGTACGACTGGTGGGGTTTGCCGACGTGGAATCCGAACAGCGGGAGGGGGTGGCACTGTGACCGAACCGGATCATGAGCCCGAACACGTGCCCGACCGCGTGCTCGACGAACTGATGGTGGCGTTCTCGAAGGAGGCCCCGCCGCCCGAAAAGGGCTACGACTTCGACGATCCGTCGATCGATCGGATCTTGGGACTGTCACCAGCCGGCGGGATCGACGGCGTTGCGGACGAGGCATTCGACGACGAGGCGTTTGAGGATGAGGCGTTCGAGGACGAGGCGTTCGAGGACGAGGCACTGAAGGACACCGAACCCGAGAACGCCGCAGTAGAGGTCGCCGCAATAGAGGTCGCCGCAATAAAGGACGATGAACTGGTTGTCCCTGTTCCTATCGGTGCAGCGGAATCTTCCCGCAAGACCATCGTCATCGAGCACGACGAGCAGCCCGACACGGTCTATCTCGACGACGAACTCGATGTCACCGGGCAGCGCTCCACGGTGGTCATTGGCGACCTCGACGATGGGCCCGGCACGCAGCCCGCTCCAGGCACGGGCAGTGCCAGCAACGGCGGCATCGACCCGCGCATTCGGGCTCGCCGAATTGCGAATCGCCGCGCCGAGGGCCGACGCAGACTGATCTGGGTGAGCATCGCCAGCGGAGTGCTGTTGTTGGCGGTTGCCGCTATTGCCGTCGTGGCGTCACCGATCTTCGATGTCACCGATGTCCAGGTGCAGGGTGCGGTGTACACCGACGCCGACGTGCTGCAGCAGGTAGTGGACTCGCTGAAGGGCGAGCCGGTGCTGCTGGTGGACACCCAGGCTGCTCAGCGCACGCTGGAAGGTGTGCCGTGGGTCGAGCGGGCTCGGGTGACCACCGACTTTCCGCACACCGTCGTCATCGACCTCCGCGAGCGGAAGCCGGTGGCCACGTTCCAGGGTGGTGACCAGCAGTTCAGAGTGATCGACCAGCAGGGTCGGGTGCTCGACGTGCTGAAGGGGCAGCCGATCGGCTACCCGTTGATCACAGGGAACAACCCCGACACCGAACGCGGCCAGTTCGCTGGAGGGCCCTATGGCAGCGCCGGTGTGCTGGTGGTGTCGTTGCCTCCCGAGATTCGCCGGGTGACGAAGTCGATCGGTGTTGATTCCTCCACCGGCACGCTCTCCATGGTGCTGGCGAGCCCGGCCGACAGCAACACGGACCCGATTCAGGTGCGACTCGGCGACGACAAGGCACTCGACGACAAGCTCGCCCGGCTGCTCCAGCAGGTGCGTACCGGCCTCGACGGCGTGTGCAGTATCGACGTGTCGACCTCGGAGGTCGGCGTGGTTCCCGGGTGTTGAGCAGGCCTATCCCGCCAAGAGGGTTGGCCTGCGGCTACGCTCCTTCACAACCAGCAGGTAGGGCCGTGCACGAACATAGTTTTTCCCACATCGAAACCCGGAGGTGCCGCTGATGGCCGCCGCTCCCCAGAACTATCTCGCCGTCATCAAGGTCATTGGTGTGGGTGGTGGCGGAGTCAACGCCGTCAACCGCATGATCGACGCAGGCTTGAAGGGTGTCGAGTTCATCGCAGTGAACACCGATGCCCAGGCACTGCTGATGAGCGACGCCGACGTGAAGCTCGACATCGGTCGAGACCTCACGCGTGGCCTTGGCGCCGGTAGCGATCCCGATGTGGGTCGCAACGCCGCCGAGACGCATCGCGACGAGATCGAAGAGATGATCAAGGGCGCCGACATGGTGTTCATCACCGCCGGCGAAGGTGGTGGCACCGGCACGGGTGCCGCGCCGGTCATCGCCGAGGTGGCCCGCACCATGGGCGCGCTCACCATCGGTGTGGTCACCCGACCGTTCAGCTTCGAAGGACGCCGTCGGGCGGTGCAGGCCGACACCGGTGTGCAGCGCCTGAAGGAGAAGGTCGACACGCTCATCGTTATCCCGAACGACCGGTTGCTCACCGTCGCGAACGAGAAGACCAGCGTCCTCAACGCATTCAAGATGGCCGACGAAGTGCTGCTCCAGGGCGTGTCGGGCATCACCAATCTCATCACTACGCCCGGCCTCATCAACACCGACTTCGCCGACGTGAAGATGATCCTTTCCAGCGCCGGCTCGGCGCTGATGGGTATCGGTCAGGCCAGCGGCGAGAACCGTGCCGTGACGGCGGCCAAGGCAGCCATCAGCAGCCCGCTGCTCGAAGCAGCCATCGATGGGGCCCGGGGCATTCTGCTGAACATCACCGGTCCGTCGAGCATGGGGCTGTTCGAGATGAACGCCGCCGCCGAGATCATCCACGGCGTGGCGCATCAAGACGCCAACATCATTTTCGGTACGGTCATCGACGACGAGATGGGCGACGAGGTGAAGGTCACGGTCATCGCTGCCGGGTTCGATCGCTGGGACACCCAGGCGAACCAGGGCAACACTCGCCCGATCGTGAAGGCAGTGCCCGATGCGAAGCCGGCTCCGTCCGGTGGGTCCTTGAAGGATCTCTTCGCCGACGACACCTCCGACTCGCTCGACGACGGCGACGACGATTTCGACGTGCCCTCCTTCTTGAAGTGATGCAGCCGGGGTGAAGGTGCGCTGCGGCGATGCCGTCGCTCACCTTCGCTACAGCACCATCTCCGACGGCGATTTCCACATCGAGAGCAACGCCGTCGCGCTGCGACATCGTCGGCACGCGTTCGCGCCTGGTGCGTGGACCCAACTCGATGAGGTACATGGCACCGTGGTGAGGGTGGTCGCCGAACCCGGCGAACACGATGGTGCCGTCGGCGATGCCGCCATCACCCGCTGCCATGGTGCGGTGCTGTCCGTGTGGGTGGGGGACTGTGCCCCCGTGCTCTTGGCCGGGGTCGACGCGCACGGCAATGGCGTCATCGGCGCAGCACATGCCGGATGGCGTGGCGCGCTCGATGGTGTGCTGCAGGGGGCGGTGGCCGCTGCGTCAGCAGAACGCCTCGAGGCCGTGCTCGGGCCGTGCATCCACGGGTGCTGTAACGAATTCGGGCCCGATCTGCTGGCCGATTTCGAAGCCCGATTCGGCCCTGCCGTCGTTGCCACCACCACATGGGGCACGCCGAGTCTGCACCTTCCTGCGGTGGTGGCCGCTGCGCTCGCCGAGGTGGGAGTGCCGATGATCGACATCGGCGCGTGCACGCGTTGCCACCCCGACCGCTGGTTTTCGCATCGGCGCGGCCAGTCGCAGCGTCACGTGTGCACGATCACGATGATGGCGGAGCATTGAGAATGCGAGAGTGGATGGCATGACCGAACTCGATCTACAGGTTGCAGAACGTCTCGCCCATGTGCGCGACCGCATCGCCCGTGCCGGTGGTCTTGGGGTTTCGATCTTGCCGGTTACCAAGACGTTCGGGATTGAAGCATGTTGGGCGGCGCACCGAGCCGGTTGCGGAGCGGTCGGCGAGAACTATTCGCAGGAACTCGTGACGAAGTTGGGTGGGCAACTGCTGCCATTCGGCGTGCATTTCATCGGACAACTGCAGACGAACAAGGTGCGCGCGCTCGCTCCCGTTGTCACGGTCTATGAGACAGTCGACCGTCTCTCGTTGGTGACTGAACTGGCCAAGAGGGTGCCGGGAGCAGCAGTACTGATCCAGGTGGCTCCCGAATCGCAAGAGGGCAAGGGTGGCTGCCCGATCGTCGAGGTGCCCGCATTGGTGGAGGCCGCGCAGGCCGCTGCGCTCGAGGTGCGCGGGCTGATGACGGTGGGGCCCACACTGGGCGGTCCGGAAGCGGCACGGCCCGGCTTTCGAGCCGCGCGCTCGTTGCTCGACCGTCTTGGTCTGTCGATGCTGTCGATGGGTATGACCGACGACCTCGAGGTGGCTGTTCAGGAAGGCAGCACGCAGGTGCGGGTCGGTAGCGCGCTCTTCGGCGAGCGTCCCCGTCTGAGCACGCTGGTGCGATAGCCTCGGGCCCGTAGGAGGGGCAGCAATGTCGATGTGGAAGAAGGCAATGGATTATCTGGGCCTCGGGCCAGATGATGCCTACGACGACTATGAAGTTCCGCAGGAGCAGCCGCGCCAGGCGCGGCCGCCGCGCGAGGAGCAAGTTCGTCCCGGTCGTGCGCCCGGTGGTGAGTACGAGACCGAGACGGTCCGGCCCGTGCCGACGCGACAGACCTTTCCATCGGGATCCGACATCACCGGTCGCCGCCCTTTGCCGGCCACCGACGACAGTGGTGTGCAGCCTCGGCCGATCAACCCTCGCTCTGTCTCGGCCACTCGGCCGATCAACGGTGCTGCTGCGGGCGAGCCGTACACCGTGCGTCCTCGTCGATTCGACTCGGCACAGGAAGTCGCCGACAAGTTCAAAGAAGGCCTGCCGGTCATCATGAATCTTGAGGCTGCAGACCGTGAGGTTTCGCGCCGTCTCATCGATTTCGCCAGTGGTCTTTGTTACGCGCTCGATGGCTCGATGGAGAAGGTGGCATCGGGTGTCTACCTGTTGAAACCGGCACCTCGTTCCTCCGGTTTCGACAACGCCGGTTTCGGCGCCTGATCGCGCGTAACATCAGTCCTATGGAGATGACCCCGCAGGCAGTTCGCAGCACCGGTTTCAAGCTGGTGAAGAGGGGCTACGACCCTGAAGAGGTCGACGCCTTCAGAGAGCAAGTGGCCGGTGCGGTCGAGTTCGCACAGAACCAGGCCACGGCGATGGAAGCTCGGGCGCGCGCCGCAGTGGCGAAGCTGCAGGAGGTCTCTCAGCAGGTGCAGTCGGCTGCGCCCGCCGCGCCGTCGTCGCCCACCGGCGATACCGAGATGATCAGTCGCACGCTGCTGCTTGCACAGCGCACTGCCGACCAGACGGTGTCAGAGGCTCGCTCCGAGGCGGACTCCATCGTGGCGAAGGCTCGCGACGAAGCTGGCCGTGTGATGGACACCGCCCGCACGATGGCGGCCAAGACGGTCGATGATGCTCGGTTCGAGGCCCGCCGCGCTGCTGAGGACGAGAAGGTGAGCGCCGACAACGAAGTGCAGTCGCTGCTCGCTCGTCGCGATTTCCTGCTCGCTGATGTGGATCATCTCGAGCAGCACCTGCAGGCGCAGCGTGAGCGTCTCCGCGATGCGGCAGTGCAATTGCAGGAACTGGTCGAGCGCGTGCCCGGCGGTCTCGGCGACATGCGCCGACCGTTGCTGTCGGCGTCGGCGGAGGAACTGCCGGCATCGATCAGCCCGGTGTCCAGTGCAGTGCCCGATCTCGAGGATCTCGACGACACGGCTGAGACCGCTGCTCCGAACCCCTCCGGCGACGACGCAGTGCCCACGATGTCGTCGGGCGACGTCGACACCAGCGATCAGGTGTGGCGCATGCTCGATGCCGAGGTGGCCAATGGTCGCGGCCAGGGTGCCCCGACATCAGACATCACGGGCGAGATGTCCCGCCCCGATATGCCGCCGCTGCCGAACCCGTTTCACATCGACGACGAAGAACTCCAGTAAACTCTCCACACGGCGACGACGAGGCCATCACCTCTGAGCCTTCGGAAGAACAGTTTCCGCCTTGGCGGGTGCCCAGTAGAACCGAACGGGTCCAGCCCGATATCGCTGGCGAAGACGAGTGGTATCGGTCCGAGGGCCGGTGCAAGCAGGGTGGTACCGCGGGCTTCGGCTCGTCCCTGGAACAACCTTCCAGGAGCAACCATGGCGTACCCCCTCGTTCACACCCAACCTTCGTTCCCCACCATCGAACGCGACATCCTGCAGCGGTGGGATGCCGACGGCACGTTTCAGGCGTCCATCGACCAGCGAGAGGGCGCCGATGAGTACGTGTTCTACGACGGCCCGCCGTTCGCCAACGGCTTGCCGCACTACGGCCATCTCCTCACCGGCTTCGTGAAGGACGCTGTGCCTCGCTATCGCACGATGCGCGGCCAGCAGGTGCATCGCCGGTTTGGGTGGGATTGTCACGGTCTTCCGGCGGAGGTGGTGGCTGAGAAGGAACTTGGCATCAGCGGACACCCGGAGATCACCCGTTTTGGTATCGACAAATTCAACGATGCCTGTCGCACCAGCGTGCTGCGCTTCACCGACGATTGGCATCGCTACGTCACTCGACAGGCCCGTTGGGTGGACTTCGAGAACGACTACAAGACGCTCGACACTTCGTACATGGAGAGCGTCATGTGGGCGTTCAAGACGCTGTGGGACAAGGGTCTGATCTACGAGGGTTTCCGCGTGCTGGCCTACTGCTGGCGCTGCGAGACGCCGCTCAGCAACACCGAGACCCGTATGGACGACGTGTACCGCGACCGACAGGATCCGGCTCTTACGGTGGAGTTCGAACTCGAGACCGGTGAGCGCATCCTCGCCTGGACCACCACACCCTGGACCCTGCCCTCGAACCTGGCGCTCGCAGTCGGACCGCAGATCGAGTATGCGGTGATGGAGGCGTCCGGCAAGCGCTACATCCTCGCCGAGAGTCGCCTGGGCTCGTACGAGAAGGAGTTGGCTGGCGCCGAGCGAGTGGGCACCATCACCGGTGCCGATCTCGTGGGCCGCAAGTACAAACCGCTGTTTCCGTTCCTTGCCGACACCCCGAACGCGTTCCACGTGCTGGCCGCCGACTTCGTGAGCACCGAAGACGGCACCGGCGTGGTGCACATGGCACCCGGATTCGGTGAGGACGACCAGAACGCCTGCAACGCCGTCGGCATCCCCACCATCTGTCCTATGGACGAGCACGGTCGTTACACGGCCGAGATCGCTCCGTGGAAGGGCATGCACGTCTTCGATGCGAACCCTGAGGTGATCAAGGAACTCAAGAGCCGTGGTGTCGTGGTGCGACACGACAGCTACAACCACTCCTACCCGCACTGCTGGCGCTGCAGCGAGCCTCTGGTGTACCGCGCCATCAGTTCATGGTTCGTGGAGGTCACCAAGTTCCGCGACCGGATGGTGGAACTGAATCAGCAGATCCGCTGGGTGCCCGAGCACATCAAGGAAGGCTCGTTCGGCAAGTGGTTGGCGAACGCCCGCGACTGGAGCATCAGCCGTAACCGATTCTGGGGCTCGCCCATCCCGGCGTGGAGGAGCGACGATCCCGACTACCCGCGCATCGATGTCTACGGCAGCATCGCCGACCTCGAGCGCGACTTCGGGGTAAGCATCAGCGACCTGCACCGACCGTTTGTGGATGAACTCGTGCGGCCGAACCCGGACGACCCGACAGGGAAGTCGATGATGCGGCGCGTGCCCGAGGTACTCGACTGCTGGTTCGAAAGCGGCTCGATGCCGTTCGCCCAGGTGCACTACCCGTTCGAGAACCGTGAGTGGTTCGAAGGGCATTATCCCGGCGACTTCATCGTGGAGTACATCGGGCAGACACGCGGTTGGTTCTACACACTCCACGTGTTGGCAACAGCGCTGTTCGATCGGCCGAGCTTCAGCACGTGTGTGAGCCATGGCATTGTGCTCGGCGACGACGGGCAGAAGATGTCCAAGCAACTGAAGAACTATCCCGACCCGATGATGGTGTTCGACAAGTACGGCAGCGACGCAATGCGCTGGTACCTGCTCGGCTCACCGATCCTGCGTGGCACCGACCTGGTGGTCACCGAGGACGGCATCCGCGACACCGTCCGCCAAGTGATCTTGCCGGTCTGGAACTCGTATTCATTCCTCACCATGTATGCGAATGCCGCCGGCAAGGATGGCCATTTCCGCACCGACAGCACCGATGTCCTCGACCGGTACATCCTGGCAAAGACGCATGATCTCGTGGCGGAACTCACCGCGTCGATGGATGAGTACGACTTGTTCGCAGCGTGCGGTTCGGTGCGCTCGTTCCTCGATGCGCTGACCAACTGGTACGTGCGTCGCAGCCGCGACCGCTTCTGGGCCGGTGAGCAAGATGCCATCGACACGCTGCACACCGTGCTGGTGCTGCTGACGCGTGTCCTCGCCCCGTTGCTGCCACTGATCACCGAGGAGGTCCACACCGGCCTCACGGGCGAGCGCAGCGTGCACCTCACCGACTGGCCGTCAGCCGACTCCATTCCCGCCGACCGCGATCTTGTGGAGACGATGGACCTCGCTCGTGATGTGTGCAATGCGACGCTGCGGCTGCGTAAGGCCCATCAGCGACGCGTCCGCCTTCCGCTCGCATCGGTGCAGGTTGCTGTGGCCGGAGCCGACCGTCTGGCGCCGTTCCTCGACCTGTTGGCCGACGAAGTGAACGTGAAGTCGGTGTCGCTCACCGACGATGTGGCATCGGTGGCGAGCTTCGATCTGCAGGTCGTGCCTGCCGCGGTCGGCCCGCGGCTCGGTGGGCAGACGCAACAGGTCATCAAGGCCGTGAAGTCCGGCGACTGGCAGCGCACCGATGATGGCGTTGTGGCCGGGGGAGTGCCGCTGTTCGAGGGCGAGTACTCGCTGAAGTTGGTGGTGCAAGGCGATGGTGCCAGTGCTCCGCTGTCGAGCGTGAACGGCGTGGTGGTGCTCGACACCGAAGTCACCCCCGAACTCGAGGCCGAGGGCGTCACCCGCGATCTCATTCGCCTCGTTCAGCAGGCCCGGCGCGACGCAGGCCTGCAGGTCAGCGATCGCATCCGGCTCACGCTCGGTGTGCCCGAAAGCGCTCGCCGTCAGATCACGGCGTTCCAGCACCTGCTCACCGATGCCACATTGTCCACTGATGTGGCGTGGGGTGCAGGCGAACCGAATGCCGAACTCGACGACGAGCCCATCCACATCGGGGTGGTACTCGCCGGTTGAGGCCCGGTGACGGCTGGACCGATGTGCTGCAGCCCCGCTGATGTGGCAGCGGCATGCACCGCGTGGGTGGTCTACTGGCTCGCTGCTCGATCGAAACAATTGGCCGTCGCGTTGCCTTCGGATACCGAGATGACGCGTCTTGCCACGTGGATCGGCATTTCTGGGGTGCCCGAGCGGTAGCCTTCCGGCGACACATCGCAACTCGGAGGTTCAGCTGATGGCCACGGCCAAGAAGGCACCCGCGAAGAAGGCCGCCGCTCCCGCGAAGAAGGCCGCTCCTGCCAAGAAGGCTGCCGCGCCGGCGAAAGCCGCCACTCCCGCCAAGAAGGCTGCTCCGGCACCTGTGAAGAAGGCTGCGCCTGCGAAGAAGGCTGCTCCGGCTCCCGCCAAGAAGGCTGCGCCTGCGAAGAAGGCCGCACCGGCGCCTGCCAAGAAGGTTGCGCCGGCGAAGAAGGCTGCTCCGGCGCCTGCGAAGACGGCTGCGCCCGCCAAGAAGGCTGCTCCGGCGCCCGCCAAGAAGGCTGCGCCCACCAAGACGGCTGCGCCCACCAAGACGGCTGCTCCGGCACCCGTGAAGAAGTCGACTGCAACCCCCAAGCCCGTAGCCGCTCCGGCGCCGGCACCTGAAACCAAAAAGGCTCCGGCCAAGAAGGCAGTCGCTGTGAAGACCGGTCCCGAGAAGCCCGTGGTAAAGGGTGTCACGAAGGACGGCATCGCCTACACGAAGGACTTCGATGCGAAGTTCCTCACCGCGATGAAGACACTGCTCGCGAGCGAGCGCATCGACCTCACCGGGCAGGCAGATCTGCTCGAGCACGAAGCACACCAGCTCATCGAAGAGCAGGAGATGGGCGATGTGCAGTTCGACGACGAAGGTGGCGAGGGCGACACCATGGTCGTCGAACGCGAACGCGATCTGGCACTCAGTGCCCAGGCGCGTCAGATCGTTGCCGACATCGACGCCGCCATGATCCGGCTCACCTTGGGTACCTACGGCTACTCCATCGAGTCCGGCCGTCCGATCCCTCGCGAACGACTCGAGGCCATTCCGTGGGCCACTGTGCTCGTGGAGGAGAAGGTCGGCGGGATCGGTCGCCGATGACCGACAGCGACCTCGCCGAGGTCGCTGCAGCATCTCGCCGCGGCAGCCTGCTGCCGCTCACCCTCGCCATAGCGGCGGTGGTGGTGCTGGTGGACCAACTCACGAAGCACTGGGCGGTGAACGCGCTTGCCGGCATTCCCGCGCGCCACGTGTTCTGGACGCTGCAGTGGAACCTGTCGTTTAACAGTGGCATGGCATTTTCCAGCGGCCGCGGGTTGGGCCCAATCATTGGCATCGTCGCCATGATGGTGGTGATCTTCATCGTGCTGTCGGTTCGCTCGAACCGGAGCAGGATCGTGGCGGTTGCTGCGGGTTTGGTGCTCGGCGGCGCGGTGGGCAACCTCTGCGATCGGGTGTTCCGCGGCGATGGCTGGTTGCACGGTTCGGTGATCGACTTCATCGACTTCCAGTGGTTCCCCATTTTCAATGTCGCCGACATCTGCGTGAATGTCGGTGGCGCCATGTTCATCATCTGGTCGCTCCTGGCGGGCCGGAAACAGGGGAGTCCCTCATGATCGAAGAACAGATTCCTGCTGCGCTGGCAGGCGAACGACTCGACCGCATCGTGGCGTTGATCGCCGAGTGCAGCCGAAGCGACGCACAGGTGTTGCTGGTGGCTGGTGGCGTGTGGGTGGATGGCGAACCCCATCTCATCGGCAAACTTCGGCTGAAGGAAGACCAGACGGTCCGCGTGGATCCCACATTGCTCCCGCAGCCAACCTTGCCGGAAGCGGACCCCTCGGTGGTCTTTACGGTGGTGTACGCCGACGACAACCTGATCATCATCGACAAGCCGGCGGGTCTGGTGGTGCATCCCGGTGCGGGCAACCATGACGGCACGCTGGTGAACGGGCTGCTGGCCCAGTTTCCGGAGATCGCCGATGTGGGCGAGTCACATCGCCCGGGCATCGTGCACCGACTGGATATAGGCACCTCAGGCTTGCTGGCCGTTGCGCGCACACAGCGGGCGTATCACGAGCTCGTCGATGCGCTGTCGACTCGCGCTGTCGGACGCGTCTATACGGCTGTCGTGTGGGGCCACCTGGCGAACCCGCACGGGGTGATCGATGCCCCGATCGGTCGCGATCACCGCGACCCGCAACGTATGGCGGTGGTGGTCGACGGCAAGCCGTCGCGTACCCGGTATGAAGTGCTGGGCGAGTTCCGCAGTCCGGCCGAGGCCTCGTCACTGGAGTGTCGCCTTGAATCCGGTCGCACTCACCAGATCCGCGTGCACCTGAGCGCCATAGGTCACCCAGTGGTGGGCGACCCCACCTATGGCGGCGTACGCAGCGGCATCGAGCCGCCGAGGCCGTTCCTTCACGCCGCCCGTCTGGAACTGATGCACCCGGTAACGCGCGAACCGCTGGCCTTCGACTCGGAACTGCCGGCCGATCTGGCCGACATCCTCGCCTCGCTCACCGATTGACCACATTCGGGACGAACGGGTTGACGTCGACGACGTCGATGACGGCGATGACGTCGATGACCTCGACAACCTAGGGCGTTTCGGCGGAGACCGCGAGCCGAGCCTCGGGCCACGTGGCCGTGCCCTGCGCCGCGTCGGCCACCGCCTGCAACGTGAACGCGTCGAGGAGCAGACGCATCTGCGCTCCAGCGGACTTCCAGATCGCCAGCAGCACACACTGACCCTCGTGGTCGCACGAGCCGTCCTGATGCGGTTCGCCGAAGTCGCCCAGGCTGATCGGCCCGTCGACCGCGCTGAGAATCTCGCTAATGCGAATCTCGACGGCAGGACGGGCGAGCACGTAACCGCCGCCGACTCCTCGCTTCGAGCGCACCAGGCCAGCACCCTTCAGTGCCAGCAGGATCTGCTCGAGGTAGGGCTGCGGAATGCCGGTTCGCTCGGCGATGTCTCGCACCGAGGTGGGCCCCGGCGTGGTCTGATGCAACGTGAGCGACAGCAGTGCCCTGCACGCATAGTCGCCCTTGCTCGAGACCCTCACAAACGAGGATCCTAGTGTGCGGCATCCGTCACCGCGTGGCTCGTGAATGGACCCGAGTGGCCTGAAGGTGGTGGACTGCATGCATCGTGTCTCCCTCGCCCGTGCTTCCCGACTATGCCGGCGCCAATGTGCGCGGCATCGTGCCCGCCCTGCTGGCGCCACGCGGTGTGAGCGCACCGTCGTGGATGCCCGCCGAGGTGAACGGCGCCAGGCAAGTGGTGCTCCTCGTGCTCGACGGTCTGGGCTGGGAGCAGTTACGCGATCGCGAAGCACTGGCGCCCACGCTGGCGTCGATGAAGGGCCGCGCCATCACCACGGTGGCACCGTCCACCACGGCGACGGCCCTCACGTCCATCGCCACCGGTCTCACCCCAGGCGAGCACGGGGTGGTGGGCTACCGAATGGACATCGCCGGCGAGGTACTGAACGTGCTGCGCTGGAGCACCGGCGCCGGCGATTCGCGTCGGCAGATCGAACCGCGCACCACTCAGCCCTTCACGCCGTTTCTTGGCGAATCCGTGCCGGTGGTCAGCAAGGCTGAACTCGAAGGCTCCGCATTCACCGAAGCGCACCTGCGCGGCTCGCGCCCGTGCGGGTGGCGCGCGCCCTCCAGCCTTGCGGTCACGGTGGGAGAGTTGTTGGCGGCAGGCGAGCACTTCGTCTACGCCTATTACGACGGCATCGACAAGATCGCCCACGAACGTGGCTTCGGGTCCTATTACGACGCCGAACTTCGCGCCGCCGATGCGCTCGTGGCGCAGGTGCTGGAGGTGTTGCCGCCCGGCGCAGCACTGTTGGTCACGGCCGATCACGGCCAGGTGGAGACGGGTGATCGCGTGGTGCCGCCTCATGCCGATGTGATGGCCCACGTGCGTCACCAGACCGGCGAAGGTCGCTTCCGCTGGCTGCACGCCCGGCCTGGGGCCGCGAACGATTTGTTGGCGGCCGCCCGCGAACGCCACGGCGACGTGGCGTGGGTGCACAGCAGAGCCGAGTTGATCGAGGCCGGCTGGTTCGGTGCGGTGGTCAGCCCACCGGTGGCGGCTCGATACGGCGATGTGGCGCTCGTGCCGCACGCTCCCATCACGTTCCACGACCCTGCCGATAGCGGCCCATTTCAGCTGATCTGTCGACACGGATCACTCACGTCTGCTGAGATGCTGGTGCCCCTGTTGGCCGCAACCCGCTGAAGGACATCTGATTGTCATGACCGACGTGCCCGAAACGATTCCGCAGGAACTCGCACAGGAGATTCCGCAGGAGACCGTCACCGAACCTGCCAAGGTGATGCGCATCGGCTCCATGGTGAAGCAGTTGCTCGAAGAGGTGCGCGGCGGATCACTCGATGTGGCCAGCCGCGAGCGGCTGGCAGAGATCTACGAGCGGTCGATCGTGGAGGTCAGCCAGGCGCTGTCGCCCGATCTGCAACACGAGCTCGCCATGCTGGCGCTGCCCTTCAAGGAGGGCGAGGTGCCCTCCGAACCGGAGTTGCGTGTGGCCAAGGCGCAGTTGGTGGGATGGCTGGAAGGCCTGTTCCACGGGATTCAGGCAACCCTGTTTGCGCAGCAGTTGGCAGCTCGCCAGCAACTCGAACAGATGCGTCAACTGCCCCCGGGGGCGATGGGTCCGGGGCCAGGCCCGATCGATACGAACGAGCGCCCCGGCACGTATTTGTAAGGTCCCGCGCGCGGGCTAGGGTCGCAGGGGTCGAATCACAACCGTGTGATTCCTGCGATCGGAGAAGGAGAAGGCCGTGGGCGACTCGTTCACCCACCTGCACGTCCACACCGAGTTCTCGATGTTGGACGGAGCCGCGCGTCTCGACGAGTTAGTCGCGAAGGCGGTGCAGGACGGTCAGCCAGCACTGGGCATTACCGATCACGGCAACATGTACGGCGTCCTCGATTTCTTCAAGGAGTGTCGCAACCAGGGCGTGAAACCCGTCATCGGTACCGAGGCCTACATGGCGTACGACTCGCGGCGCGAGCGTCCGGCCCGACGCGGCCGTGTCGACGACTCGGGTGGCGAGACCGAAGGCGGAAAGAAGCTCTACTACCACCTCACGCTGCTGGCGGAGACCGATCAGGGTTATCGGAACCTCATTCAGTTGGCGAGTCTGGCGTTCCTGGAGGGCTACTACTACAAGCCCCGTATGGACTGGGAGTTGCTGGAGAAGTATCACCACGGTCTCATTGCCACCACCGGCTGCCTCGGTGGCCACGTGCTGCAGTCGTTGCTGCAGGGCGACCAGAAGGGGGCAATGGAGAAGGCCGGACGCCTGCAGGAGATCTTCGGACGCGACAACCTGTTCGTGGAGTTACAGGACCACGGCTTGCAGGCCCAGCGCGACACCAATCCTCAGCTCATCGAGCTGGCACGCAAGATCGGCGCGCCGATCATCGCTACCAACGACTCGCACTACGTGCACCGCGACGATCACGAGGCGCACGACGCGCTGTTGTGCGTGCAGACCGGCGCCCTGCAGTCCGACCCCAAGCGCTTCAAGTTCGAGGGACAGGAGCACTATCTCAAGTCGTCCGCCGAGATGCGCTACCTCTTCCGCGACCTTCCCGAGGCCTGCGACAACACACTCTGGATCGCCGAGCGCGCCGATGTGAACATCGAGTTCGGTAAGCCGCTGCTGCCGAACTTTCCCAAGCGGCCCGAAGAGTTTGAGGATGACGCGGCCTATCTCGACCACCTCACGTGGAAGGGCGCGCACATGCGTTGGGGCGATGTGCTGCCCAACGCCGTGCTCGAGCGAGTGGCCTACGAATTGCAGGTCATCAAGAACATGGGGTTCGCCAGTTACTTCCTCATCGTGGGCGACCTCATCGAACATGCCAAGGATGCCGGCATCCGTGTCGGCCCCGGCCGTGGTTCTGCAGCAGGTTGCGCAGTGGCCTACTGCCTCAGAATCACCGAACTCGACCCCATCAAGTACGACCTGCTGTTCGAACGGTTCTTGAACCCCAGCCGCATTTCCATGCCCGACATCGACATGGACTTCGACTCCCGATATCGCGACGAGATGATCCGGTATGCGGCCGAGACATACGGCCGCGACCACGTGGCGCAGATCATCACGTTCGGCACCATCAAGGCCCGCAATGCGGTGCGCGATGCAGCGCGTGTGCTGGGCTTCCCGTATGGCATGGGCGACAAGCTCGCCAAGGCAATGCCACCGTTGGTGATGGGCCGCGACACTCCGCTGAAGTACTGCTTCGAGGAGAACCCGAAGTACGCCGACGGCTACAAGGCGGCGTCGGAGCTGCGGGCCATGTACGAGGCAGACCCGGATGTGAAGCGCGTGGTCGACGTGGCGAAGGGTCTCGAGGGTCTGAAGCGCAGCGACGGCATCCACGCCGCCGCCGTGGTGATCACCAAGGATCCGCTCACCTCGTATCTGCCCATCCAACGTAAGCCCGAGGCCGGTCAGAACCCCGAAGATGCGCCGATGGTGACGCAGTTCGAAATGCACGGTGTGGAAGAACTCGGCCTGTTGAAGATGGACTTCCTCGGCCTGCGCAACCTCGATGTCATCACCGACACGGTGAACATGGTTCGTGCAACAAAAGACCCGGAGTTCGACATCGATCACGTGGTCCTCGACGACCCTGCGGTGTTCGCGCTCTTGGGTCGTGGCGACACGATGGGCGTGTTCCAGCTCGAGTCGCCACCGATGCGTGCCCTGCTGCGCAGCATGGCGCCCACCACCTTCGACGACGTCGGCGCACTGATTGCGCTCTACCGGCCTGGGCCGATGAGTGCCAACATGCACTACGACTACGCAGACCGCAAGAACGCCCGCCAACCGGTGAGCTACTTCCATCCCGACGCCGAGCAACTGCTCGCCGACACCTATGGCCTGATGATCTATCAGGAGAGCGTCATGCGTGTGGCGCAGAAGTTCGCCGGCTACTCGCTCGCCGAAGCCGACAGCCTGCGCAAGGCCATGGGTAAAAAGTCCCGCGAGGTGATGGCCAAGGAGCGCAGCAACTTCGAGGCCGGCTGCGAGACCAACAACTACGGGCGGGCGCTGGGCGAGCAGTTGTTCGACGTCATCGCCAAGTTCGCCGACTACGCGTTCAACAAGAGCCACAGCTACGGCTACGGCCTCGTGACGTATCAGACCGCCTACCTGAAGGCGCACTACCCGGTCGAGTACATGGCGTGCCTCCTCACATCGGTGAAGAGCAACCTCGACAAGGCTGCGGTCTACCTCTCCGACGCGCGTGCCAATGGTGTGAAGGTCCTCACCCCTGATCTCAATCGATCGGTCACCGACTTTGCCGCGCTGAGCCCGGCTGAGGTGCCCGTCGATGTGGAACTGCCGCGCAACTCACCCGGGGCCATCACGTTCGGTCTGTCGGCCATTCGCAACGTGGGGGAAGGGTTGGTGGATCTGTTGCTCAAGGATCGCGACGAGCACGGCCCCTTCGACTCGTTCCATGATTTCGCCGAACGAGTGCCCGAGCCGGTGCTGAACAAGCGCACCGTGGAGTCACTCATCAAGGCCGGTGCGTTCGACTCGCTCGGTCATCCGCGCAAGGGCCTGCTGATGGTCTTCGAACAGATCATCGACACCACGGTGGTCCGACGTCGCGAACGCGATCAGGGAGTGATGAGCCTCTTCGGCGACCTCAGTGGCGACGACGGGGGAGGGTTCAACGAACGCATCGCTGTGCCAGCGCTGGAGTTCGACAAGAGCGATCGGTTGAAGTTCGAGAAGGAGATGCTCGGTCTCTACGTCAGCGATCACCCACTGCTGGGTGTGGAAGCCGCGCTGCGTCGCAAGGTCGAGTGCAGCATCGCCGAGGCAGCGGATCGTGAGGATGGCACGAACCTGGTGCTGGGCGGCCTCATCACCAACCTCGCTCGCAAGTTCACCAAGAAGGGCGACCAGATGGCCGTCTTCGTGCTGGAGGACCTCGACTTCACCATCGAGTGCACCGTCTTCCCGCGCACGCTCACTGAGCAGGGTCACAAACTGCTCGATGACGCCATCGTCACCGTGAAGGGCCGCATCGACCGTAAGGACGACACACGCGTTGGTTTCATGGTGCAGGACGTGCAGATCATCGAGGGCCTCGACAGTGCGTCAGCAGCGCCGCTGCGGCTGCGGGTGCCGGCAACCTCGCTCACAGAACTGAAAATCCACCAGATCCGCAAGATCCTCCGCGAACATCAGGGAGAGTCGCCGGTGTACCTGCACATCGGCCAGGGCAAGGTCCTGCGGCTTGCCGACGAGTTCTGTGTCGACCTGGACCGGGTGGTTGGCGAGTTGCGAATGGCCCTTGGGCACGACGCCGTCATCCTCTAAGTCAGTTTTCACCGATTTGGTGGCAGAATAGATAGCTCACGTCCGCACTACGACAGGAGCTCAAGGGCAATGGCACTCCAGGTGGAAACCAGGGACTGCGCAGCGCTCACCGACGGCGATCTCGATGAGATGGCGTCGATGGGGGGAGCCTTCGACATCGGTGCGCTGTCCAAGGCCAAAGAAGACTGGGTGCTCAGCACCACATGTCGGGTCGAGGACAAGCTGCACGGGTTCACGTTCTCCACGCTGGAACGCATCGGCGGCACGCCGTGCGTGCTGCTCGGACTCATGAGCGTGAAGCGCACGTCCAAGCGCGACCAGGTGTTGAAGGGCCTGATGGCCGAAGCGTTCCACCGGGCACTCATGGCATTCCCCGACGAAGACGTGGTACTGGGTTCGCGTTTCGTCACGGCGGGCGCCCTCGAGGCGTTCAAGCAGCTCGATGAACTGATTCCTCGTCCTGCGCACCGCGCCGTCGGCGAAGAGCGTGCATGGGGCCGTCGTCTCGCCAAGCGCTTCGCAGTGGACAGCACCTACGACGAACAGAGTTTCGTGGCGAAGAGCAATGGCCAGAGTGGCTTTCTCGATCATGAGACGCTCAAGCCGGAGAAAGTGAAGCCCGAGGTGGCTGCGCTCTTTGTCGGTGTGGACCAGAAGAAGGCTGGCTCGCTCATCGCGCACGGTTGGGTGATGGCCGAAGATCTCGTGAAGCTGGGTGCGCGCTGAGCGCTCCGCTCGAACAGGTCATTCGCCAGCGGCGGATGACCCGCAACTTTCTTCCCACACCCATTCCGCACGACGATCTCGTTGAATTGCTGGATCTCGCCCGTCGTGCCCCCTCTGCCGGGTACAGCCAGGGTGTGCACTTCCTCGCCCTCACCGGCGACACCCTGCAGCGGTTCTGGCGCACCACCGGCGCCGATGAGTGGTTCGCCGACGTGCAGAGCGGTGTGCTCGCAGCGCCGGTAGTGGTGTTGCCGTTGGCCCACCCGGCTGCGTACACCTCACGCTATGCCGAGGGCGACAAGGCTGGTCACGGTCTGGAGTTGGCAGAGAACTGGGAAGTGCCCTTCTGGCTCACCGATGCCGCCATGGCCACGGAGAATCTGCTGCTGCTGGCGCAGGAGCGCGGCCTCGGTGCGCTCTACTTCGGCATCTTTCGCAATGCTCGTGTGGCGCTCGACGAACTTGGCGTACCCGGCAACGTGCTGCAGGTGGGTGCCGTGGCGCTGGGCCACCGGGCTCCCGACGACCAGGTGAGTGGTTCAGCACGAACCCGGAGCCGTCGCGACCGCATCGAAGTGGTTCACCACAACAGTTGGTGAACCCGCCCGGCGTCATCCAGTGCCGACAGTGACATCAGGCCTCGGCCGACTGAAGGTCGCGCAGCGCGTACCGCAGGTGCCAGAAGCCTTCCTCGAGGAGCGTGTAGATGCATTCCTGCAGCGGATGTTCACCGTTCTCCAGCACGTCGACGGGCCGATCGAAGTCGGCCTCGGTGATGGTGTCGAGAAAGGCTCGCACCTTGGTGCGCCGGTCGTCGAACACGGCGAGTGCAGCAGCGAACGTGGGTGAGGCGGTGTGGTCGAGCCCCGGGAATGGGAAGTCGAGCGAGCCGGTGTTGGGGAGTCCGCTCGGGTGGAATGATTCGCCGAGCACGGGAACGGTGAACCACTTGTCGTCGGCGAAGACCAGATGCCGCAGGGTCTGCACGAACGAGAACTCGCCGTTCAACTGAGCGTGTGCCGCGGCTTCGGGGCGGGCTCGCACCATGTCGATCGCAGTGTGCCATTCGGCATCGAGCGCGGACCACGCGGTGCGCATGTCTGCCGGTGAGGTGGGGCGCAGCATGGTCCGCAGCGGGTACCACGGATCGCGTTCGTTCACGAACGCGGTCACGTCGACGCCGTTGATGACCAGTCTGTCCACGAGTGCATCGATCTGTACGTTCACCAGCCAGGCGTGGGTGATGGTGGCGTCGGTGAGGTTCACACCCGGAACAGTGCGCCGGTGAGGTCTTCGCCCCAGAATTCGTGCGTCATGGTTGCATGCTCGCTCGGATCCGATGGCATCGCAAGCAGGCGAGTAGCGTTTGGCACATGGCGAATCAGATTCCCCTTGTCGATTACCTGGCGCTGGGCGACCAGCCCCACCTGACGGCGCTGGAGTGCACTTCGTGCGGTGCTCGCTACTTCGACCGCCGCAATGCCTGCGCTGGTTGCTCGGGAACCGAGTTCGCCTCGGTCGTCGTGCAGAACGATGGCATCGTGAAGGCGTTCTCCATCGTCACCTTCGCTGCACCCGGAGTGCCGGTGCCGTTCGTGTCGGCCATCATCGACTGCGGAGGCACCAGCGTCCGCGGCAACATCATCAACTGCGAACCCTCGCCCGAGGTCATCACCCTGGGCATGCCAGTGCGGCTCGCCACCTACGTACTCGGCACCGACGACAACGGAGTGGAAGCCATCGGCTTCGGCTTCGAACCCGCGAACTGAACAGGAGCACACCATGAGTGACGACATCTGGATCCTCGGCATCACGATGACCAAGTTCGGGAAGCATCCCGACAAGGACACCATCGACCTTGCGGCGGAGGCTGCCATGGGTGCGCTTCGCGACGGCGGGGTCACCATGAAGGACATGGGTCTGTTGGCCGCTGGTTGCCTCATGCAGTCGAACGCCGGCATCGGCCAGCAGCTGCAGAAGCAGATCGGCCAGACCGGCATCCCCGTTTACAACGTGGCCAATGCCTGCGCCACCGGTGCCACGGCACTCCGCACCGCCATCATGGCCGTGAAGTCGGGGGAGATCGACATGGGTCTCGCCGTCGGCGTGGAGAAGCTCGCCGGTGCTGGCCTGCTCGGTGGCGGGGGCCAGCCCAAGAGCGACAAGAAGGAGTGGTCGCCGTCGGGTCGATACGGCGCCGTCGCCAGCACTGACGGTCGCATCGGTGCTGCTGCCATGCCGGCCGTCTTCGCCCAGGTGGGTATGGAGTATGGCCACAAGTACGGCGGCACCAGCTTCGAACTGTTCGCCCGAATTGCCGAGAAGAACCATGCGCACAGCACCTTGAACCCGCTGGCTGCCTACACCAAGCGCATGACCCTCGAAGAGATCATGAACGACGTGATGATCGCCTACCCGAACACGCGCAGCATGTGCTCGGCGAACTGCGATGGCGCAGCTGCAGCAGTGGTGGTCAGCGGTGCGAAGCTGAAGACGCTCTCGCTCGAGCAGCAGCGCCGAGCCATCAAGGTGAAGGCATCCGTGCTCACCTCCGACCCGTACGAAGAGGGCTGCCAGGTGCTGCCCAACGTGAACACGCTCACGAAGAATGCCGCCCGCATCGCGTACGAGCAGGCAGGCGTGGGCCCGCAGGACCTCGACCTGGTGGAGTTGCACGACTGCTTCGCCACGGCCGAACTCGTGCACTACGACAACCTGGGTCTGTGCGAAGAAGGCGGCGCCGCCGACTTCTTCATGTCGGGTGCCACCTGGCGCGACGGCACCACACCCGTGAACGTGTCGGGTGGTCTGGAGAGCAAGGGCCACCCCATTGCGGCCACCGGGATCGCCAACATTTGGGAGGTCTGCCATCACCTCCGCGGCGAGGCCGGTCCCCGTCAGATCGAGGGTGCCAAGGTGGGCCTTGCGCATGTCATCGGCCTTGGTTCGGCCTGCGGCGTGCACATTCTGGAGAAGTCCGGACTCTAGGTTCGCCGCCTCACTTGGTGGGGCAGGTGCGATCGAAGTAGTCGCTGATCGCCTGTGTGGCGTTGGTGATCTTCTCCGAGCCCATCGCTTGGATAGCGGCGAGGAAGTCGGGGTCGCTCGCGGCTTTGGTGGGGTCATTTTCGTACTTGGCCAGGACTGCGGCGAACTTGCTGTATGCCTCCGACATCGTGGCCGCAGCAGCGTGCAGTTCCTCCGGCAGCACCTTCTGCAGCGCATCGAACATCGCTGCCGCATCGGTGCTCTGGCCGGTCATCATGCTGCTCATCGCCTGGGTGAACTCGTTGTACAGACGCAGACAGTCGGCAGACACGCCGGGAATGGAGCCAAGCGTGCCGAGAGGCCCGCTGGAATCGCCCGGGCTGGCAGTGTCGGCGGTGTCGGGCGCTGCCGTGACGGTCGTGTCGCCGGCTCGGCTGATGGTGTCGGAGTTACCGCAGGCGGTAAGGCCAACCAGAAGCGCGGTTGCAGTGGCGAGTGCCAGCAGCGGACGGGAGTGAGTAGGGCAAATCGGCATGGCGACTTCCTCTCGGTATGTGTCGCCATCCTCTCATGAATCAGCGTCGCAGTGCAGCAAACATTGCGTCGAGGTCGTCGGTGGGTAACTGGCAGATGTGTCCGCGACACACATATGCATTGCCATCCTCCCGGTCGTGCCACAGCGGGCTGTCGTATCGCTCGCCCCAGGCCAGAACGAGGTCGGGAACCCAGAAACTCTGCACCGCGGTCACCATGTCGGGCCGATCGCCGGCAATGACCAACTCGGCCGTGCCTTCCGTGCGCAGCACTACCGCCGCGAGTGCGTGCGCGAATGCGCTGGGAGCCTGCGGCATGGCTCGCGCGAGCAGGCGAAGGATCTGGTCGGCCTGATGCACGTAGCGGGCCTCACCCGTGAGTGCTCCGAGTCGGTACAGGGCCAGTGCCGCAACTGAGTTCGCCGACGGCGTGGCGTTGTCGAGAAGCTCCTTCTGGCGCACCACGAGGGGCTCGCCATCGTCGGCCACGGTGAACAGTCCCCCCTGGTCCAGGTCCCAGAAGTGCTCGAGCAACACATCGGCCACGGAACGAGCCTCGGTGATCCAGCGTTGCTGACCGGTGAGTTCGCCGAGACGGGTGAACGCGTCGATGAGCCATGCGTGGTCGGCGGCCAGCGCATGGTGGCGGGCTTTGGGCTGTCCGTCGGCCTGCCAGGAACGGCGCCAGCGACCGTCGGGTGTGCGGAGTTCGCGCAGCAGGAACTCTCCGTTGGCGATTGCTGCCGCACGCCAATCGTCGCGACCGAACAGCGCCGCGGCCTCGGCGAGAGCAGCGAGCATCATGGCGTTCCACTCGGTGAGTACCTTGTCGTCCAACGCAGGTCTGGGGCGGCGCTCGCGGGCTTCGAAGAGGCGCCGGCGGGCATCCTCGATCTCAGCCGGGCGAACGAGTTCTCGTCGATGCACCAGCCGCGCGGGGATGGTGCGTCCCTCGAAGTTGCCTTCAAGGCTGAACTCGTACCAATCGAGCGCGGCCGGGGCGTCCTCGCCCAGCACCTCGATCACCTCGGCAATGCTCCATGTGTGGAAGAGGCCCTCGTGGCCGTGACCGTGCTCGTCGGGGGAGTCGGCGTCCTCGGCACTGAAGAACCCTCCATCGGGATGACGCAGGTCGCGCAGTACGTACTCGATGGTCTCCTCGGTCACCTGTCGATACACCTCGTCGTCGAGCAGCGCTGCCACTCGGGCGTACAGCCGGACGAACTGGGCCTGGTCGTACAGCATCTTCTCGAAGTGCGGCACCAGCCATTCGCGGTCGACGGAGTAACGAGCGAAACCGCCGCCGATGTGGTCGTAGATGCCACCGCTTGCCATGGCATCCAGCGTGGTCACCAGCATCTCGCGGGCGTCGTCGCCGGCGCCGCGATACAGGGCTCGGGCGATGAGATCGAGGCTCATCGTGGAGGGAAACTTCGGTGCGTCGCCGAAGCCGCCCCACTCCGGATCGAAACTGCGCGCGATGTCGGCGAGTCCGGCGTTCACGGCGTCGATGCCAGGGAGATCATCGGTTGGGGTGAGTTGGGCAGAACGTTGCAACGCTTCGCGAAGCCCGCCGACGTTCTGTTCCACATCCGCCGGCCGATTCCTCCAGACGTCGTCGATGGCGGTCAGCAGCGACAGGAACTGGTCCTTGGGGAAGTAGGTGCCGCCGAAGAACGGCGCCCCAGTGGGAGTGAGGAAGACTGTCATCGGCCAACCGCCGCGACCGGTGATGGCCTGCACTGCGTCCATGTACAGCGCATCGATGTCGGGGCGTTCCTCGCGGTCCACCTTCACGTTCACGAACGTCGAGTTCATCACGGCTGCGACATCGGGGTCCTCGAAGCATTCGTGCGCCATCACATGGCACCAGTGGCACGCCGAGTAACCGACGCTCAACAGCACCGGCACGTTACGTTCGGTTGCCGCGGCGAATGCTTCAGGCCCCCACGCATACCAATCGACAGGGTTGTGGGCGTGCTGACGCAGGTAGGGGGAGGTTTCGTCGGCGAGGTGATTCACACTGCGAAGTTACGCCCCGATGGCGTGGTACCCACCGTCAACATGGACCATCTCACCTGTGGTGGCGGGGAACCAATCGCTCAGTAACGCCACGCACGCCTTGGCAACAGCCGACGAGTCGGTGACATCCCATCCGAGCGGCGAGCGGTCGTCCCACACGTCCTCGAACTTCTTGAACCCGGGGATGCTCTTGGCTGCGATGGTCTTCACCGGCCCTGCTGCGACCAGATTGCAGCGGATTCCCTTCGGTCCGAGTTCCTTTGCCAGGTAGCGGCTGACACTTTCCAGGGCGCTCTTGGCAACCCCCATCCAGTTGTAGGCGGGCCAGGCAACCGTGTTGTCGAAGTCGAGCCCGACGATGCTGCCACCGTTCGACATCAGCGGTACGAACGCCTCGGCCAATGCCTTTAGCGAATAGGCGCTGACGTGCAGTGCCACTGCCACGTCGTCCCACTGCGGGGCCATAAAGTCGTCGCCCAAACACGCTTCGGGCGCATAGCCGATGCTGTGCAGCACACCGTCCACCCGACCCCACTTCTCTTCCAATGCGGCGCGCACGGCGACGAGGTGGTCGGGCTGGGTGACGTCGAGTTCGAACACGTCGACTGGTGTGGGCAACTTGCGGCCCGTGCGCTGAGTGAGGCTGAGCGCACGGCCTGCGCCGGTGAGGATGATGTTCGCGCCTTCCTGCTGGGCAAGGGCGGCCACCCCGTAGGCGAGCGACGCATCCGTGAGGACGCCGGTGATCACGATGTTCTTGCCGTCGAGGAGACCCATGAGATCGATCGTAGTCATGCAGTACCCATGTGCAAGGCTGATCGCATGCGTATCGGTATTCTCGGAGGTACTGGCCCGGCGGGTTCGGCGCTGGCGGCTCGCTTGGCGTCGGTTGGCTACGACGTCGTCATCGGGTCGCGATCGAAGTATCGAGCCATGGAGGCGCGCGACAGCCAGGTGGAGAAGTGGCCCGACCTCGCCCCTCGGCTCGGTTTCGGCGACAATGCGGCGGCTGCCGACTGCGAGATCGTGGTGATTGCCACGCCCTGGGATGGTGCTGCCACCACGGCCCAGGAGAATGAGGACGCGCTTGCGGGCAAGGTGGTGGTCAGCATGGCCAATGCGCTCGTGCGCGTGGGTCACGAGTTCCAACCGCTCGTGCCGCCGCGAGGCAGCGTGGCTGCGCATGTGCAGGCTGCCGTACCGCGTTGCCGTGTGGTGGCGGCGTTCCATCATCTGCCGGCCACCGAGCTGGGCCACATCGGCGAACCCATCGACAGTGATGTGCTGATCTGCGGTGACGACCCCGATGCTGTTCGGGTGATCAGCGAGATGGTGATGAAGATTCCAGGCTGCCGTCCTCTGGATTCCGGTGAACTCTCGAATGCCACCGCCATCGAGGCCTTCACGGCCGTCCTGCTGCAACTCAATGTGCGCTACAAGACCCGTGTGGCACCGAAACTGACGGGCATCAAGCGCGACCCCAGAGCCGCGCAGGTAACGTCGCAGTCGTGACGATGCGCCTCTACGACACTGCACGCCAGGAAGTCGTGCCCTTCGAGCCAGGCGAGCAGGTGCTCATGTACACCTGCGGCATCACTCCCTACGACGCGACGCACCTTGGCCACGCCGCCACGTTCATTGCGTACGACGTGTTGCAGCGGCGGCTCATCGATCGTGGTCACTCGGTGAAGTGCGTTCGCAACGTCACCGACGTGGACGATCCACTGTTCGCCAAGGCTCGCGAGCTCGGCGTGCACTACCTCGATCTCGCCGCAGGCGAGGAAGCTCGCTTCGAACGCGACATGGAAGCGCTCAACGCCCTGCCGGTGCACAGCACGCCGCGTGCGTCGTCCGCCATTCCCGACATTCGCGGCTTCATCGGCATGGTGCTCGATCGCGGGTTCGCGTACGAGTCCGGCGGCAGCGTCTACTTCGACGTCAGCAAGTTCCCGTCGTTCGGTTCGGTCAGCCATTACACCGAGGCCGAGATGATCGCCATGGCCCGCGAGCGCGGCGGCAAGGTGGACGACCCGAACAAGCGCCACCCGCTCGACTTCGTGCTCTGGCATCCCAGTGAATCCGACGAGCCGAGCTGGGACACCATGTGGGGCCCGGGCCGACCGGGCTGGCACATCGAATGCAGCGCGCTGGCGCTACGCGAACTCGGCACCACCATCGATCTTCATGGCGGCGGCAGCGACCTCATCTTCCCGCACCACGAGTGCGAGCGGGCGCAATCCGAGGCTGCCACCGGCGCACCCTTCGTGAAGCATTGGATGCACGTGGCGATGGTGTACATGGATGGCCACAAGATGTCCAAGAGCCTGGGCAACCTCGTGTTCGTCGACGCACTGCGTCGCGAATGGGACCCTCGTGCCATCCGCCTTGCCATCATCGAGCACCACTACCGCCTCGAGTGGGAGTGGGACGACACGCTGATGCCGCGCAATGCCGCCCGGCTCGAACACTGGACCCGCGGTGGTCATGGCGAGAGCGGTGTGGTCGACGACGTTCGTGCTGCACTCGACGACGATCTGAACACTCCGGCGGCCTTGGCGCTGATCGATGAGGCTGCCGCGAGCGGTAGGGGCGTGCACGACGCAGCGGCACTCTTGGGTGTCATTCTCTGACTAAGCTCCGCGCATGTCGCACGAGGCGCCGGCCAGGTGAAAGCACAGGGAGCGGGCAAGGCGCAAGCACGTTTCCGACGCATCGCTCGCCCGGTCGCGAACCAACTCTGGACCTTTCACCTGGAAGGGTTCGATTGGCTGCCCACTTCGGGCCCTGCCATCCTGGCGCCGAATCACGTGAGCTTTCTCGATTCCGCGTTCCTGATGCTGATGGTGCAACGCAACATCAGTTTCGTGGGAAAGGCCGAGTACATGGACTCATGGAAGACCAAGTACTTCTTTCCGATGATGGGCATGATCCCCATCGACCGCGCGGGCGGCGACAAGAGTCAGGCTGCGCTCGACACTGCTGAGCGCGTGCTGCGCAGAGGAGAGCTTTTCGGCATCTTCCCCGAGGGTACGCGTAGTCGCGACGGTGTGCTCTACAAGGGGCGCACCGGAGCGGCCCGTCTGGCGTTGCAAGTGGGTTGCCCGATCTTCCCGGTGGGCGTGGTCGGTACTCGCGAAATCCAGCCGCCCGACGCGAAGCTGCCCAAGATTCGGCGCGAGGCCACCATCACCATCGGTCGGCCCATCAACGTGGAGCGGTACCGCAACAAGGCCGAGGATCATCTGGTGCTGCGGCAGATCACGGACGAGCTGATGTTCGAGATCAGAGAGCTCACGGGCCAGGAGTATCGCAACGTGTATGCCGGCAAGACCGCCGAAACCGAGCCGACGGTGGTGGCGAAGGTCGGCCGAGTCGTTGAAGTACAGCGGTCGGAACTGGAAGAAACCGTCGGGGCTGCATCGGGTTCGTAGCCATAGAATGACCGCCTATGGCCGAGATCACGATTTCTCTCCCCGACGGTTCGCAGCGATCCCTTCCTGACGGTGCCACTTCAACCACATTGGCGGAGTCCATCGGGGCGCGGCTGGCCAAGGCGGCTGTTGCAGCCGTCGTGAACGGCGACGAGCGCGATCTCGGCGAGCCGCTACCTGACGGAGCTCAGGTGGCCATCATCACGGCGGGTTCCGACGAGGGCCGCCACGTGCTGCGGCACAGCACGGCCCACGTGTTGGCGCAGGCCGTTACCCAATTGTTCCCCGGGGCCAAGTTCTCCATCGGTCCGGCCATCAACGACGGCTTCTACTACGACTTCGAGCTACCCGGCGGGCGCACATTCGCCGAGGCAGATCTCGATGCCATCGATGTCCGTATGCGAGAGATCATGAAGGCCGACCAGCCGTTCGTGCGCGACGAACTCCCGGCCGCCGACGCGTTGAAGGTGTTCGCCGACCAGCCGTACAAGTGCGAGATCATCGAGCGAGTCAGCAGCGGCGCAGCCGACTCCGACGACGCCGGCGAGATCGGTGGGGGAGAGACGATCAGCGTGTACCGCAACACGCCCGAGTTCGTCGACCTGTGCCGCGGGCCCCACGTGCCGAGTACGGGCCGCCTGGGCCACTTCAAGTTGATGAAGGTGGCCGGCGCATACTGGCGCGGCAACGAGAAGGGCCCGATGCTGCAGCGCATCTACGGCACCGCATGGGCCAGCAAGGCCGAACTCGACGAGCATCTGCTCCGCCTCGAGGAGGCAGAGAAGCGCGACCACCGCAAGCTCGCTACGGAACTGGACCTGTTGAGTTTCCCGCAGGAACTCGGTGGCGGCCTTGCTGTATGGCACCCCAAAGGTGGCATCGTGCGCAAGCTCATGGAGGACTACAGCCGCGAGCGCCACGAGAAGGGCGGCTACCAGTTCGTGTACACGCCCCATCTGGCCAACGCGAACCTGTTCGAGACCTCGGGCCACCTCGGTTGGTACAAGGACGGTATGTACCCGGCCATGGAGATGGACAACGGTACGTACTACCCGAAGCCGATGAACTGCCCCATGCACTGCCTCATCTTCGGCAGCCGTCAGCGCAGCTATCGCGAGTTGCCGCTGCGGTTGTTCGAACTGGGCACGGTGTACCGCTACGAGCGCGCTGGCACGCTGCACGGCCTCATGCGCATTCGTGGCTTCACGCAGGACGACAGCCACATCTACTGCACCGAAGATCAACTGCAGGACGAGATTGCCTCGCTGCTCGACTTCGTGATGAGCGTGTTGCGCGCCTTCGGCTTCCACGACTTCACGGCCAACCTTTCCACCAAGGATCCCCAGAAGTACACCGGCTCCGACGAGAACTGGGACCGGGCAACCGAAGCGCTGCGCATGGCATTGGAGAAGTACGGCCTCGAGTACAAGGTGAAAGAAGGCGATGCGGCCTTCTACGGTCCGAAGATCGACATCGATGTGAAGGATGCCATCGGTCGTACCTGGCAACTGAGCACCATTCAGTGCGACTTCAACCTGCCGGAGCGTTTCGAACTCGAGTACGTGGGAGCCGATAACGCTCGGCACCGGCCGATCATGCTGCATCGTGCCCTCTTCGGGTCGGTGGAGCGGTTCTTCGGGGTGCTCGTCGAGCACTACGCCGGTGCATTCCCCACCTGGATGGCGCCAGTGCAGGCGCGGGTGCTGCCGGTCGCCGAGGCGCATCAGGGCTACGCCGAGCAGGTCGTCGAGCAACTCCGGACGGTCGGCTTGCGCGCGGATCTCGTGGACGCGAACGACCAGTTGGGCAAGCGTATTCGTACCGCGAAGCTGGAGAAGCTGCCCTACGTGTTGGTTGTCGGCGACGACGACGTTGCGAACGGCACACTCGGCGTCAACCCTCGTGGCGGCGACGTCGAGCGGGGTGTCGCCCTGTCGGAGTTCATTCAGCGGGTGCAGGCCGAAGTGGCCTCAGACCTTCGAAGCTGAGTCAGTTCGTTCCTGCGACATTGCCCGGCCGAGGACCTTGCCCACCCAGTCGTGGTGCCAGGCGGCAACGAGCACGCCGAGCGCTTCGGCGCGTACCGGGCGCCCGATGAAGTAACCCTGGGCGTAGTCGCAGCCCACGGAGCGGGCCAGTTCGATCTCCTCGAGTGTCTCCACGCCTTCAGCCACCACCTTGAGGCCGAGTGCTGCACCGAGATCCACTGCGGCGCGCAGCATGTTTTCCGCGTGCTGGCCGTTGTCGCCGAAGTCGGTGGTGATGAACCGGCGGTCGGCCTTCACGCCAGTGAAGGGAAGTTCGCGGAGACGGTGCAGTGTGGAGCTGCCCGAACCGAAGTCGTCCATGGAGAGCCAGAAGCCCTTCAAGCGCAGGCGGATGAGCACGTCGAGCGCATCGGCGAGCTTGCCGACCTCCGCCGTCTCGGTGACCTCGAGGGTCCACTTCTCGGGTGCCGCGCCCGCGCGCAGGATGGTTTCGGCCCGTTCTGGCAGGTCGAGGTGGGCGAGGTCGAGCACCGACAGGTTCAGCGACACGTTCTCCAGCGCAGCAAGTGCGGGCACCGTGACGCGGTCGTGAGCGCAGTGGCGCAGCACCACTTCGAGCAGATCGATGCTGCGGCCGGCCTGCTCGATGATGGGTACCCACCTGTCGGGGGAGACCTTCTCGTGGCCCGGGGCAGCGAGCCGAACCAATGCCTCCACGCCGCGCACCTGACCGCTGCGCAGGTCGATGATGGGTTGGTACACCATGTAGAACGCGCCCTCGTCGAGCGCGCGCATCACGACGGAATAGAGATCGTCGGCGTCGTCAGCCGCTGCGACCACGCGCCGTTGGGGCGCGAGTACCTGCTCGATCTCAGAGATATTGGCGGGCTTTCCGCACGCACCGACGAGGTTGAAGCCACTGAGTTCAGCCACGCGAGCAGCACCTTGCAGGACTGATGTGTCGGCGCCGGTGAGCAGCACGAGGTTGGCGCCCGGTTGGCGCTCGCCGAGTTCGCGCATCACCCGCATGCCGTCGGTCTCTCCGAGGGAGAGGTCGAGCATCACGAGATCGTGGCCGCCGCCGAGGAGTGACTCGATCTCCGAAGGGGTGGAGGCGATGTCGGTCTCGTAATCGAAGGCCACGGCGATGTCGGCAATGAGCTGGCAGATCGCCGGGTCGTCGTCGATGACCAGCAGCCTGGGGCGGGGGAGATCGTTGGTCACGTACCCAGCTCCATCGATCCCAAGCTTGCCACAAGGTCGTTACGCGAGAACGGCTTGGCCAGTGTGGCCACGCCAGCGGCCTGCAGAGCGCGAATTCTTTCGGAGAAGCCGGTCATGAACACCACCAAGAGCGCGGGATCGCGCTCTACGAGGATACGTGCTAACTCGAGTCCGTCGATACTTGCGCCCAGGTTGGCGTCGGATATGAGCAGCTCGGGCTCGAACTCTTCTGCAGTTGCGATGGCAGCTTCCGGGGTGGTGGCCACACGCGTTTCCATCCCGAGGTCGTCGAGCCAACCCGCCACCAGGTCGGCCAGTGCCACCTCATCATCCACCACCAGCGCGCGGGTGGCGCGGCGAGTGATGCGCACGGGCTGATCAGCCGTTGTGGTCGTTGCCGGCGGGAGGAAGAGCGTCACGGTGGTGCCGACGCCCTCGATACTGTCGATGGCAGCCCACCCGCCACTCTGTTGGGCGAACGAGTACAGGGTGGACAATCCGAGTCCGGTGCCGCTGCCTACCTGTTTCGTGGTGAAGAACGGTTCGAACACGCGGGCGAGCACTTCGGGCGACATTCCTTTGCCCGTGTCGCGGATCGAGAGGCCGATCACTGCTTGCGCTTCGCCGCCGATGGGCGCTGCCACACAGCGTTCGGCTCGAATCTCCACCACGCCGCGTCCCTCCATCGCATCGCGGGAGTTGAAGACCGCATTGAGGAGGCTGCTCGAGAGGCGGCCAGGGTCCACCACGACCTCAAGTTTTTCGCCCACCGTGTCGAGCACCAACTGGTGAGCGGATCCCAGCGCTTGCTCGATGAGCGGTTGCAGATCGACCATGAACTCGCCGAGATTCACCGTGACGGCAGTGAGCGGTTGGCTACGAGCGAACGACAGCAAGCTCTTGGCCACCACGGCCCCCCGCTCGACGGCCTCGATGGCTCTGGTGACGTAGAGATGCGACTGGCGGTCGTCGGTGATGAGTTGCTGCCGTTCCAGCATCTGCAGGTAACCGAGCGTGATGAACAGCAGGTTGTTGAAGTCGTGGGCCAGCCCGCCGGCGAGTACGCCGATGGCTTCCATTCGCTCGGATTGGGCGGTACGCATTGCCCGATCGCGATGCTCGGTGACGTCGACGCATTGGAGGTAGACCAGCGTCGGGTCGGGGAGTGGGCGCGCCTCGATGTCGAAGATGCGCATGGCGTGGCTCGGATCATCCGGATGGCTCCAGATGTACTGCATGTCGCTCGGCACACCGTCGCGTGCGCTGTGCACGAGCTTCAGGATGGACACCACCGTCTCATGGTCGGAACTCCACAGCGGCACATCGCTCAGATGGCCACCGGTTCCGATTCCCAATTCGCTGGTGTTCGCCATGACGACGCGATCGGAGAGATCGATGATCGAGGTCCAACCGGGGGAGCCTTCGAGCGCGGCTGCGAGCAGGCCTTCGCGACGCATGCGCTCGCGTTCGCGGCGCATGCGGTTGTCGCCATTCATCAGCATCAAGCCGACCACGACCAGACCGCCCACCACCTCCAGGGCAATCACGAGTCGGCGGAAACCCAGGGGCGTGCCGAAGTTGGTTCCCGGCTCCGCAGCGAACGTGAAGACGGTGTCGTTCACGCCGAACGTGGCCAACGCCATGACATCGGTGCGGTCGACCGGCGCTTCGGCTGGGGTGAACGACCCTCCAAGTGCGCTGTCGGCAGTGCCGGCGTCACTTTCGGTGCTCCACAGGATCACGGGGTTGCCGTCGATCACGGAATACACGCTGAGTACGGCGTCGCCCGAGTTCACCAGAGTCGATGCAGAGGCAGATTGAACCATGACAGGGATGGAGACCGCAGTGACCAGCATGTGCAGCGGCGCTTCCGGTTGTCCGGGATACGGTTGGAGCGCAGTGCCGTAGATGAGATAGGGGTCGTTGCCCCCCGTTGGTTGCGGCAGCGATGCCAGGCCGAGATAGGTGACGACCCCACTGTCGGCGGCGGTAGTGAGTTCGGGGCCTGCCTGGGTGGTCCATGCATCGAAGCGCGACTCGAAGTCGCCGCCGAGCGACGACACCGTCGACAGGACCTTCGCGCCGTCAGCTTCGAGCGACACCAACTGTGCCGCCGGAATCGCCACGTGGCCGAACACGACCGGCTGCATCAGCAGCGGGAAGCGTTCAGCCGTGAAGGGTTCCTGCGGCGATGTCTCTGCCTTGTTGGTGATCACGTTCATCTGGTCGGCGAGGGAGAACAAGAAACCCTGTTGTGTCGCGTCGACGGTGACGTGCAGCAGCTGCTCGTCCTGCCGAGACCAGAAGCCCAGCGTGATGAGCACGAGCGCAACCGTGATGAGGGAGGCGATGGTGGTCAGGAACATGGTGCTTGCGTCGCGATTTCGGCGAGGTCGCCACATGACGGCGAGCCCGAGGAGAGCGCCGCACAGCAGACGCAGTGCAGTCCAGGCCACATGACCCTCGTGTGAATGGAGCCCGCCAAACTCGACGACATGCTCCAACCAGCCCAGGACGATGGCTCCGGCGAGGACGATCAGCAAACGCGCGGCAGTTCGGCTGGGTAGCGCGTTGCTGCGTGCGGGCCGCCGACCGAGAATGGCGAGCCCCGGAGCAGCGATGACGGCCGCAAGAAACGGTGCGGCTTCTCTCCAAACTTCGTGGGAGCGAATAGCAACGGCGATGCCCCCGGCGACGACGGCAATGACGCCCGGAAGGACCCCGAACGATGCAGCAACGGCCAGGACAGCCACGTCGAGCCGAAAGCCGGTGGGGAACCATGCAACAGCGGCCGCCAAGGGTGCAAGGGCGACGAGCATCAACCTCGCCGGCCATTTCCGCCCGGAGCCTGAACTGCGAGGCGCGGCGACTTCGTCCATCAGCAGGGGTAAGAATCCGGGTCGGGTACCGTTCGATCCCACGTCGAAACACTACCCATGAGCAGCACTCTCGCCTTGGTGGTGAACTCTTCGTTACCCGGTTCGGTGTTCAGGCACACACCGCGAGCGGTCATCACCATCGTGGCCACACCGCCATTCACCGCGACCCAACGAACCTCTCGGGCCACGGCGAGGGCACTTTCCGCCGTGCCGTCCATTTCGACGACACTGGTTTCCAGGCCAATCACGGTGGACACGTTGCAGGTAACACTGGCATAGCCCCGAAGGGTGTTGGTGAGCGTGTCGAGTCGTGGGTGGCGCGCTGTGACAGTGCATTTTGCGGTACCAGATGCCGTGCTGGCGGCGGCGAAGGCCTGGGCGGGTGCGACCACTGCGGCGGCGCAGGCGACAGTCATGACGAACCGCGCGAGCAATCGGTGCGGCGTGCGCATCTGGTTCAGCACGCGTACTGGTCGTTGATCGGCACGGATCGGTCGAAGGCGGACACCCTGCCAGAGATGTTCACGCGAACCTTGGTCGCGTACTCCTCATTTCCAGTCTCTGTGCTCACACAGGTACCACTTGGCCCAACGGCGGTCACCGTCTTGTTCGCCGTGGTCGCCACCGATACCGACTTGCTGGCAATCGGAATGACTTTGTCCTCCAGCGTGCCATCCATCTCGACGACGCCGATTTCCAGGGTGACGACGCCACTGACGGTGCAGACGACCTTGAAGTTGCTCGTGAGCGTGGTCTTCACGAGTGTCGGAGCGACCGCTGTGACCGTGCATTTGTTCGTGCCCGCCGTGACCGACTGCACGGCTGACGCGGTGGGCACGGCAGCCGACATCAGTGCACCGGCACTGACCACTCCGATGGCTACCCGCATCCGCATCTGCATGGTCATCGTTGTACCAACACAGATTCGAGGACACTAGGGATATTCATCAATACCGGACGATCTTGACCTCGAATCGCAGCCCATGTCGCGGCAAGCGCAACCTCGTCACTCAACGCGGTCGCCGAGGCACGCAGCACACCAGGACCCACTCTCGTCCGTGCGTCGTTCAACGCTGGTGACAACATCGCCATCATTCCCGCCTGACGGTCGGACCCGCTCCACCCGTCGGACAAAACGCTACACCCAGTTGAGGCAGCGCGCCTGTCGGGCGAGGACGTTTACGTGGCCGATTCGACCAAATCGACGAATTCCTTGAGATTGAACGGCTTGCTGATGAACCGGTCGGCGCCCAACTGCAGCGCCCTGCCGGTGGTTTGCTCGGTGGCGTCGGCGCTGAGAATGAACACCGGAAGACCGGTGAGTGCTGGATTCGCTCGGATTGCGGCAAGCACGTCGAAGCCGGAGCCGTCCGGCAGGTTGAGGTCGAGCAGCACGAGTGCAGGCCGTAGCCGGTCGGCTGCCTCGATGCCACCTGCCACTGTTGGCTCCACGTGCAGGCTGCGGCCCGGGAGCAGCCCGATGATGCTTTCGACGAGCGACGCATTCAGCGGTTCGTCCTCGACGTACAACACCAGACCACTGTTGGCGGGCCTCGCTTCGCCCGGTGCGGTCGGCTGGTCGGTCGGTCCGCCAGCGACTGGCAGTTCGATGGTGAACGTGGCCCCCGCACCGGCGGGGCTGCTCACGGTGAGCGAGCCGTGCATCGATCGCACGTAGGAGTCGGCGATCGACAATCCGAGGCCGACACCGTCGATGTTCGATGCATTGTCGAGCCGCTCGAACGCAGCGAACGCGCGCTGCTGCACTGCAGGCGGGATCCCCGGACCTTCATCGGTGATGGAACAGCGCACGCGGTCGTTCTCGGTGGTTGTCTGCACGACGACCCGTGAGCCTCGTCCGCCGTACTTGATCGCGTTGGAGAGCAGATTCAGGATGGACTGCACGAGACGCCGCTGATCGGCGACGACGCATTCGTCGGCCACGTGCATCTCGATGGTGACGTCGTTTTCCCGCGCAAGGGTGACCGACAATGACAGCGCCCGGTCGAGGACGTCGCGCATGGCGACGGTGGTGAGGTCGGGCTCGAGCATGCCGGCTTCCGCTTTTGAGTAATCCAGCAAGTCCTGTGCCAAGCCGTTTACGTGTGCGCCGGCTGCCAGGATGCTCGAGGCCATCGCTCGCTGCGATGGTTCAGAGACGGACTGTTCAAGCAACTGCGCAAATCCGGAGATGGCGTTCAGCGGGGTGCGGAGCTCGTGGCTGACCCAAGAGAGCAGACGCGTCGCGGAGAGGCTGGTGGCCTCTGCCGAGCGCAATGCGCGTTCCATCGCGTTGGCGGCAGATTCGAGATCGGAGAGATCGGTGACGGCAGCAATAGAGCCCTTGAATTCGCCATTCACCATCAACGGGCTCCCGCTGACGCGCACGGGGACCAGCGATCCGTCGGGCCGCTGGAGATGTACGTCGTAATGGTCGCTCACCTGATCGCGGCGCTGGCGAAGGCGCATCAAAATGTCGGCACGCTCGTGCTCTGGAAAGAAATCGAGTACCGGACGCCCGACGATTTCATCGGCAGGTACCGTCAGCATCTCGACAATGCGTCGGTTGACGTAGGTGGTGACACCGTCTTGGTCGATCGACCACATGCCAACGTGCATCGCATCGACGAACTCGGGAATGAAGCCGCCGGGTGTCATTCCCTCCAGTCTAATGCCGCGGTCGGTGGTACTAACGCCACGGTCTATGCTTGCGTCGGCGAATGACTCCCACCTCTTCCACAGGCTCCCCTTCCGAGGGGGCAGAGGCCAGCCCGGCTTCGGCGATCGCAGTGCTTGGCGACGCAGGCGTTCGGTTGCTCATCGACAGCGATGCGCTGCAGCAGGCGGTGTATCTCTATACGCCGGTCTTCGACTCCGCTGGATCCATCAACGATCTCGAGATCGTGTACGTGAATGAGGCGGCCCGACGGGTGCCATTGGCGGAGCACATCCTCGAAGGTGTGCTCGTCTCCACCGTGTTCGTTGATCTCCACGATGCCCTCGACGCGGCCAATCTCGCTTGGTCGGGCGGTCGTCCCGAGCCGTATCGCATCGAGCGTCGAGGGTTCACCGACGGTGTGCCTACTCACGTGCGCTACGAAGTGGCCACCATGCGGGCTGGCAGCTATGTGGTGCAGGTGTCGGCCGACCGAACGACGGGGGAGCAGCTCGCCTCGGCCGACGCACGGTTCCGATTGATGGCGGAGAGCAGTGGCGATGGCCTGATTTTGGTGGAGTCCGAGCCCGACGACCTTCACTTCGTACTGTCCTACGCGAATCCCCGTGCTCTTTTGGCCGAGCCGTCGTTCCGTCTCGGCAAGCGCGTGGCCGAGGTAATGGATCAATCGTTGATCGAGGTGGCAGAAGCCCTGCGAGCTGGCGCACCGGTTCGTCGATTGCTGCAGCGCGACGTGCTGGCTCGGCGAGTCTCTCTGGAGGCCACCTTCACCGACGTTGGCGCCGGGCAGATGATGGTGTCGGTACGCGAACTCACATCGCGCGAAGTGGCACTGCTGGAACTCGAGCGCAGTGATCGGGTGCTGCGGGCCGTGGCCGACGGGGCCTTCGGCTCGATCGCCGTGTACGAACCGCAGTTCATGGGGCGGCATCTGGTGCGGATGGTGCTGCTGTGGTCATCAGCGGGTCACAGTCATAGCGCGGCTGGTCGATCGTCGCTCGATGTCACTGCCGCCTTGTCGTCCGTCGACCTTGTCGACATGGCGCAGGCGATGGTCGACACAGGAGAACAGATTCGCTCGGGATGGGTGCCGGTGTTCGCTCCGGATGGTCGGGAGCGCAGTATCGAGTTCACGCTCGTGGTGGCGGGCGACCGATTTGTGCTCGAGTTCGTCGAGCGCACCGACGAGTTGGCGGCCCGCACCGAACTTGCGACCGTGTCGGCAACAGCCGACGCGCAGCGCTCCTTCCTCTCCAGGGTGAGTCACGAGATGCGATCGCCGCTGAACGTCATCCACGGTTACAGCCAATTGCTCAGCGGTCTGCATCTGTCTGAGCCGGCAGTGATGTATCTGGGTCACCTCGAAAGCGGTGTGAGCCGAATGGTCCAGATCGTCGACGACTTGATGCTGCTGAGCCAGTTGGACCAAGGGTTGCTTCGCCTCGAGCACCAAGAGGTCACCACCCGCGAGCTTGCCGAAGCGGTGGTGGCGGTTGCCGCGACGCAGGCGTGGTGGCGTGAAGGTGTGGTGATGTACCTGGCCGACAGCGAGTCGGTTCCCACCACATTGCGCACCGACCCATCACGATTCCGGCTCACCGCCACCCTGCTGGCGGGTGCCTCCCTGGATGCCGCGCTCGACCCATTGGAGGTTCGGCCGTTCGCTCGTGGCACCCGAGCCGGGGTGGAGTTCGTTGTCGATGCGGCGTCGCCGATGGTGCAGTCGGTCTGGCTGCCGTTCGTGAAGACCCACACCATTCCCGGCGCGGGGCTCGGTCTCGCGGTGGCACGGAGTATGGCTCGAGCCCTCGACATGGTGGTAGAGGTTCGCGACGACACCACCGACCCGGCCAGGGTGCGGCTGGTGTTGTCGCTGCCCGCCGGAACCTAAACGGGTAGGTTCGCCTCGTGACTGGGTTGGACCACATCTGGAACGGGTGGCGTGCGCGCTACGTGAATGAATCGGGCGACCGAACGACTGGCGAAGAGGGCAGTGTCTTCACGCAGATACTGGCCTCGGGAATGTCCGATGAAACGGCGCACATCCTGTGGCGCGGTCGGTGCACGTTTGCGATCTTGAACGCCTTCCCCTACACCTCAGGGCATCTGATGGTGTTGCCATACCGCGAGGTCGGCGACCTCGAGGCCCTTACGTCGGAGGAAGCGACCGAACTGTGGTCGGCCGTCACCGTTGCGGTCCGGGCGGTGAAGGCCGCGTATCGGCCTGGTGGCGTGAACGTGGGCATCAACATGGGTCGTGCCGCCGGCGGCAGTATCAGCGAGCACCTTCACGTGCATGTGGTGCCGCGCTGGAACGGTGACGGCAACTTCATGACGTCGGTGGCAGAAGCGCGCACGCTGCCCGAGCCGTTGTCGTTCTCCGCAGAGAAACTGCGCGCTGCCTGGCCAGCCTGGCCAGCCTGAGATCGTGCAGCGCGTCGCCTACGTGATGCGTGTGCGAACGCTGCGTGTGAGACTGCAGCCATGCGTGCTGTAGTCCTGAATTCACATGGTGGCCCAGAGGTACTGACCATTGCCGAGGTGGCCGACCCGGTGCCCGGACCCGACGAAGTGCTCGTCGACATCGCAGCCACAGCGCTGAACCGGGCCGACCTCCTGCAGCGCATGGGGCTGTACCCCGACCCGCGGGGTCGCACCCCCGAGATCCCCGGGCTCGAGTTCGCCGGCACGGTGGCGGCGGTGGGCGAGCGGGCATCGATGTGGCGGGTGGGTGATCGCGTGATGGGCATCGAGGCCGGTGGCGCCTACGCCGAGCGCATTGCCACCCACGAGCGTCAGTTGCTGGCGGTGCCCGCCGGACTGTCGTTGCACGAGGCCGCTGCGGTGCCGGAGGTCTTCCTCACCGCGTGGGATGCCCTGGTGTTGCAGGGCGGGCTCTCGAGTGGTCGGTGGGCACTGGTGCACGCTGGGGCCAGCGGCGTTGGTACCGCAGCGATTCAGATCGCGAAGGCCATTGGGGCGCGTATCGCAGTCACGTGCTCATCCGGCAAGGCCCAAGTGTGCCGCGACCTCGGTGCCGATCTGGTGCTCGAACGCTCACCGCACGATTGGCTGGCCGATGCCACGGCTGCGGTGCCCGGCGGTTTCGACGTGGTGCTCGACGTCATCGGTGGCGAGGAGATCGACCGCAATCTCCAGGCCGTGGCACTGCGCGGCACCATCGTGCAGGTCGGACTGATGGGCGGTGGCCGCACCCCGGTGAACGTGGGACTGCTCCTGGCCAAGCGCGCCCACTGGGTGGGCACCACGCTGCGCACTCGGCCCATCGAGGAGAAGGTCGGCGTCACCCGCCGCTTCGCCACCGAGATGCCGCCGCGTGTTGTGCAGGACGGCAAAATCCACATCTGGAGCAACTAGGGAAGTTGGGGCAAGG
>CAIXIJ010000004.1 GCA_903919455.1 uncultured Acidimicrobiaceae bacterium | reverse complement strand
GTACGGATCTCTTTCAGCATCTCATCGACATCGGCCTCGGTGAGGCGGCCCTTGCCGCGCAGCCGTTTGACGATGCCTTCGAGGCGGGATGACAGGGAATCGAACATGCGAGGCCTCACGCTACCCGGCTGTTGCGGCCAGCGAATGCGTCACCGGGCCGACCCACGGGGTCGACCCGGCTCGCAAACCTGGTGCCGTTGAGCGACGCCGTCAGCCGATGTTGTCAGCCGATGCCGTCAGCCGATGTTGTCGATGCCGGTGACCACACCGGCCTCGATGGCCACGTCGACGCGATTGGTGACGAAGTCGGCGGTGAGGATGAGGCCCATGCCGTCGAGGGTGGAAATCCGAAGCACCCAACCGTTGGCGTCGGCCACCTCAGTGGCAGCCAAGGATGTGAGACCTACCAGTACCGCTGCGGACTCCATGGTGGGGTCGCCTGCCGGCGGGATGCTGAAGTCGGGTGCCACGGTGTCGGTGGGGCCAACGACGACAGTGTCGACGGGCACGACAGCCGTGTCGGTCGGCACCGGAACCGGTGCAGGGGTGGTGTCGACCGGTGCGGGCTCGGGCAGGTCGAGCAGGCTGTCGTCGACCGCGACCACCGTGAACTCTCCGCCATCGGCGCTGGTGAAGGTATAGGCCGGCAGCAGCCAGATGCTGCCGTCGGCGTCCCACACCATGGTGACATCGAGCCGCACACCGTTCAGATGAATGGTGATGGGATCCGGGGTGGGCATGGGCAACACCCCGCAGTCGGCGGCCGGGTCGCACACCGGCGCAGGCTCGGGTGCACCCACGGCGGGTGTCGGGCTGGGTTCGACCGGGGCGCCAGCGGCGCCACCGCTAGCGACGTCGCCGCCCACGGATGCCACAGCATCGGCCATCGCCACGCCGCCGCGCATGCCCACGCCGAACGGGGCACCGAAGTTCATCCATCGACCCGACGGATCGGAGAGCCGAGCGAGGGCATCCTGCGGAGTGACCACGGGATAATCGGCTGCAGGAGCGGGCACTGCCAGCGAGCCCGACGCCCACATCAGCGCACCCTCACCGCCGAAACCGACATTGAACTGAATGGGGCTGCGGTGACCGCCCAGCATCAGCCATGCCGTGGCGTTGGCGCTGTACTCGTCGGCGTACGAGGTGAACTCGTACTGCGCTGCGTCGAGGCCAATGGTGGCCATGAGTTGGCGAGCCTTCTCCTCGGCCTGGGCCTTGGTGGGCACGTTCACCGGAGCCGGCGGCGCTTCACAGTTCACACCCGGATCGACAGCGATGGCGTCGGGAGGTGGCACCGCTTCGGTGGTACCTGCGCTGCCGCCCGAGGAGCCGCTACCCGGGTCGGTGGCGCCCTCAGCGGGCATCTGAACCGGCTTGGCGATACCCACGCAGCCCGAACTCGACGTGGCGGCCGGAGTGGGGTTGAACCACCAGCTCGCCAGACCATCGGCCGCAACGGTGACGTTCGCCGAGCTGTAATCGGCCGCGCCCACCATCCAACCGCCGCCCTGGTCGGCCGGCAACTGGCGAGGCTCGCCCTGCACTCCGAGCGCAGCGGCCAACCTCGCCACCATCGCTGTATCAATCGTGGTGCCGGCGGGAATCTGGAACGCCGGGCCGCTGGCACCGAGGTCGGGGTAGCTGCCGTCGTACACGTAGTTGATCCCGCCGTACGGCCGCATCATGGAGTCGGCAACCTCGCCGCCTGCAGTGGGGGCAGCGAGTTTGTTCGCCCCACCGGCTGCGCCGAGGTGGATGACGGCGGGCGCCTTGCCCGACGAGATGGTGGAACCGGCGTCGCCGCAGGCACTCAGCCCGAGGACGATGGCGGCAGCAGCGAAAGCAATTCGACGAGAGCGCAACATGGCGGTGTTCCTTCCTTGGTCCCCAAGGGGAAGTGATCGTGCACTCATGTGACGACCGACACCATCGGGGTGGTTCCCGATTGGTTCAGGATTCTTGGAAAAGGGCGTCGATGAAATCGGCGGGGTCGAAGGGCACCATGTCGTGGATGGTCTCCCCCAGGCCCACCAGCTTCACCGGCAACCCGAGTTCGGTCTCGATGGCGAACACGATGCCGCCCTTTGCCGAGCCGTCGAGCTTGGTGAGCACCACCCCGGTCACCTCCGTGGCATCGCCGAACTCGCGAGCCTGGGTGAGACCGTTCTGGCCGGTGGTGGCGTCGATGACGAGCAGCACCTCGGTGACACGGCCATCACCTTTCGCCGCCACGCGGCGCACCTTGCGCAATTCGTCCATCAGGTTGGTCTTGGTGTGCAGACGACCGGCCGTATCGGCCAGCACCAGGTCGATGTTGCGAGCACTGGCACGCTCGATGGCGTCGAAGATGACCGCGCTGGGGTCGCCTCCCTCATTGCCGCGCACGATCTCGGCACCGCTGCGCTCGGCCCAGGTGGTGAGCTGCTCGGCCGCCGCCGCACGGAACGTGTCGCCCGCAGCCATCAGTACCGTGCGACCATCGGCGATCTGCTGATTGGCGAGCTTGCCGATGGTGGTGGTCTTGCCCACGCCGTTCACCCCTACGAAGAGCCACACGTTGGGACTACCCGGCGCGCCGGGCTCGAAGGTGAGGCCACGGTCGGTGCCTTCGAGACGCGAGCGCATCTCGGCCTGGAGCGCGGCCAGCAGTGCATCCGGGTCGGCGATCTCCTTGCTCTTCACGCGCCCCTTCAGCCCCTCGAGCAACTCGTCGGTGACGCGCACCCCCACGTCGGCACGCAGCAGTGCTTCCTCGAGGTCGTCCCACGTCTCGTTGGTGATGCCTCCGCGGGAGCGGATACCGAGGAACGCTCCCGTGAGCGCTCCGCGTGCCTTCGACATGCGCGTGCGGAAGCTGGCGCGTTCGATCTCCGGCTCCGGCTCGGGTTCGGGCTCCAGCTCGGGCTCGGCTTCCGCATCGGTGGCTGGCGGCGGCGTGACCACGGCGGCCGGCGCAGGTGCCGGCTTCGCAGGCTTTGTGGGCGCCGGACGCGAAGGGGCCGGCGCGGCTGGCTTCACCTTGGCGCTCCGGCTGCGGTTGACGAGCACGGCGCCGATGCCGAACACCACGGCAACGGCAATGAGAACGAGATAGATCGTGGACGACATGGTGTCCGAAGGCTATCGGCGAGGGCCTAGCGAGTGCCGCCGGTGACTGCCCCGGGCTCGCCAGTGAGGCGCTGCGCCAACCAGACGGGCACGATGGACAGCAACATCACGGTGGATGCCACCACCGTCACGATGGGCTGCTGGTCGCCGCGGCTGAGGTTGTTGAAAATCCAGAGCGGCAGTGTTTCGAGGCCGGGAGACGCAGTGAACGTGGTGACCACGATCTCGTCGAAGCTGAGACCGAAGGCCAGCAGTCCGCCCGCCAGCAGCGCAGACCGCATGAGCGGGAACGTGACATAGCGGAATGTCTGGAACGCGTCGCCGCCCAGATCGGCGCTGGCTTCTTCCAAGTTCGGCGACAGACGCCGCAAACGAGCGAGCGTGTTGTTGTACATCACCACGATGCAGAACGTGGCGTGAGCGATGATCAGCGTGAGGAGACCGAACTCGATACCCGCCGATGTGAACGCGGCGTTGAGCGCGATACCGGTGACGATGCCCGGCAACGCAATGGGCAACACGATGAGCAGGCTCACCGTGTCGCGCCCGAAGAATTTGAAGCGATGCACCGCCATCGAGGCCATGCTGCCCAGCACCAGGGCCACCACCGTGGCGCCGGCAGCCACCTTGAGGCTGTTCATCAGGGCGTCGCGAGCACCCTCGTTGTGGATGGCCTTGCCCCACCACTTCAAGGTGAGGTCGCGCGGCGGCCAGGTGAGTGCCGAACTACCGTTGAACGACAAGGCGATCACGACGAACAGCGGCGCATACATGAACGCCAACACCACTGCACTGGTACTGCGGAAGAACCAACGGACGGCGCGGGTGGCGTTCACAGTTGCTCCAGGGCACCGGTTCGACGGATGCCCAACAGATACAGCACCATCACCACCACCGGCACCAACGCATACGCCGCAGCGAGCGGCAGGTTCGACGCATGGTTCTGGTACACGATCGAACCGATCATCTGGGTGCTACCGCCCACTAGCGACACCGCGATGTAGTCGCCGAGCGTGAGCGAAAAGGTGAACACCGAGCCGGCCACCAGCGAGGGCACGATGACCGGCAGCACCACGCGCCGAAACGTGTGGGCAAAGGTGGCACCGAGATCGCTACTCGCTTCGAGCAGCGAGTTCGGTAGCCGTTCGAGGCCGGCGTACACGGGCACCACCATGAACGGCAGCCACAGGTACGCCAGCACCACGATCAGCGCGGTGACGCCATAGCCCGGGCTGAAACCGAACGTGGTGTCGAGCACACCGCCCGGTGATGCCACCATCGCTCGCCAGGCGAAGGCCTCCGCTGAGTTGGTCGGGCTTGCGCGCGCCGTAGTTGCCGAGACGCACCGCGTCGAGCATCTCGCCCGCTCGGGCGCGCCGGTCGGCCTTACCGACCTTCTTCACTCGAAGGCCATACTCCACGTTCTCCTGCACGGTCATGTGCGGGAACAGTGCGTAGTCCTGGAACACCGTGTTCACGTCGCGGTCGTAGGGCGGCCGATGGGTGACATCGGTTCCCTGCAGCAGAATGGCGCCCGCCGTGGGTGTCTCGAAACCGGCGATCATGCGCAACACCGTGGTCTTGCCGCTGCCACTCGGGCCGAGCAGGGAGAAGAACTCGCCCTCGCGAATCTCGAGGTCGACGCCATCCACCGCGTGCACGGCGAGATCGCCCGCGCCGAACTGCTTCCGCAGCCCCACCAACTGAATGGCAGGAGCGGTGCGAGCATCGTCGTGTCGTGCTGTCAGTGCAGCGGGATCACTCACGATGCGCTGCTTCTCCCCGTGGATTTCGAGGTTGCGATACGGGCTCGCAAGCGTTGGACGATGCTAGCAAACGTGGCTCAAGCGGAGGTCGAGACCTTCTCCACGATGACCTTCGACGAACCGCCCGGCTGCATGCTGACGCCGAGCAGGCTGTCGCCGGCCTCCATGGTGCGCTTCTGGTGGCTGACGATCAGCAGCTGCGCCTCTTGGCGGAACTCGGCGATCAAGCCGAGGAAGCGATGCAGGTTCACATCGTCGAGCGCGGCTTCCACTTCGTCCATCACATAGAACGGCGAAGGGCGGCTGCGGAACACCGCGAAGAGGAACGCCAGGGCCGTGAGGCTTCGCTCGCCACCCGACAGCAACGAGAGCTTCTTCACGTTCTTGCCACTGGGCTTGGCCTCCACCTCGATGCCGGTGTTCAGCAGGTCGTCGGGAGTGGTGAGCACCAGCTTGCCGGCGCCACCGGGGAACAGGTTCGAGAACAGCTGATTGAAGTGCGTGCTCACGTCGGCGAACGCAGCCGAGAAGACAGTCTGGATCTCGAGGTCGACGGCCTTGATCACGCGCATCAGGTCGCGGCGCGTGTTGCGCACGTCGTCGAGTTGCTCTTCCAAGAACCGGTGGCGCTCCTGCAGTTCGTTGAACTCCTCCAGCGCCAATGGGTTGATGGGGCCCATCAGACGCAGTTCTCGCTCTAGGTCGCGCACTCGTGCTGCAGCACTGATGCCCTCGGGTAGCGGCGGCATCTCCGCGGCCTCGGCGGCTGCGGGCTCGAGGTCGTGGTCGCGACGCAGCGCCTCCACGGCCCCTTCGAGTCGCATGCGCACCTCGGCCTCATCGATCTCCACGCGGCGCATGCGCTCGCGCGATTCTTCGAGTTCCTTCTCGGCTGCCGACCGGCGGCGACGCAATCCGTCGAGCCGCTGCGCGATCCCCCGCACCTCGTCGCTCTGGCGGCGGCGGATTTCGAGCAGTTCGTTGTGGCGAACTTCGATGACGTGGCGATGGGCCTCCACCAGGCCAGCCAAGCGCTCGACTGCCGAAAGGCTGCGCTCGACCGCTTCGCGACGATGCGCGGCCTCGGTGCGAGCAACGGTGTCTGCTTCGAGGCGGCGCTCGGTCTCCGCGAGGCGACGCTCGAGAAAGGCCTGGCGCTCGTGCAAGCCGGCGTTGCGGACCTCCAGATCCTGGCGGCGGCTAGACAGGCGAGCAGTCTGCGCATCGAGTCGAGCGCGAGCTTCACCACGGGCCTTGGCTGCTTCAGCCTCGGCTGCCTCATCGGCTTCGAGTGCAGGAACCAGCGCTTCGAGTTCGGAGATACGAACACGTTCGCGTTCAGTGCGCTCATCGGCATCGGTGAGCCCACGCTCGAGCGTCTCCATCTCCGACTGAGCATCGCGGCGTTCGGACTGGCTGCGGGCGAGCGCCTCGCTGTTCGCCGAGAAGCCTGCATCGTGGGCGTCGAGCTTTCGGCTGAGTTCGTTCTCCTGCTGGCGAGCGGCCTGCAGTTCGGCCTTGGCACCGGCGAGCGCTGCCTCGAGGCGGGACAGTTCGGCCTGGGCGGTGCCCTGCCGTTCCTGAGCTTCCTCCAGCGCTGCCGCCGTGGCTCCACCTCCGGCGGCACCGATACGCCAACCAGTCGGGCCAAACCGATCGCCGTCGGCGGTGACCACCACCGCAGTGGGGTTACCGATGGCAAGGTCGACGGCAGCATTCCAATTCGCAACGCGAACGGCGCCACCGAGCACAGCGTCGAGCAGTTCGGGCACGCCTTCGTGACGGCTGCGGACATGCGGCCGCACCGCTTCCCCACCACCGACCGAAGACGCAGCGGTGGTGCCACGCGCTCCGAGCGCCAACACGGCACCCGCCACGTTGTTCGACTGCAGCGACTGCAACGCAGAGCGACCCGTGGCGGGCGACGCCACCACGACTGCTTGGAGCGCCTCGCCCAGCGCAGCTTCCACGGCGCTTTCCCAACCGGCGTCGATCTCGATGAGATCGAGCAGGGTTCCGAGCACACCATCCACACCGGCGAGATGTTCGGCTCCGGCACGAGCGCGAGCGCTCTCCAAAGCGAGATGCAGGGCCTCGGCTCGTGCCCGCCAACGACTGAACTCTTCTGCTGCACCCTGCCGCGAGCCGACCACGGTGTCGTGCGCCGCGTCGGCCGCGATGCGCCGGGCCTCGGCAGCCTCCACACCGGCAACGAGTTCGGCCTCGATGGTCTGCGCCGACTCGATCTCGTTCTTCAAACGCTCGCACTCGGCATCGAGCCGAGTGGAGCGCTGCTGGAGCGACTCCAGCCGAGTGCGCTGGCGGCGCAGATCGGCATCCGCACGCTCGACGCCCGACCGCATGGAACGCAGTTCGCCACGGACCTCGGCTGCGGCTGAAGCGGCCGACGTGCTGCCACCGAGTTGATCGATGGCAGCAAGCGTCTCTCGGCGTTCGCGGGCGAACTGCTGCTCTTCGGCCTCGAGCGTCTCGGTGTCGGGACCCAGACCAGCAAGATCGGTCTCCACGGTGGCGAGTTCATCGCGCAGACGACCGGCCTCAGCCTCGAGGTTCGCGACGACACCGGAATCCATGAGTTGGCCACGATCGCGTTCCATGGATCGGCGGCGCTCCACCAGCACGGCCGCGCTACCTCGGGCCCGTTCGCGCAGTTGCTCCACCCGCACCATCTCGTCGCCGAGGTCGGTGTCGCCACGAGCGGTGAGTTCGGCTTCGGCAGCCATCACGTCGGTGTCGAGGGACGCCAGCTCGGTTCGCAGGGTCTGCTCGGCTTCGCCGAAGGTGATCTTCTCGCCGGCGAGCGCCGTGAGACGTGCACGCTGCGACGCGATCTCACGACCGGCCAGGAACACCTGCAGCGCGCTGAGTTCGGCCACGAGATCGCCGTGGCGACGAGCAGCATCGGCTTGGCGCTCGAGCGGTCGCAGTTGGCGACGAACCTCTCGCAACAGGTCTTGCACGCGCAGCAGGCTGGCCTCGGTGGCATCGAGACGACGCTCGGCCTTCTCCTTGCGCTTGCGGTACTTCAGCACGCCAGCGGCTTCTTCGATGATGCCGCGACGATCTTCCGGGCGAGCGTTCAGCACGGCGTCGATCTGGCCCTGGCTGACGATCACGTGCTGTTGCCGGCCTACACCAGCGTCGCTGAGCAGTTCCTGCACATCGAGCAGGCGACATGACACGCCATTGATGGCGTACTCGCTCTCGCCCGTGCGAAACAGAATGCGCGACACCGTGACCTCGGTGAACTCGATGGGCAGTAGCCCTGCCGAGTTGTCGATGGTGAGCGTCACTTCGGCTCGGCCGAGGGCTGGCCGCTTCGCCGTACCGGCGAAGATGACGTCGTCCATCTTCTGGCTCCGCACGGCGCTGGGCGCCTGCGCACCGAGCACCCATGCGATGGCATCCACCACGTTCGACTTGCCCGACCCGTTCGGACCGACCACGACGGTGACTCCTGGCTCGAGTTGGAGCACGGTGGAGTCGGCGAACGACTTGAAGCCTTTGAGGGTGAGCGATTTCAGGAACACGGCGTTCGAGACCCTAACGGATGCGCCGACACCGCCCCAACAGCGAGGCCTTCGAGGCCATTACCGCTGGCAGCGCGGGCAGAAACACGTGGAGCGGCCAGCCGACACGATGCGAACGATGTCGGCCTTGCCGCAGGTGATGCACCGCTGACCGGCACGGTCGTACACCCGGTGGTGCACCTGGAACCAACCGCCCTGACCTTCGATGTCCACGTACTGGGTATCCGCGAGCGTGCTGCCGCCAGCTTCGATTGCTGCGGTGAGCGTGTCGATGATCGCCTCGTGCAGGCGGCCCACCTCGCGGGCCGTGAGGGTGTCGCTGATGCGGTCGGGACGGATCTTGGCCCGGTGCAGACTCTCGTCGCAGTAGATGTTGCCGATGCCCGCCACCACATGCTGATCCAGCAGCAGCGCCTTCAGCTGTCGACGTCGGTCCATCAGCAGGCGCGACAGTTGGCCACGCGACATCCCATCGGTAATGGGGTCCACGCCGAGCTTGGCGAGTTCGGGCATCTCCACGGCGATGTTGCCAGGGTCGAAGACCACCATTTCGCCGAACGTGCGCGGGTCGACGAACCACAGTTCCTGCGCTGGTTCGCCAAAGAACTCCAGCCGCACATGGGTGTGGGGCGGAGGTTCCGTACCGGCGTCGGCCACCAGAAGGCGGCCGCTCATTCGCAGGTGCACCATCAGTTCATCGCCCGTGTCGAGGGGGCAGAGCAGATACTTGCCGCGCCGATTGGCAGCTGTGATCGTGGCGTCGGTGAGACCGTCGATCAGCGCCTGACGCGACGTTCGCCGCACCGTTCGCTCTCGACCCACGTGCACGCGTCGTACTCGTCGCCCCACCACCTGCACCTCGATGCCGCGGCGGACGGTTTCCACCTCGGGGAGTTCGGGCACCGCTACCCCACCGACTGGGCGTCGAGCGTGAGCCAGGCCTGCTCTGCCGCAGCCTGTTCGGCCGTCTTCTTCGACCGGCCTTCGCCTGTCCCCACGGCCACACCCTTCACGATGACCGTGGCGAAGAAGCGTTTGTCGTGGTCGGGACCGGTCTCGGAGATCACGTACACCGGTGCGGTGTCGTGCTGGCGGGCCGTGAGTTCTTGGAGCACCGTCTTGTAGTCGAGACGGTCGAGCCGCTGTGCCGCCACCGCCATGCGTTCGGCGAACAGTCGCTCGATCAACGCGAACGCCTGGTCGGTGCCGCCATCCAGATACACGGCTCCCAGCACCGCCTCGAATGCATCACTGAGGATCGACGGCTTGGACCGCCCACCCGCAGCGTCTTCGCCCTTCCCGAGGCGAAGGTACGCGCCGAGGCCGATCTCCAGCGCCACCTCAGCCAGCGCCGACGCGTTCACCACACTCTTGCGAAGGTCCGTGAGCTTCCCCTCGGCGAGTTCGCCGTGATGCCGGTAGGCCAGATCGGCCACCACCATGCCCAGCACGGCGTCGCCCAGAAACTCCAGCCGTTCGTTGCTCGGCTGGCCGCCCACCTCGGCGCACCAACTGCGGTGCGACAGAGCGCGGCTCAAGATGCCAAGGTCGTGAAACTCGTGGCCGAGCCGCTGGGAGAGCTCGGTGAGGTCGGGCTCGGGCAGAAGGGTGATCTCAGGCTTCCTGGACTTTGGCGAACACGTAGTCGACCGCGTCGCGGACAGTCTTGAGATCCACGAGATCCTCGTCTTCGATGCGGAAGCCGACCGAGCGCTCGCCCAGTTCCTCCTCGAGCGCTTCGACGAGTTCGATCAACGCCAACGAATCGGCGTCGAGGTCGTCGGTGAAGGACTGACCTTCGCTGATGGAGGCCGGGTCGATCTCGAGGATGTCGGCGAGGTTCGCGCGCACGATCTCGAAGACACCGTTCCGATCGAGGGGACCTTGTTCGACATGGGTTTCTGCGGGCACCGGACTTCTCCTGACAATTGCGGGTCGGCGGCCACCGAGACTAGCCCCGTCGCAGCGGCTCAGCCCGCGCGGATGATGGGGTGTTTCGGATCACTCGGCGCGAAGGACCTGCTCCGCGGCTGATGCAGCCCGAACCGGTCGCGGTCGGAGCACCAGCGTTGGTGGTACGCCCGCGACAAGAACGACGACAGGACCGGAAGATGGGTACCCTCAGCGTCCGTGCCAGACGCGCCCGACCTCGCCGAGCAGTTGCGTGCTGCCACCGCACTGCTGGAGGCCATCGTGGCCAACCGGTCGTTGCTGGCCGACCTGTCGCTGGAGGAACGCACCCGGTTGCTCAACGCGGCGGGCGATGTGTACGAACCGGATGTGGTGGCGCGACGTCGCCAGATCAAGGCCGAGCGGCGTCAGCAAAAGCAGGCGAAGGCGAATCGCGACCAGGAGGCACTGAACGAAACCGGCATTCGCAGCCTGCGCGCCAAGCCGGTGTTCACCACGCCCAACGTGGCGCTGCCGCCCGCGGTCGGCAGCCATGAGGCCGACGACATCGACGACAGCGACGACGCTGCCGCCGAACGCGAATCGCTGCTGCCGATGCACTGTTACGTCTGCAAGCAGAAGTACACCCAGATCCACTCGTTCTACGACCAGATGTGCCCCGAGTGCGGCGACTTCAACTTTGCGAAGCGAGGCGAAACTGCCGACCTTCACGGTCGTGTGGCGTTGCTCACCGGGGGCCGGGTGAAGATCGGTTACCAGGCCGGCATCAAGTTGCTGCGAGCTGGGGCCAAGCTCATCGTCACCACCCGGTTTCCTCGCGATTCGGCGCTGCGCTACTCGCAGGAACCGGACTACTCCGAGTGGAGCCACCGCTTGGAGATCTTCGGTCTCGATCTGCGCCACACGCCGAGCGTGGAGGCCTTCTGCCATCACCTCCTGCAGACCGAGGATCGACTCGACTTCATCGTCAACAACGCCTGCCAGACCGTGCGACGCCCACCGGCGTTCTATCGGCACATGATGGATGCCGAACTGGGTGCCCTGGCCGACCTTCCGCCCGACGCCGCTCGACTGCTCGGGGCCTACGAAGGCCTGCGCGGCCCCGACATGCTCACGTCGGGCATCGATGCCGCGACGCAACCTGCGTCGCCGCTACCGATCGGCGTGTCGCGAGCCGCCGCACTGTCGCAGGCCGAACTGCTGCCCGACGACCATGTGGCTGGCGCCGACCTGTTTCCAGAAGGCCGCCTCGATCAGGACCTTCAGCAGATCGACCTTCGCGAACGAAACTCGTGGCGTCTCACGCTTGCCGAGGTGTCGTCGGTTGAATTGCTCGAAACCCAGTTGGTGAACGCCGTTGCGCCCTTCATCCTGAACGCTCGCCTCAAGCCGTTGATGATGCGCACCTCCGGTAACGACAAGCACATCGTGAACGTCTCAGCAGTGGAGGGGCAGTTCTACCGTCGGTTCAAGACCACCCGACACCCGCACACCAACATGGCCAAGGCGGCGCTCAACATGATGACCCGCACGTCGGCGGCCGACTACCACGCCGATGGCATCCACATGAACAGCGTCGACACCGGCTGGGTGAGCGATGAAGACCCCGCACACATCGCCGACCGAAAGACCACCGATCATCACTTCCACCCGCCGCTCGACATCGTTGATGGCGCGGCTCGCATCGTGGACCCGATCATCAGTGGGATGCTCACGGGCGAACACGTGTGGGGCCAGTTCCTGAAGGACTACCGCGTCACCGACTGGTGACGGCATTCAGCCGACTGCAGGTGCGGCGAATGCAGCAGCGATCTCTGCCACCATGCCGCTGTTGGCCAGCTCCTCCGCCACCTTGATGGCGTTGAGCATGGCCTTCTCGCCCGAGGAGCCGTGGCTGATGATGCAGATGCCATCCACGCCGAGCAGCACCGCGCCGCCGTACGTGTCGGGGCTCATCTGCTCGTAGAGCGGCAGAATGGCGGGGAACAACGCGTCGGCGTGTTCCTTGTATTCCGGCTTGGCGGCGAACGCGTTCAGCAGCGCGGCGAACAGCGTCTTGAGGCCACCCTCGAGCGTCTTGAGCGCCACGTTGCCGGTGAACCCGTCGGTGACGATGACGTCGGCCGTCTTGTTCATCAGGTCGCGACCTTCGACGTTACCGATGAAGTGGATCCCCGGAGCCGCCGACAACAACTCGAACGCTTCCTTGCGCAGCGTGTCGCCCTTGCCCGGCTCTTCGCCGATGGACAACAGGCCCACTTTGGGCTCCTCGATACCGAACCGGAGGCGAGCGTAGATGGAACCCATCTGAGCGAACTGCACCAACCACTCCGCCGACACCTCGGCGTTGGCGCCGGCGTCGAGCAGAATGTTGGGCAGGAAGCCGGGCACCGGAATTGGTGTGGCAATGGCCGGGCGATTGACGCCCTTCACGCGGCCCATGCGCAGCAGCGCCGACGCCATCGTGGCGCCGGTGTTCCCTGCAGAGACCATGGCGCTGGCCTTGCCATCGCGCACCGCCTCGGCAGCACGGACGAGCGTGGAGTCCTTCTTACGGCGCACCCCAGCCGCTGGGTCGTCATCCATGGCGATGACTTCCGAAGCGTGGATGAGGGGAAGGTCGCCAATGCCGTCGAGCCCCTCAGGACCGACGAGCACAACAGGGATACCCAGGGCTGCGGCGGCATGCGCTCCAGCGAGAATGTCGCCCGGCGCTTTGTCGCCGCCCATCGCGTCGACAGCGATCGGCAGCATGTGAAGCGGCAGCCTCAGCCGACTTCGATGGCGACGCGGTCCTTGTACCAACCGCAGGCCGGGCACACGGTGTGCGGCAACTTGGCGGCGGCGCAACGCGGGCAGATGCTGCGCGAAGGAACGGCGAGACGCATGTTGGCCGACTTGCGGCTGTGCGTCTTCATCTTCGACTTCTTCTTCTTGGGAACAGCCATGTTGACTCCCGGCACCGGCGAGGGCAGGTTCCCTCGGCATACGAACCACGAGAGGTTAGCGGTGGATGCGGCCCGGTTGCTACCTGCCGCGGAGTGGAATCAGGCGTCCCCGCCCAGATCGCCGAGACCCTTCAGGCCGTCAAGCGCCGACCAACGAGGGTCGACGGGGGGCCCTGCACACGCACAGGTGGCGTCGTTGAGGTTCGTGCCGCAGGTGGGACACAACCCGGCACAGTGTGGCCGGCACAGCGGCGTGGATGGCGTGTCGAGCAGCACCACTTCGCGGGCGATGGAGCGCATGTCGAGTTGGTCGCCCACGATCTCGAATGCGTCGGGGTCGGTGAGCACCCGCTGGTAGAGCTCATCAATGTCGCTCACCGACACGCCACCGGTGGGTTCCAGGCAGCGGCGACACGTGCCGTGCCAGGGCACGCTGACGGTGCCGTTCACCACGATGCCGTCGTTGAGTGACTCGAGTTCGAGTTGCACGGCCACCTCGGCCCCATCGGGGAACCGGGGGTCGTCGACGACATCCAGATCGACCAATGGCACGTCGACCGAGATCGTCTTCTGGGTACCAGCGCGTCGCAGCAGTTCGGCTGCATTCACCAGCAGCAGGTGTGCCATCTCGTCGACCTCAGCGATCCTGGTCGAAGAAGCCCTTCGTGGGGTCTTCTTCTTCCTCTTCGACCAACTCGCGGTGAGACCCGATGTTCAGACGGCTGCGGCCCGCATGCACGGTCTTGTTCAGCTTGTCGAGCAGGATTTCGAAGCTTGCGAGGCGCTGGTCGAGGAAGTCCTCGGTCTCGTGACGCAAACGGCGAGCATCGGCATCCGCTGCCTCGGAAATCTGGCGAGCGCGAGCCTCGGCGGCCCGAACCACCTCCGTACGCTGCACCATCCGCTCGGCCTGCACGCGGGCGGCTTCGAGCAACTCATCGGCCTCGCGCCGGGTCTTCGACACGAAGTCCTGGCGTTCCTTGACCATCCAGCGAGCGTGACGCATTTCCTCGGGAAGGCGACGAAGTGCCTCGTCGAGCAACTCGATGATCTCGTCGCCATCGATGCGCGGCGACGACGACAGCGGCATCTTCGGGGCGTTGGCAATGATGTCGATGACTCGCTGCAGCATCGTTTCGGCGTCGCCCACGTACCCATTGGTGGTGCGTACGTACGCGTCGGAATCGTCGATCTCTGGGTCGAAGTCGTCGTACTGGTCGTCGTGGCTCATCGCATCTGCCTCGTTCAGGAGGTGCCCTTGCGGGGGAACTGTGTGGCCAATCCGGAGGCGACCGGAGCGGGCACCAACGAAGTGACATCGCCACCGTACTGCGCGATCTCCCGGATGAACCGGCTACTGATCGAGACGAGTGCGGGTTTGCAGGGCAAATAGACCGTGCGCACACCACTGACGGCGTGATTGGTGTGGGCCATCTGCTGCTCCACCTCGAAGTCGCCGCCAGTGCGGAGGCCCTTCACGATGAAGGCGGCCTTCACCTGCTTCACCGCATCGACGGCAAGACCCTCGAACGCCACGACCTTCACCGACGGCATGTAGGAGATGCTCTCCTTGATCATGCTGACGCGCTGTTCGAGCGTGAACATGCCACTGGGCTTGGTGGGGTTGTGCATCACACCCACGATGACCTTGCCGAACAACGCCACCGATTGCTCGATGACATCGATGTGGCCGAGGTGCAGAGGGTCGAAACTGCCGGGGTACAGAACGGTCGCCATGTGACGGGTCAGGCTAGCCGTTCGAGCACGGTCACCCAGGTGCGCCCGTACCGTTTCGATCGGGCGACCTCCCAGCCCTCGGGGGCCTCTACCGGATCATCGGCTTCCGCCACCACCATGCCGACGTCGACCAACGGCAGAAGATTCGCCCACGCGTCGAACGCGTAGGGAGGGTCGATGAATGCGATGTCGACGTTGCGCATGGCCGGCACCCACGCCATCACGTCGGTGGCATGCACGGAAGCCCGCTCGCCGAGGCCCAGTGCCGAAATGTTCTCACGTAGTGCGTGCAGGGCAGCGCGATCGCGTTCTACGAAGATGCAGCGTTCGGCACCTCGCGACAGGGCTTCGATACCCAGCGCTCCCGACCCTGCATAGAGGTCGGCCACCACAGCACCCTCGATGACACCCATGCTGCCCAGCGAGTTGAACACCGCCTGGCGCACCTTGTCGGTGGTGGGACGCGTCGTATCGCCAGCAGGAGCCACGAGCTTGCGCCCACCGAGTTCACCAGAAATCACGCGCATGCCCACATCCTTCGCATTGCGGCCAGACTAGGGGCGTGCTCACGCCCGAACCCACCATCATCTGTATCGATTGCGGCGGTCGCTGCCACCTGCTCTCGATGCCACGCGAAGACGGTGTGTGGCTGCCGGGCGACATCGTGGCCTACCGCTGCGAGGACTGCCGCGATCGCTGGGATCTCGTGATGCCCGACGACGAGGACGAGCCGGGAGCGCCCGACCCCACCTACTGATCAGCCGACCGTCTCGGTCACACCCTGCGCGCAGGGGGTATTCGTTTCCGGGGTCTGCGGGCCGTCGTCGAAGTACTGCACGAACTGCACGAGCTTGGGATCATCGGCGGTCTGCAGCGTGAGTTGCTTGCCCCATGCCGTCGCCACCAAGGGCGAAGGCAAACCTTCGTACGGAGTGACGAGCACTTCTTTGCCAGCCGCCTGGAGTTCCTTGAGGATGTCGAGCTGAGCGGCGGGAAGGCCGGGCGTGTAGGTGATCCAGACCGCACCGTGCTCCATCGAGTGCACGCCGCGTTCTTTCATGATCGGCTTGTCGTAGAACGCGCACGTCTGCCATTGCGGGTTGTGCGGGCCACCGACGGGTGGGTTCTGCGGATAGTCCACCGGCGTGTCGACGTGGGTCTGCTCGAGCCCCGTGAAGGTCTGCACGCCTTCGGGCTCGACCACCTGGGACGGCGGCGGGATGATGGCGCCGGGCTTCTCGGTGGGTGTCGTGGCGTCGTCGGTGGCGACCACCCCGCCCCCATCGCTGGAGCACGCGGCGAGCAAGGTGAGACCAACGAGCAGTACGGCGGCGATTCGGCGCATACGACCATTCTGGCCGATGGGCGCCAGCAACGACGCGTCAGCCAGCGAACATCACCGCTACGTCGTAGCTCCGGAAGGCTTCGTCGGCCGTGACCACGGTGACGTGCTCCACCTGCGCCTGACCGATGAGCATCCGATCGAACGGATCCGCGTGGTGCGCCGGCAGGGCACCGGCCGCCACCGCATGCTCGAAGGTGATGTCGAGCGCATCGAACCCGCGCTGGCGACACAGTTCGCCGAACCCTTCCGGCGCTCGCAGTTTCCCGATCGCCCGCTTGATCTCCACCTCCCACACCGACGCAGCCGATACGAACACTGCGTTGCGCGGATCGACGATCTCGCGACGCACCGCTGGCCGCAGTCGTTCAGGAGTAGCGAACGCCCACAGCACGACATGGGTGTCGAGCAGCAAGGCGCTCACGGATGCTCGCCCGCAAATGCCGCGCCGAGTTCGACAGGCAGTACGTCGAAGTCGGATGCGAACTCCACTTCGCCCTCCCACCCACCGAGTTGGCGCTGCTGGATGACAGGCCGGAACGGCACGAGCTTGGCCACCGGCACGTTGTGACGACGGATGACTACCTCCTCGCCGGTGCGCTCCACCTGCGCAATCAGTTGCGACAGATGCGACTTGGCCTCGTAGATGCTGACAGCGCTCATGAGGGGAATCTAGTCAGATCTGACCAATTTCGCGCTCACCCCACACGAGTTCAGTTCTTGAAGAGGAACGCCTCGTCGTCGTCGGTGAACAGCAGGCGCACATCGTCGAGCATCAGCGGGTGGCGTTCCAGCAACGGATCGGCATCGACGATCTCGAAAGCCACTCCCCTGGCGAGCTCGACCAGTTCGCGATCCTTGCGCAACGAGGCGATCTTCAGGTCGCTGCGGCCCTTCTGCGCGGTGTTCATCAACGTGCCTTCGCCGCGCAGTTCCAGGTCGGCCTCGGCCAGCACGAAGCCATCGGTGCTGTCGACCAAAGCCTGCACGCGCGGGTTGTGGTCCTCCACCTCCTGGGTGACCAGCCAGCACGTACTCTCGTGCGCGCCACGACCGACGCGACCGCGCAACTGGTGCAACTGCGCGATGCCGAACCGATCGGCATCGAGAATCACCATCACGGTGGCGTTGGGCACGTCGACCCCTACCTCGATCACCGTGGTGGCCACGAGCACGTCGAACTCGCCGCGACGGAACGCGTCCATCACGGCTTCCTTCTCGGCCGACGGCATGCGGCCGTGCAGCAGCGCGATGCGGAGCCCCTGCAATTCCTGATGCACCAGACGCTCGAACGTTTCCTCGGCGCTGGCCACCTCGAGCTTTTCGCTCTCCTCGATGAGCGGGCACACGACGTACGCCTGACGACCCTCGGCCACCTGCTCACGCACGGTGGCCCACGCGCCCTGCTCCATCAGCGCCCCGTTCGCCCACTTCGTGCGGATTGGTGTACGGCCCGGCGGCAGCTCGTCGAGCACGCTCACGTCGAGGTCGCCGTACACCGTCATGGCTGCGGTGCGCGGAATGGGTGTGGCGGTCATCACCAACACATCGGGCACCAGTTCGCCGTCGCCCTTGTCGCGCAATGCCGCACGCTGCTCTACGCCGAAGCGGTGCTGTTCGTCGACCACCACCACGCCCAGACTGTGGAACTGCACGGCGTCTTGGATGAGGGCGTGCGTACCGATGGCGATGTCGACCGTGCCATCCGCGAGCCCGGCCATCACGGCTTTGCGATCAGCACCGGTGATGCGGTTGGTGAGCAGTTCCACCCGCAGGGCGCGGTCGCCGAACAGATTGCCCGGGTCGGGCACGGTGACACCCTGTAGCAACCGCCGGACTCCGGCAGCGTGTTGCTCGGCCAGCACTTCGGTGGGCGCCATCAACGCTGCCTGATGCCCGCCCTGCACCGCAGTGAGCATGGCACTGACCGCGACGAGCGTCTTACCTGCGCCGACGTCGCCCTGCAGCAGCCGGTGCATCGGATGCGGGCCGGCGAGGTCGACTTCGATCTCGCCGATGGCTCGTTGCTGCGCTCCGGTGAGCTCGTACGGCAGCGCAGCACGCAGCCGCCCGGTGAGCTCGCCGTCGATGGTGTGGCGGATGCCTTTGCTCTCGCGTTCGAGGGCGCGTTTGCGCATGACGAGCACGGTTTGCACCCGCAGCAGTTCGTCGAACGCCAGTCGGCGGCGGGCCACTTCCTTCTCGGCGTAGGTCTCGGGCAGATGGATGCTCGCGAGTGCCTGATGCCTCGCCACCATGCCCAGGCGACGCACCACCGCAGCCGGCACCGGGTCGGCGATACCGCGAGGTTCGCAGCGCTTCAGTGCGTCCTCCACCCACCCGGCGATCTCCCAGGTGGTGAGGGCGGCCTTCTCGCTCTGCGGATAGATCGGCACGATCTTGCCCGTGCGGTCGCCGATGAGGTCGACGATGGGGTTCGCCATCTGCAGCCCGCCGTACTTCACCTCCGGCTTGCCGAACAACGCCACCTGCAGCCCTTCACGAAGTTGCTTCTCGCGCCAGGGTTGGTTGAAGAACACGATGTGGAACCGGCCACTGCCGTCGCCGACCACGGCCTCCACGATGGTGCGCCGATTCTTGGTGGGTCGCTTGCTGACGCTGCGCACGGTGACCAGCACCAGCGCTTCCTGCCCAGGCGCCAGATCGCTGACCCGGCACTCGTTCGTGCGGTCTACCCAGCGGCGCGGATAGGTGGTGAGCAGGTCGAGTACGGTCTCCACGCCCACATCACGCAGCGATGCGAGCTTGCGTTCGCCAACCCCCTTCAGGCGATCGACGCCGATCTGCGACAGGTCGCGCAGGGTGAGCGGCGATTGGTCGCTCACGCCGTCCGTCACTCCACGCCGAACAGGTATGGGTACAGCGGCTGGGCGCCGCGATGCACCTCCACCTGCACACCGGGGCGGTGCTCGTCGAGCCAGGCATGAATGACGTCGGTGTGGCCGGGCGTGGCATCGGCGCCCTCCACCACGGTGACGATCTCGGCGCCGGGCTGCACGAGTTGCTCGAGCAGTGCAACCGTGGCGCCGTCGAGGGTGCCGCTGACGGCGACGATGCCCTTCACGGCGGAGTTGGCGCCGGCGGCGATGCCGATCCAGTCGCCTTCGCCGATCGCGCCGGCATCGCTGTTCGTGGATCGCACGGCCTGGGTGACCTCACCGGTGACCACGGACTCCGCGGCATCGGCCATCTCGGCACGGTTCTCGTCGGCATCAGCCTCGGGGTCGTACACCACCAGCGCTGCCAGCGCCTCGGGCATGGAGCGCGTGGGCACCACCACCACCTGCTTGGAGGTGAGCGCCGCCAGTTGCTCGGCAACGGGGATGATGTTCTTGTTGTTCGGCAGCACGATCACCTGCTGGGCGTTCACGGCTTCCACTGCGGCCAACAGCTCTGCCGTGGACGGATTCAGCGTCTGTCCGCCCGTGATGACGCCCTGCACTCCGAGCTGGCCGAACAACTCCGACAGCCCGTCGCCGCTGGACACCGCGACCACGGCGCACGTGACCGGCGGTAGACCTGCACCCGCCCGAGGGTGATGCACCCCGAGCTGCTGCTCGCGAAGGGCATGCTCTTCGGCGACCTCCTCGAACAGGTCGGTGACGCGGATCTGCTTCGGGCGGCCGCCGAGATCCAGCGCCACCTCGACGGCGGCACCGATGTCGTTGGTATGCACGTGGCAGTTCCAGATGCCATCGCCACCCACCACGACGATGGAGCCGCCGATCTCACCCCAGCCCTCCTTGAAGGCTTGGATGTGCTCGTCGGCCAGGTCGAGGAAGTACATCACCTCGTAGCGAAGCTCGCTGACATCGACCTCGCCGTCGGTGTGGCGATGGGCCACGGCATCGAGTTGCTCGGCGGACGGACCGTCGAAGTCTTCCGGCTCGGGCAGCGGCACGCCGTCGACCACGTGCAGTGCGGCATCGAGCAGCAGCATGAACCCGGCTCCGCCGGCATCCACCACTCCGGCGTCCTTCAACACGGGCAGCATCTCGGGCGTGCGGTCGAGTGCCGCCTTACCCGAGGCGCGGGCGGCGTGCAGAACGCCGGCAAGCGACTCGCCCCGCTCCGCAGCAGCGTGTGCCCCATCGGCGGACTCGCGTACCACCGTGAGGATGGTGCCTTCGATCGGTTTCAGCACCGCCTGATAGGCGGATGCGCTGGCGGCCTTCAGTGCTTCAGCCACTTTCGCGCCCGTGGCCTCCGCCCCGCCCTTCAGGGTGGAAGCCAAACCACGCAGGATCTGGCTGAGGATGACACCACTATTGCCGCGGGCGCCCATGAGGCTGCCGTGAGAAATGGCGTCGCACGTGGGGTCCATACCTGCTGGCGCACCGTCGAGCTCGGCGACCACCGCATCCAGGGTGCGAGCCATGTTCGTGCCGGTATCGCCATCGGGCACCGGGTACACGTTCAGCTTGTTGATGCCGGGAGCGTGGGCCTTCATCGTGTCGCGGAACGCGACGACAGTGTGGCGTAGCGCCTCATGGCTGAAACGTTCGAGGGTGGGCACAGCCGCGACTCTACTGGCGACGTGGTGTTCCGGGCAGTCCTGCTGGTACCCTCCTTCCGCTCGAATCGATCTGTACGGAAGAAGAAGTCTGATGGCAGCAGTGTGTGAAGTCTGTGGCAAGGGCCCGAGCTGGGGCATGAACGTGTCGCACTCCCACCGTCGTACCAAGCGACGCTGGAACCCGAACATCCAACGCGTCCGCGCCCTCGTGAGTGGCTCGCCCAAGCGCCTCTACGTATGCACGGGCTGCATCAAGAGCGGCAAGATCGTCAAGGCCGGCTGAGGCCCGCCGTGCAGGGCGTCGTCAAGAGCTACGACCCGACGTCGGGCGACGGCACCGTCGTCGCCGACACCGGCGATCTCCCCGAATTCGATCTCTCGAGCGATGCGCTCGAGGGGTCCATCTTTCGTACCCTGCGTCAGGGTCAGCGGGTCGTCTTCGACCTCGACGACGAGGGCCGCGCCACCCGGCTGCGCCTCGGCAGCGAGGTCGACATGGAGACCCCCGGAGCCTGATGCCGCTCGCCCCTATCACGGGAGCCGATCAGTGCGATCGGAACAATCGATGGAAACTGCCCGGCCAGAATGGCCGGGCGTTTCTGTTTTTCACTCAGTGTTTGCCACAATGACGCCAGTGCACAACGGAGTGCCCGCTTTCCCCCGAAGGAGAGTCCCGTCATGAGCGGAACCACCACCAACCAGCGCCTCCAGCAGTGGGTCGCCGAATGGGCATCCATCATGCAGCCCGACGACATCTACTGGTGCGACGGTTCGGCCGAGGAGTACGACCGCCTGTGCAACGTACTGGTCGATGCCGGCGTGTTCACCAAGCTCGACGAGGCAAAGCGCCCCAACAGTTACTGGGCCCACAGCGACCCGGGCGACGTGGCACGCGTGGAAGACCGCACGTTCATCTGCTCTGAGCGCCCTGAGGACGCCGGCCCGAACAACAACTGGCGCCTGCCGTCGGAGATGCGTGCCGAGATGACCTCGCTCTACGCCGGCTGCATGCAGGGTCGCACCATGTACGTGGTGCCCTTCAGCATGGGCCCGCTCGGCTCACCCATTGCCCACATCGGCGTGCAGCTCACCGACTCCGCCTACGTGGCCACCAACATGCGGATCATGACCCGCATGGGCCAGGGCGCGCTCGACGTCCTCGGCGACAACCAGTGGGTGCCGTGCCTGCACTCGGTGGGCGCCCCGCTGCAGCCAGGTCAGCCCGACTCGGCATGGCCGTGCAACCCCGACAACAAGTTCATCGTCCACTTCCCCGAGACCCGCGAGATCTGGAGCTTCGGCTCCGGCTACGGCGGCAACGCACTGCTCGGCAAGAAGTGCTTCGCGCTGCGCATCGCCTCGGTGATGGCCCGCGACGACGGCTGGCTGGCCGAGCACATGCTCATCCTCAAGCTCACCAACCCGCAGGGCGAGAGCAAGTACATCGCCGCTGCCTTCCCCAGCGCGTGTGGCAAGACCAACCTCGCGATGCTCGTGCCCACCATCCCGGGCTGGAAGGCCGAGACCATCGGCGACGACATCTGCTGGATGAAGTTCGGCGACGACGGCCGCTTGTACGCCATCAACCCTGAAGCCGGTTTCTTCGGCGTGGCCCCCGGCACCGGCTGGGACACCAACGCGAACGCGATGCACAGCCTGTGGGGTAACAGCATCTTCACGAACACCGCGCTCACCAGCGAGGGCGATGTGTGGTGGGAAGGCATGAGCGACGACAAGCCCGCTCGTGCCACCGACTGGAAGGGCAACGCCTGGACGCCCGAGACCGATACCCCGGCCGCGCACCCCAACGCCCGCTTCACGGCACCCGCCAACCAGTGCCCGGCCATCGCCGCCGAGTGGGAAGACCCCGCCGGTGTGCCCATCAGCGCCATCCTGTTCGGTGGCCGTCGCCGCACCACGGTGCCGCTCGTCACCCAGGCGTTCGACTGGGAGCACGGCACGTTCCTCGGCAGCATCATGGCCAGCGAGACCACGGCTGCCCAGCAGGGCGCCGCCGGTGTGCTGCGCTTCGACCCGATGGCCATGCTGCCGTTCTGCGGCTACAACATGGCCGACTACTTCGCCCACTGGCTGAAGGTGGGCAAGGCCAGCACGGAAGAGAACCTGCCGAAGATCTTCTTCGTGAACTGGTTCCGCCGCGACGAGGACGGCCGCTTCCTGTGGCCCGGCTACGGCGAGAACAGCCGCGTGCTGAAGTGGGTGTTCGAGCGTGTGGCCGGCACGGCCGCCGCCACCCGCACCGCCATCGGCGACCTACCGCTGGCGGGCGATCTCGACCTCACCGGGCTCGACGTGAGCGACGATGATCTCGCCACGCTGCTCGAGGTGGACGCCGACGGTTGGAAGAGTGCCATCCCGCAGATCGAGGAGCACTTCGCCAAGTTCGGCGAGACGCTGCCTGCTGAACTGCACGCTCAGCTGCAGCAGCTCGCCGCCTCGCTCTGACCGATTCCGCTTGGCATGTTCCGCGCCCACGGGCGCGGAACATGCCATTTTTGGCACTCTTCACGCCCGTGGGTGCGTGGTGAGCCGCGGATGGCAGTTTTCGCGCCCAACCCGGGGTCAGCGCGGCGAGGCCTGGCGCCGGCGGATCAGGCTTTGGCGGCGATGAGCATGGCGCGGATACCGAGGCCCATCACGAACAGGCTGCCGAAGCCATAGAGGAAGTACAGGCGGTGCTGCATCTGGAAGCGGTAGCTGTAGATGATGGCGATCGCGATGATGGCCACGAACCCGTAGAACGCGTGGAACTGCGGTAGCGGCACCTTGTACTTGCCCACCATCGTGGCTCCGAGGACCACCTGGACGAACACCGTGGCCTCGGCGATGCCGATGAACCACCACAACGCCCGGGTGCGCAACTGCGGCAGCCAGTTGGCGCTGAGCGCCCACAGGCCGGCCAGTCCGTTGCCGATGATGACCACCCAGGCCCATCCTTGATGGATGTCCTTGACGGTCTGCAGGCCTGATCCGAGCATCAGATGGAGGCTACTCGCCGCACCCGTAACCACCCACGAACGAGATGATGACATCCGAGTTCGAGGTGCCACTGAGGAAGCCGCTGAGGCCTTCGGAGATGAAAAACGATGGGCCACCGATGTCGTCGCCGGGGCTGATCTGCACCTTGGGGTACGAGGCTCGGAGGAACTCCACCGTGGTGCCGACGCCGACGCCGTTGTCGGTGACCAAACCGTTCGGGTTCAGCACTGCGCCGTCAACGGCCGGACCGTAGTTGAACGCGGCGAAGTGGCGAAGGCCTTGCGCTGCCGGGGAATCATCGGTGAAGAACAACTGCAGATCGTTCCAGTCCACGAACCGCACCGTCGTGCCGGTGCAGGCGGCGCCGATGGCGAGGGGGTCTTCCCAACCACTGTCGTTGGTGGGGTCGCCGAGAATGCTCGATACGTACGCGACCACGCCATCGGCTTCGGCGCCGAACAATGCGCCCCCGAGACCGTCACCCGAGATCTCGAGGCCCTTCACCGGTGCGGCGGACGACGTGGTGGGCAGCGCCGTCGACGACGTGCTGGTGCTCGTGGATGACGACGTGGTGGGCGCAACCGTGGTGGTGGTGGCCTCGGTGGTGGTGGTGCTGGTCGATGACGTCGTGGACGACGTGCTGTCGGCGCTGCTCTGCTCGTCGGAGCACGCACCGGCCGTGAACGCAAGCGCACCAACAGTGAGACAGGCCAGGACTCGACGGGAAGTCATGGCTCCAGTCTGCCAGCCAGAGCCGAGATTGAACGTGCAGGTCAGCGGATGAGTGTGTCGGCCTCGTGGCCGCCCTCGACCAGCACCGGGAGCCCGTCCACCACGTCGATCACGGTGACCGAGCAGTTGTCGAGGCTGCGGATCACCAGTCGGTCGTCGCCGAGAGCGACACCGATGACCGCGTTGATGGCGATGAAGTGGCTGAACACCACTGTGTCGGTAGCGAGCGAGGTGACAGCGGCCACCACACCGTCGCGGAACGCCGTGTAGCGGGGGCCTAGGTCGGCCCAGGTGCCCGCCATGCTGGCGCGTAGCCACTCCACTCGATCCTCCATGACCACACCGTCGGGCGACGGGATCTCGGCCACATCGGGATCGATCCTCACCGTGGCACCCCAGGCCGACGCCACCGGGAACGCCGTCTGCTGGCAGCGCAGCAGCGGACTGCTCACCACGGCCAACGAGCCGAGCGGAACCAGTCGACGGGCTACGGCCAGCGACTGTGAACGGCCGAGGTCGTCGAGGCCTGGGTCGGGGTCGGAGTCCCACCCGGCAGCGGCACGCCCGTGGCGCACCAGGTACACACGGGTCATTCGAAGAGCCAACCGTCGCGCAACGGTTCGGTGGAGCCAGCCTTGATGAACCACTCGTGGCCGAAGGCGAACGCGAACTGCTCGTCGGGCATCTGGCTGAAGAAACCGGCGTCGGTGATCTGGCTTTTGTGACAGCGGATGGACGCCCGCTTCTGCACCACGTAGGGCATCACGTCGATGCGGTGCGTGATCTCATCCTCGGGTGTTCCCATCGGGTTGCCGTCGTCGGCCGGGCCATTGGGATCCCAGTCTTCACCCTCGGGGCCGCCGTTGTCGCCGGCCGCCTTGGCCATCTCGAAGAAGCGGGTCATCTCGGTGCGGTTCATGGTGGCCTCGAACACCGCGGCCGTGCCGGCGAGTGCGGCGGCGCGATGGCCCACCTGGTGCACCTTGATGTGGTCGGGGTGGCCGTAGTTCCCGTGCCAGTCGTACGTGGTGAGCACGTCGGCCGACTCGGAGAGCAGGATTGCGGCCAGGCGTTCGGCGGCTTCCTCCAGCGGTGCCTGGAAGAACGAGTTCGGTTCCTCGTTCTGCGGCCAACCGGTCATGCCGCTGTCGGCGTACCCGAGCCAGTCGAGACGATGCACGCCGAGCACCTCGCACGACGCCGCGGTCTCCTGCATCCGGCGGTCGACCAGCGTCTCGCCATCCCCAAGGTCGTCGGGCACTTCGCCATGGTCGCCGTATGTGGCCACGACGAGCACCACTCGGTGGCCCTCGGCGACGGCGCGCGCGATGGTTCCACCGGTGGAGATGCTCTCGTCGTCAGGGTGTGCGTGAAAGCAGACGAGTGTTCCCATGGAGCACCGTGTCTATCAGGCGGTAGCGCCGCTTGCGTCGGCAACGGCGCCATTGGCGACCAACGCCTCGATGCGCTCGGCCGACAGACCCCAGTCGGCGAGGATGGCGCGAGAGTGCTGACCCGGGTGAGCGGGGGCCGACGTCACCTCAGGCACGGTGCGCGAGAACCGCGGCGCCGGACGCGGTTGGGTGACGCCGGCGACGTCGATGAACGTGCCGCGCTCCACGTTGTGCGGGTGCTCAGCGGCTTCGCCCATGGTGAGTACCGGAGCGAAGCACACATCGGTATGTTCCATGATGGCGCACCATTCGTCGCGGGTCTTGGTGAGCATGACGCCAGCCAGTCGCTCCTTCAGATGCGGCCACTGAGCCCTGTTCATCTGCTGAGCGAACTCGGGGTCGCCCTCCAGGCCGGTGAGGCGCATGAGTTCGGCGTAGAACTGCGGCTCGATGGAACCGAGCGACACATAGGTGCCGTCGGCGCACTCGAACACGTCGTAGAAGTGAGCGCCGGTGTCGAGAAGGTTCGTACCCGGTGCGTTCTCGTCGAACATGCCGATGGTGCGGAACGCCCAGAACATGCTCATCAGCACGGCGGCACCATCGACCATTGCGGTGTCGACCACCTGGCCCTTGCCGCTGCGCTGGGCCTCCAGCAACGCACACACCACGCCGTAGGCGAGGAACATCCCGCCGCCGCCGAAGTCGCCCACCATGTTCAGCGGCGGCAACGGCGCTTCGCCTGCACGACGGAAGTGCGCCAGCGCGCCGGCAAGCGAGATGTAGTTGATGTCGTGACCCGCAGCCTGCGCGTACGGACCCTCCTGGCCCCAGCCAGTCATTCGGCCGAACACGAGCTTCGGGTTGCGAGCATGGCACTGCTCGGGCCCGATGCCGAGGCGCTCCATCACGCCGGGACGGAAACCCTCGATGAGGGCATCGGCGCCTTCCACAAGGTCCAGCAACGTGGCCACGCCGTCGGGATGCTTCAGATCCAGCGCGACGTTGCGACGATTGCGCAACATCACGTCGTAGTGCGGTGTCTCCGGCGCGGGGCCTCGCACGCTCTGGGCGCGCTCTACGCGGATGACCTCGGCGCCCATGTCCGACAGCAGCATTGCTGCGAACGGGCCGGGGCCGATGCCGGCGATCTCGATGATGCGGTAACCGGAAAGGGGTCCTGACATGACCGTCGTTTTAGTGGACGGACCCGGTCAGGTCGTCACCCGGCGTGGCGGACGTGGCTGTGGACGGCATCCACCAGCATCGGCCACAGCGGCTCGGGCATGTCGTGGCCCATATCGGACACGAACAGCAGGTGCGCCCCGGGAATGAGCTCGGCGGTACGGAAGCCACCATCGGGGCTGATGAGTTCGTCGTCGCGACCATGGATCACCAGCGTCGGCAGGTCGAGCTGCTGGAGGCCCGCAGTACGACGTCCGCTGGCGTAGATGGCCGCCAGCTGACGGGTGGAGCCCTCCGGGTAGAACGACCGGTCGAAGTCGCGGGCGGCGTTCTGCTTCACCCTGGCCTCGTCGCGGTACTTCTTCGACTGCCACACCATCCAGATGGGCGCGCTGTCGATGTACTCCTGTCGAGTGGTGGGCGGCGGAGCGAAGATCGCCTCAGCGGCGGCCGGGCTGGGTTGACCGACCTCCACTTCTCCCGGCTGACTCATCACCGAGATGAGGCTGCGCACCCGATGCGAGTGCTCGATGGCGACGGTCTGGGCGATCATGCCACCCATCGAAGCGCCCATCACGTGGGCGCGCTCGATGCCCAAGTGGTCGAGCAGGCCCATCGCATCGGCTGCCATGTCGCTGAGCGTGTACGGCACCGGAGGCGGCGGCGTATCGGCGAACGCAGCGGCCATCACGGCTGGCACATCGGCCTCCTGGCCATCGAGCTTCGTCGACAGCCCGCAGTCGCGATTGTCGAAGCGAATCACGTGCAGGCCACCGTCGGCGAGCATCCGGCAGAACGCGTCGTCCCACGCAGTGAGCTGTGCCGTGAAACCCATGATGAGCAGAAGTGTCGGGTCGGAAGGCGAACCGATGGTGTCGTATTCGATTTCGATACCGGTGTTGACAAGAGCGCGGGGCATGCCGGGAGACTACCGTGCGAGGCGTGACGGTCTTTGGAGTTCATGTCGGTCTGCAGCACACCACCGCTCCCGAGTTGATCTCGGTGTGGCAACGCATCGAAGCGCTCGGCTTCGGTTGGATCAGCGTGTGGGATCACTTCTACGGCGCAACGGGCAAGCCCGACGATGCCGCCTGCCTGGAGGCCGTGGCCATGCATGCCGCGTTGGCGTGCAGCACCTCAAAGGTGCGCTGCGGCTCGCTGGTGTACAGCGTGGGCTACCGCCACCCCGCCGTGTTGGCCAAGGCCATCACCGCCATCGATCAACTCAGCGGCGGCCGTGCCGACATGGGTATCGGTGCGGGGTGGGCCGAAGTCGAGTATCAGGCCTACGGCATTCCGTTCCCCTCGCTCGGCACCCGCATGGACCAACTCGAAGAGGGTATTCAGTGCCTGCGCGGTCTGCTCCACGAGGAGACCACCGACTTCGATGGCAAGTGGTTCTCCCTCACCCAAGCGCGCAACGAACCGCGACCGGTGCAGACCAAACTTCCGATCTGGGTGGGAGGCGGCGGCGAGAAGCGAACGCTGAACATCGTTGCGAAGTACGCCGACGGATGGAACGTGCCGTTCATCGCTCCCGAAATGTTCGCTCACAAGAGCGCCGTGCTGGACCAGCACTGCGACACCGTGGGCCGAGACCCCAAGGACATCAAGCGTGCCGTGAACGTGGGCCTCGCCTACACCGAGGACAGCCTCGTGCACCAGTTCGGAGCCATCGCCAACCGCGTCCGACCCGGTGTGCTCACGGGGAGCAACGAAGAGATCCTCGACCGCATCGGCCAGTACGTGGAGGCCGGCGCCGACCAGGTGAACCTTGCGCTGCGGGCGCCGTTCGACCTCGATTCCCTCGAACACTTCTCGGCAGCGTTGCACCTCACATGAGCGTGCGTGTCGTCGCTCCCGGACGCGTGAACCTCATCGGCGAGCACACCGACTACACGGGTGGTCTGGTGATGCCGATGGCCATCGATCGCTACACGGAGTTCAAGGGCGACCGAGGCGGCGACCGGGTCCAACTGCGATCGTTCGACGAACCCGATCCGTTGGACCTTCCGTTACACATCGACCACCCCGAACTCGCCGAGCCAGCGTGGGCCAGGTACGTGGCAGGCGTGGTGGCGGAAATGCGCCCCGAAGAGGGTTTCGTCGGGCGCATCAGCACCGACATACCCATCGGAGCCGGGCTCTCCAGCAGCCATGCGCTCCAGGTAGGTGTGGCACTGGCCCTCGGATACCGCGGATCCATCATCGAACTCGCTCGGCTCACGCAGCGAGCGGAGAATCGGGCCTCCGGCGTCCCCACCGGCATCATGGACCAACTGGCGATCGCGTCGGGAGTACGCGGACACGCTCTGCTCATCGACTGCGATGCGCTCTCGGTAGAGCCCATCCCGGTGCCCGACGACCTGGAGGTAGTGGTGCAGTTCATCGCGCACCGCACCCTGGTGGGCAGCGAGTACGCCGACCGAGTGGCGGAGTGCCGCGCAGTAGAGGCGATCATCGGTCCACTGCGCGAAGCCACCGAGAGCGATGCTCGCTCCATCACCGACCCCGTGCTGCGAATGCGGGCACTTCACGTGACCGCGGAGAACCAGCGCGTTCGAGCCTTCGCCGAGGCATTGCGTAGCGGCGACCTCGTGGATGCGGGCCGTCTGGTCACCGAGGGCCACGACAGTCTTCGCCTGCTCTACGAGACGTCGACACCGGTGATGGACGACGTCGTGCAACGGCTGTGCGCCACACCGGGCGTCTACGGCGCTCGCATGACCGGCGGAGGGTTCGGCGGCTGCGTTGTGGCCTTGACCGAGCCTGGCACGCTGTCGCATGGCTGGGTGGTGCAGGCCGTCGACGGCGCCCACGTCGTCGAAGCCTGAAGCCTGCCGCGTTGTAGGGTCGCTCCGGCAGCGAAAGGGGCTCCCATGACATCTCAGGTGCTTGCCGACGGGTTGTACTTTGCCGAGGCGCCTCGCTGGCACCAGGGAACGCTGTGGTTCAGCGACTTCTACGACCATGCCGTGAAGACGGTGGACCTCGATGGACACGTGGCGACCAAGGTGAAGCTCGATGACCAACCGAGCGGACTTGGCTGGCTGCCAGATGGGCGGCTGCTGATCGTGGCCATGCGCCAGCGAGCCGTGCTTCGTCTGGAGCCCGATGCCCTGGTGGTGCACGCCGACCTGTCGCACATCGCCACGTTCCACTGCAACGACATGGTGGTGGACACACTCGGCCGCGCCTACGTGGGCAACTTTGGGTTCGACCTGGATGCTGCGGAACTCTCCGGCACGCTGCCCGAGGTGCTGGCCACGCACCAGGGTGCGGCGCTCGCCCTCGTGGAGCCGAGCGGCGCGACGAGCACCGTGGCCACCGGGTTGATGTTCCCCAATGGCATGGTGCTCACTCCTGATGGCCGCACCCTCGTCGTCGCCGAGACCATGGCACGTCGGCTGTCCGCATTCGATGTAGGCGTCGACGGCAGCCTCACCAACCGACGCGTCTGGGCCGACGTGGATGGGTTCCCCGACGGCATCTGTCTCGACGCGGACGGTGCGGTGTGGTTCGCCGATGCCGCACGGGCGCGATGCGTGCGAGTGAGCGAAGGTGGTGCGGTACTCGATGAGGTCGCCACCAGTCGCCGAGCTTTCGCGTGCATGCTCGGCGGCCCCGACGGTCGAACGTTGTTCATGACCACGGCAAGCGAATCCGTGGCAGAGCGCGCCAGCCAGCAGCGCACTGCGTGCATCGAGATGGCATTGGTGGGTGTGCCACGGGCAGGTCTGCCCTGAGCGGGCTCGCTGTCAGCCGAGCAGCTTGGCCTTCTGCGAGTCGAACTCTTCCTGAGTGATCGAACCGCGCTCCAGCAGACCCTCGAGTCGCTCGAGTTGTTCGGGCACCGACATTGCGGCGGCAGGAGCGGCGAAGCCACCACCCTTGCGGTTCCGCAGCTTCTCCATCTCGCTGTGCAACAGGTTCTGCACGCCGGCCGGATCCTTGATGTCGGTGAAGCGCTGCTGACCATCCTCACCGCCCGACTCGATGAGCAGATCGCCGGCGCCGAGCATGCGCTCGAAGACGCCCTGGTTGAAGTTCACGTTGTTCAGGCGATCGAGCGGAATCTCCATGCCGCGCTTGGCAATGAGGCCCTGGCGGAAGATGATGCGCTGCGACGTGATGACGAAGTTCGTGGTGCGCCACGTGGCGGCTCGGTACAGCAGCCACAGGCAGGTGCCCACCAGCAGCGGCAGCATCACCCAACGAAGCAGATCCTTCCAGGTGCCCGCATCGAGGGTCGCCACCCAGATACCGAGCACGATGGCACCGACGACAGAGAACGCCGGCTCGGCGAAGTACCACCAGTGCGGATGCATATCCAGCGCAATGGTTTCGCCTTCGTTCAAGTTCTTCTTCGCGAACGTCATGATGCGGACTGTAGTCGCCAGCATCACCGCTGCTGGGCGACGGTGCGACACCTACCCTCTATCGTGGCCGCCGTGAACAGCGACGCGCTTCTCTCGGGCCTCTCGGCGGCCCAGACCGAAGCTGTCACCACCCTGGCTGCACCGCTCGCCGTGATCGCAGCAGCAGGATCCGGCAAGACCACAGTGCTCACTCGCCGCATTGCCTATCGGGTGCGAGAAGGAACGGCACTCCCCCAGCACGTTCTGGCGCTCACCTTCACCCGCGACGCGGCGGCCGAAATGAAACGTCGTCTGCGCCGACTCGACATGCGCGAGCCCATCGAGGCCGGCACGTTCCACAGCGTGGCGTTGCGCCTGTTGCGCGATCGGGCGCTGGCCCGAAATGAAGCACCTCCGCATGTGGCCAACGATCGACTTCGGCTGGTCCGAGAATGCGTCACGCAACTCTCGCTGCGGGTAGATGCCTACCAAGCCATGACCGATCTCGACTGGGCGCGAGCTCGCATGATCGAGCCGAACCGTTACGAAGCCGCCTGCCGTGCGGAACGGCGCCGCAGCGGCATGCCGGCGTCGCGAATGGTCGATTTCGCGGAGGCCTACGAGCAATTGAAGCGGCGGCGAGGAGTGCTCGACTTCGACGACCTGTTGCTGCACACTCTCACCGCGTTGCGAACCGACAGCGGATTCGCCGACGGAGTTCGCTGGCGGTACCGCCACCTGTTCGTCGACGAAGCGCAAGACCTCAACCCTTTGCAACACGCTCTGCTCGAGGCCGTACGCGACCGGCGAGCCGACCTCTGCCTGGTCGGCGATCCGCGCCAGGCCATCTACGGCTGGAACGGCGCCGACCACACCACCCTCTCGGAGGTGGAGCACCGCTATCCCGGCATCACCGTGGTACCGCTCACCGCAAACCATCGGTGTTCGCCACAGGTGGTGCGTGCCGCCGCTGCGGCTCTCACCGCCGCCGGGCAGCGCGACGATTCGCAGAGTTCACTCGCCGACGGGCCCGGTGTGCGTGTCGAGGAACACCTCGATGAATTGGCCGAGGCAGAAGCTATTGCCCGCCAGGTGCGCACGCTACTGCACCAGCGATCCGGCCGACAGTTGGCTGTGTTGGCACGAACGAACGACCAGATTTCCGTGGTCCAGCGGGTGTTCACCGAGCACGGCATCGACACCGAGCGATCCGCTGGACGCGCCCCCATCGAGCTGGCCGTTGCCGATGCCTGTCGGTGCATGAACCGCGATCAGTTGGCCAAGTGGGTGGATGCTGCCTTCGACGAGGGCGACCCCATCCGTCAGCGAGTGGCGGAGGAGGCCGACCGTTTCCTCACCTCGCAAGAGCCCGGCACCTTCCGAGCATGGCTCGATGTGCGTAACCCGTTCGACGATGACGATGGCAGCTCACCCACCGACGCTGTGGCACTACTCACGTTCCACGCAGCCAAGGGTCGCGAGTGGTGGGGTGTCTTCGTGGTCGGAGCAAACGAAGGCCTGGTGCCGCACTCTTCGGCCTCCAGCGACGAGCAACTGGCAGAAGAGGCCCGGCTGTTCTACGTGGCGCTCACTCGGGCCGAACACCAGCTGGTGGTGTCGCACAGCACCAGTCGCGGGCAGCGTTCCGCAGTGCCCAGCCGTTGGTTACCCGCCGTGGCCGCCACGATCGGCGACGAACGGCCAGTGCCGCCACCGGCATCGCCGTCCTGGGGTCGTGCTCCAGCCGACCCGCTGGGGCCATTGAAGCAGTGGCGCGCCGCCATTGCGCGCGTGTCGGGTCAACCCGACAAGGCGGTCTGCAACGACCGCGTGCTGCAGTCGCTGCTGGATTCTCCGCCGGCCGATACCAAGGATCTGGCCCGCCGACTCGGTATCACTGAGACCGCGGCGGCCCGCCTGCGGCCGCTGCCATCCGGCACCTGACCAACCGATTCAGGCCTGGTCGGTGCGCGTGCGCATCAGCCGGTCGAAGGTCTCCGGCTTCATCGACAGGAACAAGCCCTCGGCTTCTGCGCACAGACGATCATCGGCTTCAACTCGCAACTGCGCCTTCACGAAGATCTTCCGACCCTCGATGCGCTCGATGTCGCCACGAAAGCAGAGCGGTTGATGCAGCGGCGTGGGCGATCGATAGTCGACCTTCAGATAGGCGGTCATGCCCGGCGCACCCGACAAGCCCTGGGCGAACCCGAGGATCTCGTCGAAGGATGCAGCGATGAAACCGCCGTGTACACATCCGGGCGGCCCCTCGTAGGGGTCGCCGAAGGTGACGCGGCCCGTCACCTGGGTGCCATCGGCGCTCATCACGATGGGCGGAGCCAACGGGTTGAGCATTCCGACGAGCGGGCTGTGGTCGATGAAGAGATGCTCCTGGTAGTCGGCCAACGAGGCCTCAGCCCCTTCATAGGGCCGTCCATGCGTCTTGTCGGCGAGCAGCGCAACGGCCTGTTCAAGGAGATCGCGGGCTGCCGCGAAGGCCTCCGAGTCGGCGGTGGACGACGCCAACTCAGCAATGACGGCTCGACACGCGGACGCGAGCGGCAGACGTGCGTCGCCAGCCAGACGCTCGTCGTGGTTGTCCTGCATGCCTGCAGCGAAGCTGTCGTGGCTCACGACAGGTCCGCGATGACAGGAGCATGGTCGCTGGGCGACTGCCCCTTGCGCGCGTTGCGATCCACCACGCTGAAGGTGCACCGCTCGGCCACGCTCTTGGTGCCGAGCACCAGGTCGATGCGCATGCCCCGACCCTGATGGAAGTCGCCGGCGCGGTAGTCCCACCAGCTGTAGAGCTTGTCGTCGACGTGGTGTTGGCGGAACAGATCGACCAGGCCCCAGTCGCACAGCGCAGCCAGTTCGGCGCGCTCGGGGTCGCTGACATGGGTGGCGCCGATCAGTTTCTTCGGGTCGTGTACGTCGATGTCGGTAGGGGCGATGTTGAAGTCGCCCGTCACCACTACCTGGTCCTCGGGCGAACTGAGCGCCGCCACATGGCGCCGCAGTTGCGCCATCCAGCGCAACTTGTACTGATAGTGCTCGTGGTCGAGCGAGCGCCCGTTCGGCACATAGACGCTCGACACCCGCACGCCACCGCACAGCGCTGTGATGATGCGGGCCTCGGGGTCGGCTGGGCCGCCATCGGCAAAGTTCGGCACCACCTCGGCGAGGCCCACCCTGGAGAGAATGGCGACACCGTTCCATTGCCCCTGACCGTGGTGCGCGCTCTCGTAGCCCAGCGAGGCGAAGGTGAGTGCAGGGAACGCATCGTCGGCGAGCTTGGTCTCCTGCATGCACAGCACATCGGGCTGCACGTCGGCCAACCACTCCTCGACGCGAGGCAGGCGGGCTTTCAGCGAGTTCACGTTCCAGGTGGCAATGCGCATGGTGGTCAGCCCGCAGCCTTCTTCGAGCTCGCCTTCTTAGCGGGCGCCGCCTTCTTGGCGGGCGCTGCCTTCTTGGCGGGCGCAGCCTTCTTGGCGGGCGCAGCCCTCTTCGACGGTGCGTCGGCCGCTGGCGCAGCCTTCTTCGCCGCGCCCTTCTCGACAACGGCCTTCTCGACAACGGCCTTCTCGACGACGCCCTTCTCGACGACGCCCTTCTCAGCGACGGCCTTATCGACGACGGCCTTCTTGGCTGGCACCTTCGTGTCGGGCGCCACCTCAACAGGTGCGGGGTGGGCCGCAGCCTTCTTCGCGACACGCTTTGCGGGCTGCTTGGCCGGTGCCGCAACAGGCGCAATTGGCGCCTCGACTGCGGCGGCCTTCTTGGCGGCACGCTTCGGCTTGGCCGGGGCAGTCTCCGGTGCAGGCAACGGAGCCTCGACCTCGCCGATTGCTGCGGCGGCGGGTACCGGCTCGGTGATGTCTGCAGCCTTCTTGCGACCGCGGGCTGGCTTGGCTGGCTTGGCCTCCACGAGCGGCGCGCTGCCCATGCCCGGCACCGCGAGGTCGACCGAACGCTTTTCGGGCACAAACTTGTCCACCACCAACGTGATGGCCTCTCCGAGCTTCACGAACTCGCGGGCACTCCGAGGAGCAGGATCCGACATCAGCCGAAGGGGTACGTAGCCAATCACGTCGCCCACCTGCACGTAGGCACCATGCGATGAGTAGTGGTCGACGATGGCATTCACGCTGGACCCAACAGGGTGCCGTTCCACAAACGTGAGGAACGTCAGCAGGTCGTTCACCGGACTGCGCTTGCCAGCAGCGGCTGGCGTGGCGGCCGGGGCCGCCGAAGCAGCAGGCACCGAAGCGGGAGCCGGACCACGACTGGGCGCCGCAGTGGCACGCGGCGGCGGGGCCTTCGGCACCGGCATCGGCTTGCTCGCCTCAGGGCTGCCAACACGCACCGTGCCGGCGTCAGCCATCGGCGCATCGGCCTTCCGGTCGCGACCGCCGCGGCGCTTGGCCTCCGCGGTGACCTTCCGACTCAGCGGACCACGCACGGGCAGACGGGGCACGAACACCCAGCCAATGTGCGGTACCGGCTTGCCACCGATGAGGCGACCCTCTTCGAAGAGCCACTCGTACTGGCCGTGGAACTCCTGGAAGCTGTCGTTGGTAAGGATGACGGCGTTCACCTTGTTGGCAATGCTCAATACGAACGCGTCGCCGCGGCCGATGGCGCCCGCCGGTGGTGCCACGAGTTCGTTGTTGGCGACAGCCTCGTCGAACTCGTTGGACTCCTTGGGATCGATCCGGTGCCCGAACGTGGCGTCCACCACCACCGTGATGAGCGCGTTCGGTTGCTCCTCCATGAAGGCCATCACGGCCTCATTGAGCTGTTTCAAGCTGGGTTGCGAACGACCCTCAGTGGCAATGTTCGAACCATCGACGACTACATGCTGTGGCATAACGGTTCCAGCCTACGATGCCCGGGTGTCCACTGCTCCCCTCTCACCCCCGCCGCCATTCACCGCCGTCCTCTGGGACTTCGGCGGCGTGATCCTCAGCAGCCCCTTCGAAGCCTTCAATCGCTACGAACACGAGCAGGGTCTGCCCACCGACTTCATCCGGACGGTGAACGCCACCAACCCGCACGACAACGCCTGGGCGAAGCTCGAGCGCAGCGACATCGGCGGGCGAGAGTTCGACGAACTCTTCGCGACGGAGAGCCACGCACTGGGCCATCGGGTGCCCGGGAGGAACGTGCTGGCCTTGCTGTCGGGCGATGTGCGGCCTGAGATGGTTGCGCTGCTGGATCAGGTGAAAGATGCGGGCTACCTCACCGCATGCCTCACGAACAACGTGCTCGGCGACCACCCCGACGCCGAGCGTGCCGCGTCCATCGGCGCCATCATGATGCGCTTCGATGCGGTGGTGGAGAGCAGCAAGGTGGGCGTGCGAAAGCCCGAGCCGCGCTTCTACGAGATTGCCTGCGAACTGCTCGGCGTGGCACCCAGCCAGTGCGTGTTCCTCGACGACCTTGGCATCAACCTGAAGCCCGCCGCCGCGATGGGCATGAGCACCATCAAGGTGCTCAATGCGGATCAGGCCATTGCCGACCTCACCCGACTGTTGCAGCTCTAGAGATCCTGAAAGGTCTCTTCCATCAGGTCGGCGAGTTCCTGGTCGTGCACGAGTTTGCTGCCGGTGGCCGGGCTGCCACTACCGATGCGGCTGACAACCCGCAGGTCGTACCCCTGCTCCTTCACTCGCCAGAACCGAGCCTCCACGAAGTGCCAGGGGCCCATGTTGTCGGGCTCTTCCTGTAGCCAGACGACCTGCTTCGCGTTGGGATAGCGCTGCAGAATGGCCCGCATCTGTTCGCCGGGGAACGGGTACAGCTGCTCAACGCGCACCACTGCCACCGGGGCGGAACGCCGGTCGCGCTCGGCCATGGCATCCCATGCCACCTTGCCGCTGCAGAACACCACGCGCTGCACGGCACCCGGGTTCTGTGCAGCGATGACGTCGTCGAGCACTTCCTCGAACGAGCCGTGCGTGAGGTCGTCGACCTTCGAACGGCTCTCCTTCATACGCAGCGGCGCCTTCGGCGTGAACAGCACGAGCGGCTTGCGGACGTCGCGCCGCACCTGACGACGGAGCAGGTGGAAGTACTGCGCTGCAGTGGTGGCATTGCAGACCTGAATGTTGTCCTCGGCGCAGAGCGTGAGGAATCGCTCGATGCGGGCCGAACTGTGCTCGGGCCCCTGCCCCTCGAAACCGTGCGGCAGCAGCAGGACCAACCCGTTCTGCTGGCCCCACTTGTCTTCGGCGGCCACGAGGTACTGGTCGATGATGATCTGCGCACCGTTCACGAAGTCGCCGAACTGTGCTTCCCACATCACCAGCGCCGAATGGTTCTCGTGGGCGTACCCGTACTCGAAGCCGAGCGCGGCGTACTCGCTGAGGAGGCTGTCGTACACCCAGAACGGGGCGGTGCGGCTGGGCAGCGTGCTGATGGGGATCCAGACGCTCTCGTTCTCGTAATCCACCAACGCCGAGTGTCGGTGGCTGAACGTGCCCCGTCGGCTGTCCTCGCCAGCGAGGCGCACCGGTGTGCCCTCGCTGACCAGCGAACCGAGCGCGAGGAGTTCGGCCGTGGCCCAGTCCAGATCGCCCGCCTCGTTGAACATCTTCGACCGGGTCTCGAACTGTCGTGCCAGCTTCGGATGCGGCGTGAAGTGTTCCGGGTACGACGTGAAGTGCTGGAAGATCGATTCGAGCAACGAGCGATCGACGCCGGTCTCCACGTGCTCGCGAACACCCACGGGCTTGGGCGGCTTGGCGGCCTTCACCGGTTCGGGTGCATGTGCACGCGTCTCGTCGAGCGCAGCCTGCAGCTTGCCCTGGAAGTCGGCCAGCGCGCCCTCGGCTTCTTCCACCGTGAGCTCGCCGCGCTTCACGAGTGCCTCCACGTAGAGCTTGCGCACGCTGCGCCGCTCGGCGATGGCCTTATACATCAGCGGCTGCGTGTAGCTGGGGTCGTCGCCCTCGTTGTGGCCGTGGCGGCGGTAGCACACCATGTCGATGACGACGTCCTTGTGGAACTTCTGGCGGTACTCGAACGCCAGCTCCGCAACGCGAACACACGCCTCGGGGTCGTCGCCGTTCACATGGAAGATCGGTGCCTGCACGGTCTTGGCCACGTCGCTGCAGTACAGCGAGCTGCGCGAATGCTGTGGGCTGGTGGTGAAACCGATCTGGTTGTTGATGATGAGGTGGATGGTGCCACCGACGCGGTAGCCGGCGATGTCGCTCATCGCGAGACACTCCGCCACGATTCCCTGCCCCGCGAACGCTGCATCGCCGTGGATGAGGATGGGCAGCGACGGGTACGACCCGGCGGGCTCGATGTTGTCCTGGATGGCTCGCACGATGCCCAGCACGACCGGATCAACCGTTTCGAGGTGACTCGGGTTGGCGGCAAGTTCCAGGCGGATGCTTTCGCCACTGGGGCCTTCGTATCGGCCACTCGCGCCGAGGTGGTACTTCACGTCGCCCGAGCCCTGCACGGTGCTGGGGTCCACGTGACCTTCGAACTCCTTGAAGATCTGGTCGTAGCTCTTGCCCATGATGTTGGCGAGCACGTTCAGACGACCGCGGTGGGCCATGCCCAACACGGACGAGTCCATGCCGGCATCTGCGGCCATGGAAAGGATCTGATCCAGGATCGGGATGGCACTCTCGGCGCCCTCGAGGCCGAAGCGCTTGGTGCCGACGTACTTGGTGGCAAGGAACTTCTCGAAAGCCTCCGCGGCATTGAGACGCTCCACCACACGACGCTTGCGCTCCTTGGAGAGTTCGTACGCGGCACCCTCCAGTTTGCCCTGGATCCAGCGCTGCTCGGCGAAGTCCTGGATGTGCATGTACTCCACGCCGATCGTGCGGCAGTACGCATCGCGCAGCACGCCAAGCAGATCGCCAAGGGTGAGTCGCACCGTGCCGCCCACGCCGCCCGTGAGGAACTCGCGGTCGAGGTCCCAGATGGTGAGGCCGTAGGTGGCGGGGTCGAGTTCGGGCGGCATGTGCGGGTGCTGCCAACGAAGCGGATCCAGATCGGCGATGAGGTGTCCGCGAACGCGGTGCACCCGAATCAGGGTGGCCACCTGCATCTGCTTGTGCAGCATGGCCTCTTCGTGGTTGACCGGGTTCTGGTCCACGTGCCATTCGACAGCCTCGTAGGGCACCCCGAGGCTGGTGAACACATCGGCGTAAAAGTTGTGCTGACCGAGCAGCAGTTCGTGCACTCGTTTGAGGAACATGCCGCTCTCGGCGCCCTGGACAATGCGGTGGTCGTAGGTGCTGGTGACCGTGACCACCTTGCTGATGCCGAGCGAACCGAGGGTGCGTTCGTCGCTGCCCTGGAACTCGGCCGGGTAGTCGATGGTGCCGACGCCAACGATGACACCCTGGCCCGGCATCAGGCGCGGCACGCTCTGGACGGTGCCGATGGTGCCGGGGTTGGTGAGGCTGACCGTGGCCCCTTGGAAATCGGCGACGGTGAGCTTGCTGGTCTTCACCTTGCGAATGAGGTCGTCGTACGCGGCGAGGAAACCAGCGAAGTCCAGTGCATCGGCGTCGCGCAGCACGGGCACCACCAGCGTGCGCGAACCATCGGACTTTGCCACGTCGACAGCGAGGCCCATCTGCACGTGCTCGTGGCGTACGACGCGCGGCTTGCCATCGGCATCGGCGACGAACGAGTTGTTCATGTTCGGCACTGCATCGGCGATAGCGCGGACGATGGCGTAGCCGATGAGGTGCGTGAAGCTCACCTTGCTCTGACCGGTGCGACTGCGGTAGCCGTTGATGACCGCCCGGTTTACCTCGAGCAGTTTTGCCGGGATGTTGCGGAAACTGGTGGCTGTGGGAACGCTGAGGCTGCGCTCCATGTTGCTGACGATGGCAGCGCCAGCACCGCGAATCGGTTCACCCAACTCTGCGGCAACACCTGCCGCCGGTGCGGTGACGGTGGCCGCAGCGGGGGCCATCGGCGCTGCGGGCGTGACCACTGCGGGAGCAGCAGCGACGGGTGCAGCCGACACGGGCTGGGGCGCAGTGGGCTTGTAATCCTCGAAGAACTCTCGCCAGTTCTCGCCGACGCTCGAGGGATCGGCACGGAACTGCTCGTACATCTCTTCAACGAGCCACGAGTTGGCGCCAAAGGCGGCCGCAGGTTCTGGGGTAGTCATCGCAGGTGATGGTACCCCTGCGAGCGCGCGCTGGAGATGTTGGTATCAGCACCCGTCTCCACCACCGATGGTTGCATTTCCGAAGCGCGGACTTTTATAATGCTGTTCATGACGACCCGCCTCGCCACACCGTTCGCCACCCTGCTTATCGCCGTCGGTCTCACCGGCCTAGCCGCCTGCGGCGGCGGCGCCACCACGGGAGGCACCGTGCCTGCCGATGCCGACGTGGTCGTGAAAGCCATCGACGGCGTGGCCTGGGACCAGAAGAGCTACGAAGCCACCGCCACCGACGGCAAGGTCACCATCTACGTCGAGAACGACTCCAGCATCGCCCACAACATGTACGTGCTCGATGCGAACGACAAGGTGCAGGGCACCTACGTCGAGCTTTCCACCAAGGGCTCGCACGACACCCGAGTGCTGCCGTTGGCGCCCGGTACCTACCAAATCGTGTGCAAGGTGCCCGGTCACAACAACATGAACGCCTCGCTCACCGTCAAGTGAGCGAGCGTCGCTCGAAGGGCGACCGACCACAAACGCGAAACGAGGGGCCCGTCGCCGGGCCCCTCGTTCCATTTTGAGGCGACGCCGGGGATCGAACCCGGGTGGAAGGATTTGCAGTCCGTATACGGGGGGGTTGGGCGGTGTTGGCGAGTGTTGCCTTGTGCCCGTTGAGCAGGGCTTACGACCCGATCGGAGCGAAGTCGATGACGCCCGATATCGCCTAGTTTTACTGCGTCCGTGACCATTCTGTGACCAACGGCGACGACCAGGGTGGAAGGATTCGTGGTCCTTCCAACCGCCGGCGGGCACCACCACGCCGTCGGGCACCACCAGCCCGTCGGCGCCGGCGAAGCGAAACCACCACCACCGGGCCCGGACGTGTCTACAGTCGGAGCGTGACAGCCACCCAGCTTGGAACCCGACTGCGCGAACGCATGGCCGACCTAGCGGTCAACCAAACCGAAGCGGCCGAACGGTGCGGTGTGAGCCGGTCGGTGTTTTCGTATTGGGTGTCCGCGAAGGGCACCTTGCCGGCGTTAGAAAACGTTGACCGTGTCGCCGCGTTTCTAGAGGTCGAACCCGACGACGTGTTGGCGTTCTACCCGGCGACCTACCGGGCGCGCATGTGGCGGGCCCCATCGACCGACGAGCAGATCGCGGACCTTCGCGCCGAAGTGCAGGAACTGACACGCCAGGTCGAAAAGTTGACCGAGTTGGTAGCGCGCAAGGCGAACCGGGCGAAGGTGTGAACGTCTAGAGTTCGTGAAGCGTTCGGCGGGAGAACGCGCAAAAGGCGCCCGAACCCTCGCGGGGTCCGGGCGCCTTTGACGTTTGTCGGGTATTCGATCTAGCGGGACAACGCGAGGACGACCGCGACGATCGAAGCGGCGATCCCGACGATGCCGACGAGGTATCCCCATCCGGCGGCGATGCCGTTGGTGCGGCCGGCGGCGACGTCG
>CAIXIJ010000003.1 GCA_903919455.1 uncultured Acidimicrobiaceae bacterium | reverse complement strand
GCGAACGACGCCATGCCCTCCACCGCGTCATGCGGCGCATCGGTGAGCACCGCCATCGACAGCCACGCGTTCAACTCCAGCGACTCCCACCGCTCACCTGCCGACGAGCGCACCAGCGCCACCTTCGCATCGATCGCATCGGGAAGCGCGTCACGAAACGTGTCGGCACTCCCCCGCCCTGCCGCGGTGCTCGGGTTCACGCCCACGATGTCGGCCTCGGCGCCGGCGAAGCCCAACAGGCGCGGCCCTCCCCCGGCCACGAGTATGCGCGGCCCACCGGGCGTGGCCGGCAGGGGCGTGCCCTCGATCTCTTCCATCTGGTACTCGGCACCGTCGAACGACACGACCTCACCCGTGAACAGCAACCGCAGCACGCGCACGTACTCCATCAGCCGCGTCACTCGTCGCCCCGGAGGGTCCATGCGGATGCCCGAGCGCGAGTAGTCGAGCGGGTTGTAGCCGGCACCCAGGCCCACCTCCACCCGACCGGGGAACATCAGGTCGAGCGAGGCGAACTCCTTGGCCGCCACGGCCGGATGGCGGAAGTCGCACGCCATCACCAACGGTGCCACGCACAACGTGTCGGTGGCGGCCAACGCGGTGGCCATCGCGGTGAACGGGCCGAGACCCGAATGAAAGTGGTCGGGCACGAACAGCGTGTCGTAGCCGAGTGCCTCCACCTCGCGGGCCGAGTCGGCCCACGTGCGGCCCTCCAGGGGGCCCTTCATCTCCACGCCGAAGCGCAGCGGTCGCGTGTGCGGGCTCATGGCGCAACGGCCCGAGCCGCAACGAGCACGCTCACGACAGCGGGCCGACCTCGTGGATGGCGTCGAGCCGAGCGGCCGACGCCTTCTTCATCTGGTCCACCGCCGGGCGAGCCGCACCACCGGCGCCATACATCGCACCGCTGCGCGGCATCGTGCCGTTGGGGTGCTGCGCATAGCTGACGGCCTTGGCGAGGTCGCGAGCGAAATCCTCGGTCACGCCGTCCTGCGTGTTCGGACGCGTCACGCAGAAGTGCAGCGCCGACGGGAACTGCAGGCCGTTCATCCGCCACCCGAGATCGGCGAGGCCATCGTTCACGTGGAAGATGTCGAGGCCACTTTCCGGCGTGGTGGTGAACGCGATGTTCCACAGCGAGTCGCCCACCAACGTGAGCTCGGGGTGCGAGACCACGGCGGCGCGAATCTCATCGGCGGTGCGGAAGATGTCGGCAGCGATCTTGCGATAGCCGCTCTTACCGAAGCTCAGCAGGCTCGCCCACGTGGCCGAGATGAGGCCACCCGAACGGCTGCCACCCATGCCCGGCGAGGCATACGCGCCGCCCGGCCAGTCGTCGATGAGCAGGTACTGCTCGCTGCGCAACTCCTTCGGGCGGAACAGCAGCACCGAGCTGCCCTTCAACGCATAGCCGTACTTGTGCGTGTCGGCACTGATGGACGTCACGCCCGGCACCGACAGGTCGAACGGGGTGTGCTCGTAACCGAGCTCCTTCGCCCACGCCAGAATCCAGCCGCCGAGGCAACCGTCGACGTGCAGTCCGAGGCCGTGCTCCAACGCAATCTGGCCCAGCTCGGGAATCGGGTCGATCACACCATGCGGGTACGTGCCCGCAGTGCCCACCAACGCCACGGTGTGCTCGTTGATGTTGGCCCGCACGAAGTCGAGGTCCACCTTCTGGTTCTCATCCACCGGCGCAATGACCGCATCGATGTCGAACCAGTGGAACGCCTTGCTGTGCCCGGGGTGCGCAGTGATCGGCATGATGATCTGCGGACGCGGAATGCCCTTCGTATTGCGGCCCCACTCGCGATACGCCAGCATCGCCGTCACGAGGCTCTCGGTGCCGCCAGAGGTGACGAGGCCACCCGTGTTCTCGTCGCCGTGCAGGATGTCGGCCGTCATCGCAATGATCTCGGCCTCCATCTTCGTGGCGCTGGGATACATGTCGCGCTGCAGCACGTTGGCGTGGCCGTAGTAGCCGAACGCCTCCACTTGGAAGTGATAGTGGTCGTGGTCGCCGCTGTAGATGGAACCACTGACGCGACCCGTGTCGCCCTTGCGGTCTTCCTCGGTGCTCATCTGCCGCAGCTCGTCGAGGATCTGCTCGCGCGACACCGGCTCGTCGGGCATCGTGGCGTGCACCTCGAACCTGCCGGCATAGGGGTGCAGCGGACTCTTCGGTCGGGGGGTGTTCATGGGGTGTCCTTGTGGTCGAACGCCGCGTAGAACTCGGCGTTGCGGGTGTGGAAGTCGATGAGTGATGCCGTGCGCGCCGCGAGCAGGCGGTGGTTCGCCGCCACCGGCTCGTGCACTTCGGCGGTGACGAGGAAGTTCGGAAGGTCCGAGAGCAGGCATGCGCCGATCTCCGACAGCGCCAGCAGCGCGGCACCGTGCGCGTTGGTGCAGTTCGACTGCGCCAATCGCCGCACCGGCACGCCCGTGGC
>CAIXIJ010000002.1 GCA_903919455.1 uncultured Acidimicrobiaceae bacterium | reverse complement strand
GCGATGATGCGATCGTTCTCGATCACCACGAGGGCGCAGCGGTTCACCACATCGACATCGGTGAGCCAGGCGACGTCCTTGTCGGAGAGCGTCGGCTTGGGCGTGAAGTAGCGCAGCCGTGTGGACTCCACCGAGAGGCCGGCATGGAACGTACGCAGCCGTTCGCCGTCGGCGGGGGTGAGGAGACGCACCTGCACGCTGGTGCCATCGCGCAGCACGCGATGCACCCCTGCGGGGTGCAGGACATCGGTGGGGGTGGACATGGCTCCTCACCGCGAACCTAGCGGGGAACGAGCGTGAGGGGCAGCGCTTTCAGTCCGTTGATGAAGTTGCTCCGCACTCTGCGCGGCTCGCCATCGAGTTCCACACGCTCCACACGGGCCATCAGTGCTTCCAGGAACGCTCGAACTTCCAGTCGGGCCATCCACTGGCCGAGGCATAGGTGCGGGCCGCCTCCGCCGAACGTGACGTGCCGGTTGGGGGTACGTGCGATATCGAACACGTACGGGTCAGGAAACACCGCCGGGTCGAAGTTCGCCGCCATGTACCAGGTGACCAACTTCTCGCCTGCCGCGATGGTGATGCCGCCCACCTCCGTGTCGATGGTGGCGGTGCGCCGAAAGTGAAGTTGCGGGCTGGTCCAGCGCAACACTTCCTCGACGGCGGTGTCGAGCAGTTCGGGGTGCTGGCGCAATCGGTGCAGTTGATCAGGGTGCTCCGCAAATGCGAGCAAGCCGTGCGACAGCGAGTGGCGGGTGGTCTCGTTGCCGGCGATCAGCAACAGGAGGAAGAACGTGCCCTGCTCTCGTTCGGTGAGGGGAGCGCCGTCGACGAGTGCGTTGGTGAGGACGGTGAGCACGTCGCCACCATCCGCGCCCCGCCGCGCTGTGGCCAGACGCTGCACATACTCCAACACCTTCAGGCTCACCGGGCTGCGAAACGGCAGCAAACGGTAGGGGTCGGTATCCACCTGGTCGCTGATGGCAGCGGAGTAGTCGGGGTCGGCGTTGTAGACGATCTGGTCGGCCCAGTGGAACAGTTGCGGAGCATCGTCGTCGGGTACGCCCAATAGGCCGGTGATCATGCGGATGGGCAGTTCTCTTGCGACGGCGTACACGCCGTCGCAAGAGCCGTTCGCCACCGCTGCAGCGATGACCTCGGCAACCAGTTCATGTGCGTGCGCCGCGTAGGTCTCCACCGAGAGTCGGCTGAACGTGGGATTCACCAACTGCCGCAGTTTGGTGTGGCGCGGTGGATCGGTTTCCAGCATCGTGCGCCGCGCCACCAACGCGTCGGGCTCGAGTTCTTCGATCTCGGTGCCGCCCACCTCGGACGAGAACGTGCGCCAGTCCTTGTGCACGGCCACGACATGTTCGTGGGCGGTGAGCGACCAGAACCCGTGGCCGTCGTGGCCGTTGTGCTCGGTTTCGTTCACCCATGCCACAGGGGCATCGCGGCGGAACTCGTCGTACGCCGCGAACGGCACGCCTTGCTCGTAGACGTCGTGGCCGACGATGTCGAGATGGGGCAGAACATCGGGTCGGTGCGTCACGATGGCGTTCCAGTACTCAGGCTTGTGAACCGAGGTAGGCCTCGGCCACGGCCGGGTTGGCCCGCACCTGTTCGGGGCTACCTTCAGCGAGCACGCGGCCTTCGTTGAGTACCACGATGTGGTCGCTGATGCGCGTGATGAACCCCAGGTCGTGGTCGATCACCAACACGCCGGCGCCGATGAGCGCCGCCACGGCCCTCACGGAGTCCACCATTGCCAGGCTCTCGGTGTCGCTCATGCCCGATGTGGGTTCGTCGAGCAGGAGAAACTCCGGCGCCAGCGCCGCAGCGCGAATGAGCTCTAAACGGCGCTGATTGCCGTAATCGAGCGTGCCCGCCTCGCGGTCTGCCCAATCGGTGAGGCCCGCCTCGGCCAGCAGCAGGTCCACATCGGGTCGCACGCGGTGGGCGCGATGGCGGGCCGCCACGAGCGAGGTGAGCGCCACGTTCTCGCGCACGCTGAGCGTGGGAAACAGGCGCAGGTTCTGGAACGTGCGGGCCAGACCGGCTCGTGCCACACCCACAGGGTTCTCGGTGGACAGGTCGACGTCGCCGAGTCGCACCGAGCCGGCGGTCTCGTCGACCAAGCCGGTGATCACGTTGAACAGCGTGGTCTTGCCGGCGCCGTTCGGGCCGATGAGGCCGACCACCTCACCGGGGCGAACCGTGAGCCCCGCCCCATCGAGCGCCACGAAACCACCGAAGTGCACCTCTACATCGGTGGCCGTGAGCGGGCGGGTGCCGACAGTCGGGGCGATCGACGCGGCCACGGCGGGGCGATACATCTTGCGGCGCAACCAGCCCATCAGGTCGCGGCTGGCGAGCAGACCTTCCGGCCGCAGCAGCATGGCGAGCAGCAGTGCCACGCCGAGGAACAGGTCGGGGAAGCGCTCGATGTCGAGTTGCTGCGGGTCGCCGAGCTGGCGGAACAGCTCGTTACCGGCGGTGATCAGTACCGTGCCGAGCACCGCGCCGCTGACGGTGCGCATGCCGCCGACCACCAGCATCACGAGGATCAAGATGCCAGCATCGAGCGTGAACTGCTTGGGGTTCACGCTGCCGAGGCTCTGAGCTCGCAGCGAACCGCCGAGCGCCGTCAGCGCGATGGAGACCACCCAGGCCGCATAGCGCGAGGTGAAGATGCGGATACCGAGGGCGGGCGCCGCCAGCTCGTCTTCGCGCGTGGCGATGGAGAAGCGACCGATGCGCATCTCCTGGAAGAACGCCGCCACCACAAGGGCGATGAAGGCGCCGAGATAGAGCCATCCGTTGCCCTTGATGATGGGGATGCCCGACAGTCCGCCGGCGCCGCGAGTGAGTTCCTTCCAGTTCTTCACGAGCTGTTCCACCACGAACAGCAGCGCCAGCGTGATCATCGTGGGTGCCAGGCCGTTGGCTCGGCACACCGCCACGCCGAGCAGCGCGCCGATCGTCACGGTGACGATGACGGCCACGATGGTGGCGCCGATCGGGCCGAAGTGGACCGACTCCAGCCCGAACGGGATGTCGGGCAGCGATTTCGCCTTCAGGGCCAATGGGATGGCCACCACGGCCGTGGCGTACGAAGCGATCTGGGCGAAGGCCATGTGTCCGAAACTGAGCACACCCGTGTTACCGATGAACACCTGGATGCCCAGTACGAGGATGAAGTTGGCGAGCATCTCGGAGACCAACGACGATCTCGAGGCGCCGCCACCGCTGGTGTACAGCATGGCGACGGCGGCGACAGCGGACAGCAGAATGGCACTGCCGAGCGTGCTACGGAGCGTGCGTTGCAGGACGTGGTTCATCACACTCGCTCCGCGTGAGAGACCTTGAAGATGCCGTCGGGTCGGACAACGAAGAAGATGGCGATGATGATGAACACCACTGCGGTGGAGAACTTGTCCCACCCAGTGGCCACCTCGGGGAGGTAGGCCCGAGTGAGGGTCTCGAGCAGGCCCAGTGCGATGCCACCCACGACGGCTCCGGTGAAGCTGCCGAGGCCACCGATGACTGCGGCGATGACGGCCTTCATCAGCCAGTCCGAGCCCATGCTGGGGTCGGCCGACGGCGTGCGCATGAGGATGAGGCAGGCCGCGACGCCGGCGAGCAGACCTGCGAAGGCGAAGGCACCCGAGATCACGCGGTTGGCGCGAGTGCCCATCAGCCGAGCGGCGTCGAAGTCTTCGGCCGCAGCACGGACACTGATGCCGAACATCGTGCGCTTGAAGACCACGGCGGTGAGGCAGAGCGTCGCGACCGTGACGCCGATGGTGACGATGTCCATCACCTCGATGCTGACGCCACCGAGTTTGAACTGGTTGAAGACCCAGAACGGCTTGGGAAATGCTCGCTGTTTGGGCGAGACGAAGATCTGCCACAGCGCATGCGAGAGTCGCTCGATGGCGAACGAGGTGAGCAGCAGCGTGAATGGACTGGCGTTGCGGACCCATCGGAACGCCACGAACTCCATCGTCACCGACGCCAGTACGGCGGCGGCGATGATGGCGACCGGCATCCACCACCAACTGCCGCCATGGAGGACGAAGAAGTAGGCGGTGTAGGCGCCCACTGTGATGAGTTCGCCGTGGGCGAAGTTCACGAGGTGCATCACACCGAAGATCAACGAGATGCCGAGGGCCAGCAGGGCGTAGGTGCTGCCCACGCCCAACCCGTCGACCAGGGTTTGGATGAGTTTGGTCACGTGGCGCTCCCGGCGTCGCCGCCGATGAAGGATTCGAACAGCGAGGTGTCGGCGGCCAGTTCGGCGCCGGTGCCGCTGGCGATGATGTTGCCGGTGCGCAGCAGGTACCCACGATCGGCGATCTGCAGGATGCGTGTGGCGTTCTGCTCCACCACCAGCAGGGTGCGGCCCTGCTCACGGAGACGCTGCAGTAGATCGAACACCACATCCACCAGCGTGGGAGCAAGGCCCATCGTGGGCTCGTCGAGCAGGATCAGTCGGGGGTTGCTCATCAGCGCCCGAGCGACAGCGAGCTGCTGCGCCTCGCCTCCTGAGAGGAAGCCCGCCGAGGTTGTCCACTTGGCGCGCAGCACCGGGAACAACTCGGCTGCCTCTTCCAAGCGTTGCTTGCGATCCGCTGCCGACGCTGTGGTGCCGCCGATACGGAGGTTCTCCTCGACCGAGAGATCCTTGAAGATACGACGGTGCTCGGGCACCAGCGCCAGCCCTCGTCGAACCAGGCTCGCGGGTTCCATCCCGGTGATGTCCTCACCGTCGAATCGCACGCTGCCGGTGGCCGGGCTGAGAAGCCCGGCCACCGTGTTCAGCAACGTGGTCTTTCCTGCACCGTTCGGACCGACGAGTGCCACCAACTCACCTGCGTGCACTTCCAGGGATGCCCCATGCAGTGCAGTGATGGCGCCGTAGCGCGTGGTGACCCCATCGACCTCAAGCATGTGCGTGGTTCAGTTGGGCACGTTCTTGGGGCGCATGGCCTCCACGAACGCCGGCGCACCGCCGTCGACCGTAAGGATCACGACATCCTTGTCGGGAACGCCATTGCGGTCCTTGTAGGTGACGGTACCCGTGGTGACTTCGAGGTTCTCCAGGTTGTTGATGGCCTCGCTGAGCTTGGCCGGATCGGTGGAGCATGCCTGCGTGGCGGCGGCGGCGATGATCTGCACCGCGTCGGCCGAGAGCGCACCGAAGCTGATGGTCTCGATCTTGGCGCCGGCACTCTTGGCGTCATCGAGGAACTGCTGCACCCGGTTCGTGTCCTGCGGGAAGGTGTGGGCGGCGAAGAACACGCCGTTGGCGATGTCGCCTGCGCTCCACACGACCGTGGCGTCGAAACCGTCGACGCCCATCACCACGATGTCGCCGAGGCCTGCAGCCTTGAGCTGCTCGAGCAGCGTCTGGGTCTGCGGCATCACCATGGCGGTGAAGAGCACCTCGGGCTTGTCGCTGAGGCCGGCGATCTCGTTCACCTGGGTGGAGAAGTCGGTGTCGGCAAGGCTGTAGGCGTAGTCGCCGAGCACCTGGCCACCGCCGTCGGTGAAGACGGTGGTGAAGTACTCCGGGTTGCCCGAGAAGTACACGTCGTCGGTGCTGCTGAGGGTGACGGCCTTCGTGTAGCCCTTACCGAGCGCGAACTCGGCGATCGCCGACGACTGCGACTTGTCGCTGAAGCTGGTGAGGAACGCGCCACGCGACGGGTCGGCGAGCGACGGGTCGGTGGTGGCCATGAAGACCACCGGGGCCTTGCCGGCAACCGTGTCGAGCAGCGGTGCGCCGGTGTTGGCGAAGGGCGGGCCGATGATGGCGTTCACGCCGTCGTCGAGCAGTTCCTGGGCGGCGCGTTGCGTGGCGGCCGGGTCGCCCTGCACGTCCTTCACCTCGTACTCGATGGGCTTGCCGCCCACGCCGCCGGCGGCGTTGATCTGCTCGATCTTCACCTTGGCGGCTTCGGAGCCGGGCTGGTCGGAGAATGCGCCCAGTTCGCCGAGGTCGGCAGCGAAGCCGATCTTCAGCGGTGTGTCGAGCGCGCAATCCGAGGCCGCAGCCGTGGTCTCGGTGCCGCCGCTTGCTGCGGTGGTCTCCGAGGCTGCTGCCGTGGTGTCGGTGGCGCCAGCCGTGGTGGCAGTGCCGCCGCTGGTGCTGTCGCTACCGCACGCTGCGAGCACGAGGCCCAGCGATACGAGTACGACCGGTACGAAACGCTGCTTCATGAAGTCCCCCTAATTGACCGCGAGTGTTCATTGTGCGGATTCCGATGATGTTAGTGGAAAACTGCTTAGGGAACGAACGAAGTGCGAGGCTTTGCTAACGTCGGTTGCCTATGGGGAACCGACGAGTCCGAGTCATGTGGTGCGATCTCAATGGCCTGTCGCACGGGCGGTATGTGCCCGAGCGGCGCATGAACGAGCATGGGCACCACGCTGTCACCACCCTCACGATGGGTATCGACCGCGAAATCCTTCCGGTGGAGGGCTACGCCGCCGATGTGGGCTTCCCCGACCTGTCCACCGTGCCGTTGCGTGAAACCCGCAGGCCCGGGTGGGAGGTCGACACCGACGTGGCGATCGCCGACCTGGAGTTCCAACACGCACCCCTGGCGCTGTCGCCGCGTGCTGCGCTCGCCAAGGCTGTCGAGGCGTGGCGAGCGCTCGGCTACGAACCCATGCTCGGCTACGAGATGGAGTTCTACGTGATGCAGGCCGACGCGTCGGCCCCCGGCGGCTACGTGCCCCTCGTCATCCCGTCACACCGCGTGTACGGCGTGGGCATGGGCGGCGATAACACCGGCCTGATGTTCGACTTCTTCGATGCTGCCGAGATCAGCGAACTCGACCTCGAGGGCGTGATGGGCGAGTTCAGCCCCGGTCAGATGGAACTGAACATGAAGTACGGGCCGGCGCTCGACGCCGCCGACCGTGCGTTCATCTGCAAGGAGATGACCCGCGAACTCGCCGCGGTGAAGGGCTTCGGCGTCACCTACATGGGTCGCCCCAGCGCCGTGATGGTGGGCAGCGGTCTGCACATCAACTTCTCGCTGTCACCGGTCGACGGCGGTCTGAACGCGTTCGACGACCCGCACGCCGAGTACGGCATCTCCGAACTGTGCCGCCACAGCCTCGGTGGCCTCATCCGTCATCACGAGGCGCAGGCCCTCATGTGCGCCCCCACGGTGAATAGCTACCGGCGGCTCATCCCGGGCATCATCGCCGGCTACTGGGCGAACTGGGGCCTCGACAACCGCTCCAGCACCTACCGCATTCCTGGCGAGCGCGGCAACGCCACCCGCATCGAGAACCGCATGCCGTGCGGCACGGCCAACGTGTACCTCGCAGCGGCCGCAATGCTGAACGCAGCGCTCATCGGCGTGGCCGAAGGAATCGACTGCGGCACTCCGCAGGCGGGCGACGGCGACAGCGAACCCAACACCGACCGGCACACACCGCACTCGCTGGCCGAGGCCATCGCCGCCTACGAGGCCGACGAGCTGTTGCAGAACGCGATGGGTGCCGACCTCAGTCGTGCCTACCTGGCGCTGCGCAAGCATGAGCTCGGTTTGTTCGAGGCCTCTGGCAATACCTGGACCGAGAACGCCGGTGAAGAACTCACCGACTGGGAGCTCGAGCACTACCTGCCCTTCTACTGAGGCAGTCCCAGCAGCGGCAGGCATGCCTCCACCCCGTGGAGGCTGATGTCGTCGCGTCGCACGTGCGCATCGAAGTGATCGCTCGTCATCTCGAAGTGCAACGACCGCGCCGGTAGGCCGCGTCGCTGCTTCCATGACGCACCGTTCTCGCTGTAGCCGAGCCTGCGGGTCACGCCCTGCGACGCAGCGTTGTCGTCGAACGCAGTGGTGGTGGCCACGCGCCCGCCGAAGCCGAGGAACCCGAGGTGCAGGGTGGCGATGCGCATCTCGGTGCCGATGCCCTTGCCCTGATAGGCCAGACCCAGCCACGAACCGGTCTCGAATACGCGGGTGGTGGGGAAGTGGTGGGTGATGAAGCCGGTGCTGCCCACCACCTGGCCATCGACCGCGACGGCGAAGTTGAGGCTCCATGCGTCGGGCCGCAGTTCGGCGCGGGTGCGCCAATAGAACTGCATCGTGTTGCGCTCGAGTTCGGGTGATCCAGCATCGGTCCACTCGAATGCGAAGGGCATGAACGCCGGGTCGTGCACGCCGCGGGCGGCGAGGTGTGCCAGTTCGGCACCAACAACGTCGTCGATGGGCAGTAGCTCCAGCCGGGGTGTCGTGACCCGCAGGTCGAAGAACGGCCAGATCGAATGCGTCATGCGGTCAGTACGCCGATTGGGCGTACTGGGCTCGCTGCTCCTCGGCCATGCGCACGATCTCGTCGATCTCGGATGTGTCGAAGCCGGCCATCTCGCGGAACTTGCGGGCGAGCTGGATGCCGCTCTCGCGAGTCTCGCCACGAAGGCCTCGGAAGTTGAACAGGCCGTCGACCGTGCGCTGGAACTCGAGCGCACGTGTCTGGCGGTCCTTGTCGTCCTTGGTGAGTTCGCGCAACCAGTTGCTGCCCATCTTCACGTGGGTGACCTCGTCGGCGAGCATCCAGTCTTCGGCGAAGTGCAGCACCGGATCGGCCATCTCGCCACCGAAGTCGCGCATGGTGGTGAACACGTCGATAGCCAAGCCTTCGAGCGCCCGGTTCACGCCAGCGAGGCGGAACACGGGGTCGGGGTGGCACGCGGCTTCGAACAGGGTGACGGCCTCGCTGTACTCGCCGACCTCGATACCCATGTGGTCGCCGAGCTTGATGCTGATCTCGACGTGGCGCGCTTCGTCCCAGCACTGCCGCGCCATGTCGAGCTTCATGGCGAACGGCGTCTCGTCGGTGGAGTAGTCGAACGCCGTGCGACCCGACCCTTCGAGCGCCTGGATCTCGCCCACGAAGATGCCGTGCATCTGGCGTCGAGCGCGATCGGATGCTTCCTCGGACTCCGGGTTGAAGCGGCGGCTCTCGAGCACGTCCTTCGTTCGCTCGTCGGCGAAGCGATCCGCGGTGGTGATGCGGTTGAACCGCGTGTCTCGGGCGAGTTGTTCGGGCGGCAACTGTGTGCGCATGTGAAAAACCTACATCCTCGGTGCAAGCCCAGATCGCACCGGGCGTCATCGGGCATGATGGATGGGTGCGCGTCGCCTACACCCTCGAGCAGTGCTGGCATCGCGTGCCGGGCGGCACGGGTGTTGCAGCCCTGCGTGTGGCCGACGCGTTGCAGCAGCATCCCGAAGTGGAGCTCATCGGAGTGGCGGGCCGTCATCATGCGCCAGCACCTGCACCGTGGACGCCGAACATCCCGATGGCCCACCTCCGTGTCGGTGCACCGTGGCTCTACGAGACCTGGCTGCGAATGGGTTGGCCGAAGGTGGAACGGGCAACGGGGAAGGTCGACGTGGCCCACGCCACCACCATCATCCCGTGCCCCAGCGATGCGCCACTGGTGGTGACAGTGCACGACCTCGCATTCCTCCACGAGCCCGACCATTTCACGCGGCACGGGGTTCGCGTGTTCCGGCAGAGCCTTGCTCGCATCCGTCGTGAAGCGGCGCTGGTGCTGTGCTCCAGTCGGTCGACGATGGAGGACTGCATTCGTGCGGGGCTCGATGCGAACCGCCTGCGGTTGGTGCCGCTGGGGGTGGATGCCATGGCAGCCGAACCGAGTGACGTGAAGGCCATGCGGTCGCGCTACGGGCTGCCTGCCGACTACCTGTTGTTCGTCGGCACGCTGGAGCCGCGCAAAAACCTACGTCGTCTGGTGCAGGCAGTTGCCCAACTCCAGCATCCGCTTCCGCTGGTGGTGGCCGGAGCAGATGGCTGGGGCGACACCGGAATCGACCCGTTGGCGAACGTGCAGTTCCTCGGGTTTGTTCCATCCGCAGACCTTGCGCCGCTGTACGCCGGTGCCGCGGCCTTCTGCTATCCGAGCGAGCGCGAGGGGTACGGGCTGCCGGTGTTGGAGGCCATGGCGCAGGGCACGCCGGTGGTCACCAGCCGAGGAACCGCCACGGAGGAAACGGCCGGCGGGATGGCCGTGCTGGTCGACCCGTTCGATGTCGACGACATCGCTCGCGGCATTGCCGAGGCGCTCTCGCGGCGCGACGAACTCGGCGCTGGCGGTGCTGCGCACGCGCGCAGGCACACCTGGTCAGACACCGCTGCGCTCACGCTGTCCGCGTATCGCGAGGTGGCCCGATGAACGTGCTGGTGAACATGCTGTGGTGTGTGCCCGGTGCCGTTGGTGGCTCCGAGGAGTACCTGGTTCGCCAGTTACTCGGACTGGCGGAGCAACCCGGCGTCGCACTGCACCCGAAGGTGGCGGCAGCACGCGGCCTGCTCGCCGCGCATCCAGAGTTGGCCGCAGTGGCCGACGTGGTGGAACCGGATTTCGAGAGCGCGGGCCGGGCGCGGCGCATCGCGGGTGAAGCCACATGGCTGCGTCGTCACACCGATGGCATCGACCTGGTGCACCACGGCGGCGGTACGGCCCCGTTCCGGGCGCATCAGCCCTACGTGCTCACGATTCACGACCTCCAGTTCCGCACCTATCCCGAGTACTTCTCGCGGGTGAAGCGCGCGTATCTCGGAGCCGTCATCCCCTCGTCGGCGCGCCATGCAGCCGTGGTGGCGGTACCCAGCGACTACGTGCGCACTTCCGTGATCGAGGCCTACGACGTGGCTGCCGACCGGGTGATGGTGGTGCCACACGGCATCGAGCCGGCGCTGTCGAGCGATATCACCCCGGAGGACCAACTCCGATCTCGCTACTCCCTGGGCACCGGGCCCATCCTGATGTACCCGGCGGTCACGCATCCCCACAAGGGTCACCAGTTCCTGTTGCAGATGATGCGCGAACACTGGACCGACCCCCACCTCCGACTGGTGCTCACGGGCGGCGCCGGTATGGCGGAGGCCGCGGTGGCGGCGTGCAACGACCCACGCGTGTTGCGCCTCGGCAGAGTGCCCGCTGCGGATCGCAACGGCCTGCTGGCGATGGCGCGTGCAATGGTCTTCCCGAGCAGCTACGAAGGGTTCGGAGCCCCACTGATCGAAGCAATGACCCTCGGTGCCCCGGTCGTGTGTGGCGATGCCACCTGCATGCCCCAGATCGTCGGTGATGCCGGCATCGTGCGGCCGATCGACACCCACGCATGGGCCGACGTGCTCGACGAAGTCGACCGCCGGCGCAGCGAACTGGTTGTTGCCGGTCGCGCCCGGGCCCGTCACTTCACATCTGCCGCCAGCGGTGCGGCCCTTGCTGCTGTCTATGCGCGAGCGTTGGAGCTGTCATGAAACTGCGTATCGCTGTGCTCTGTCCGCACTTCGCCCCCGACACCGCACCGACGGGTGAGGTGATCACGCGCATCGTTCACGAGTTGGCGGCGCTTGGTCACGAACTGCACGTCGTCGCAGCGTTGCCGTGGTACCGAGAGCACCGCATCGAGGCCGGCTGGGATGGCAAATGGGTGCGTCGGGAGATCACGCCGTGGGGTTCGATCACACGCGTGCACCCGTTTCCGGGCTCGGACAAGCGAAACCTGCTGCGTCGCGCATTCGGTTTCCTCGGGTTCAGCGCGCTGGCTGGTCTTTCCTCGCTGCGCGGCGGCCGAGTGGACGCGGTGATCGCAATGTCGCCACCGCTCACCATGGGTCTCACCGGATGGGTGACGCATCTGGTGCGCCGCGGGCCATTGGTGTTCAACATCCAGGACGTGTTCCCCGACGCAGCCGTGGAGACCGGTGCCATCACGAACGAGCGGATCATCGCCGTGGCGAGGTGGCTGGAGCGAATCAGCTATCACAGGGCCGCAGCGGTGACGGTGCTCAGCGACGACCTTCGCGACAACGTGGTTGGCAAGGTGAAGCCGTCGCACCGCAATCGGGTGCACGTGATCCCGAACTTCGTCGACACGGATTTCATCGTGCCCGGCGATCGCCTCACGCCACTGCGCGCCGAACTCGGCATCGGCTCCGAGCCGGTGGTGCTGTACGCGGGCAATGTCGGTTTCTCGCAGTCGCTGGAGATGGTGGTGGAGGCCGCCCGCCGATTCCCGCAAGCCACGTTCCTCATCAATGGTGACGGCGCAGCGCGTTCCACGCTGCAGGGCCTCGCCCATGGGCTGGCCAACGTGCGGTTCTCCGGCTATCAGCCCAAAGAACGGGTGCCGGAGGTGCTGGCCACCGGCGACATCCACCTGGTGCCGCTGAAGCTCGGCCTGGGTCGGGTGAGCGTGCCGTCGAAAACGTACTCCATCCTCGCTGCAGGTCGCCCCGTACTGGCCGCGATCGACCCTGGTACCGAGGTGCCCCGCATGCTCGAGGCCAGCGGCGGGGGAGTGGCGGTGCCGCCCGACGACCTGGAAGCGTTCTGCGATGCGCTGGCGGTGCTGCTCAACGACATGGACCGCGCTCGCGAACTCGGAGCCGCAGGCCGCGCCTGGGTGGAGGGGGCGGCGTCGCCCGCTGCCGTGGGGAAGGCCTACGAGCACCTCATCCGGTCGCTCGGTCGTTCCGCCTGACAGGATTTTCGCTGCCGAACCGATAACCTCGCAGACTCGTGGCCACCTCATCGTCAGCCAACAAAGTCGCCAAGCTCGCCTCGAGAGGCAAGGGCAAGAAGGTTCGCTTCCAGAGCGGCACCACTTTCCCGCTCATCGTTGCGATCGCCCTCATCTCGATGATCGCGCTCATCGCCTATTCCAAGGCCACGGTGCCGGGAATCGAGACCGGTGCGCCGCAGCCCTCCGACGCATGGTCGATGGCCTACGGCATCCGCATCTGCGACGAGCAGCTGCCGCCGCTCACCGGAACCGCTGCCGAACTGAAGAAGGACGCCAGCACCGGCGACCTGGGCAGGGTCACCACCGGCAGCGATGCCGACGGCATCATCCATTACCACGCCCAGACGGGCGGTGCGACGGGTAAGAAGGCCAAGCTCGGCGTGTTCCTCGACATCTACGGCGTCAAGATCAGCCAGACCGTGCTGGAGTTGCCTGAGTCGCAGGTGGGTAAGGGCGAAACCCGCAAGTGGGACACCAAAGACTTCAAGTGCGACGGTAAGGAAACGCAGATCCGCGTGCGTGTGTGGGACGACTACACGTCGTCCGAGTTCGTCGACAACGTCACGAACTTCAAGAACCTGCGGTTCAAGAACAACGGCATGGTGTTCGCCATTGCGATCGAGCCCAAGGGCACCGAAATCCCGCTGCCCGAATCCGTCTCGAAGCTCGCCGACCTCGGTGTGATCGGGCAGGGCACAGCCACCACCACCACGGTGGCTGCCACCGGCGATTCGACTGCAGTCACCAGCACGACTGCAGTCACCAGCACCACAGTCACCAGCACCACAGTCACCAGTTCCACAGTCACCAGCACCACGGGCGGCTGATGCGCGCGGTCGTGTTGGTGGGCGGGTTCGGTACCCGTCTGCGCCCACTCACGTCGTCCGTTCCCAAGCCGATGCTGCCGGTCGGCCACGTGCCGATCATCGAACGACTGGTAGCCAACCTTGCTCGTGGTGGCGTGGTCGAGGTCACCCTGGCGCTGGGCTTCAAGCCTGAGCCGTTCGTGGACGCCTTTCCGAACGGAACATGCGCTGGCGTTCGACTGCACTACGCCGTAGAGCCCGAACCGCTCGACACCGCTGGCGCTATCCGTTTCGCTGCCGATGTGGCGGGTATCGACGACACCTTCGTGGTTGCCAACGGCGACGTGATCACCGATCTCGATGTGGGCGACCTGGTGCACTTCCACCGGTCGCGCCAGGCAGAGGCGACCATCCACCTCATCGGGGTTCCCGATCCGTCGGCGTTCGGAGTGGTCGCGCTCGATGCCGATCACCGAGTGGAGCGGTTCGTGGAGAAGCCGGCACCGGGAACGGCGCCGAGCAACCTCATCAATGCCGGTACCTATGTGCTGGAACCCTCGGTACTGGAGCGCATTCCGCTGGGCCACAAGGTGAGCATCGAGCGTGTCACGTTCCCTGCCATCGTTGCCGACGGCGGGCTCTACGCCATGTCCAGCGAGGACTATTGGCTCGACACCGGTCGCCCCGATCTGTATCTTCAGGCCAACCTCGATGTGGTGGCCGGTCGCCGTCGCTTCGACCACTGCGATGCGGTGCACGCCGATGCCACGGTCGCCGCCGACGCAGTGCTGGTGGAGTCCATCGTTGGCGCAGGCGCCGTCGCCGGCGCCGGGGTGCGCCTCACTCGGTCGGTGCTGTTGCCCGGTGCGGTCGTGGAGGCCGGTGCCGTGGTGGAAGACTCCGTGGTCATGGGTCGGGTCGGAGCAGGTGCGCAGGTGCGCTCGAGCGTGTTGGGCACCGATGGTGTCGTGGCGCCGGGCGAGTTCCTGCACGACGAACGGCGCCCCGACCCCAACGCCTCGTGAAGGTACTGGTGGTAGGTGGAGCCGGGTTCATCGGCTCTCACCTCACCGAGCGCCTCCTTGCGGAGGGCCATGCGGTTGACGTGGTGGATCACCTCGGCTCGGGCTCGCTGGCCAACCTGGCAGAGGCGCGCAAGATGGCGGGTGAACTGAAGATCCACACGCTCGACGCATCGGCTGCGGAGTTCGACACCGTCATGGCCATGCGGGCTCCCGACGTGGTGTACCACCTGGGCATCCTGCCGCCCGGCCTGCCGGCCGAGCAGACCGCCGCGGTGTCGCTGGCGTCACTGCTCGCAGTGCTGGAAGGCGCTCGCCGGGTCGGTGGTGTGAAGGTGGTGGCAGGGTTGTCCGCGGTGGCGCTGTACGGCGACGTGCCGGGCAAGGACCAACCGATCAAGGAAGCGCAACCCTGGAGCCCGGTGGGTGTGCGCGGCGCGGTCGCCAAGGCGGTGGCGGAACTTCTCGGTGTATATCGCGAGACGCACGCCGTGGAGTTCAGCGCACTTGCCTTGGGCAACGTCTACGGCCCTCGTCAGCGAGCCGATGGTGGCGTGGTGGCTGCCTTTCGCCAGGCGTTCCGCGAGGGGGTGGCACCGATGGTGCACGGTGATGGCCGTCAGACGCGCGACTTTCTCTACATCGATGACGCCGTGGATGCACTTGTTCGCGCCGCCAGCAAGGGCAGCGGTCTGGTGATCAACGTGGGCAGCGGTACAGGCACGACCGTGCGCGACCTCTGGGACCTGATGGTAGGCAATGCCGGCCCAGCGCCCCTCTCGGCACCTCGACGCAGCGACGATGTGCATCGCTTCGTGTTGGCGCCCACGCGGGCACGGATTCAGCTCGGCTGGGCGCCCTGGACGGATCTGTCCTCGGGCCTTCGCGAGCTCAGCCGCTAACCACAATGCCAGCCGCCGCCAGGGTGCGGCGCGCCAACTCGTTGCTGATCTCCGGCGTACTCATGATGCTCGGCGTGATGACGACGCGCATCCCCTCGGCCTCCACTGCGGAGGCGAGCGCCGCATCGACCGGGTCGATCACCAGGGTGGAAGCGATCGGGGCGTAGAGACGAGCCACGCCCACCACCGATGCCTCATGACCGAGTTCGATGAGCATGCGATCAGCAGGGCCTTTCAGCGCTGCGCCGCCGACGATGGGCGACACGGCCACGACGGTGTCGCGGCGTGCTGCCAGCAGGGCATCCACCTCGGGCAGCGCCCGAATCGGGCCGATGGACACCAGCGGGTTCGACGGCGCGATGACGACGGCATCGCTGTCGACGAAGGCCGCCCGAGCAGCGTCGGTGAGTACGGCATCGGCGGCTCCGTCGAACCGCACGGCGCTCACCGGTACGCCATGCCGGCGCTGCACGAAGTACTCCTGGAACGGCACCTCGATGCCTTCCTCGAGCAGCGTCACCATGGTGGTGACGCGCCGATCGCTCATCGGAACCAAGCGCTGGGGCAAGCCGAAGGCTCGACGGATCTCGTCGGTGGCTTCGGTGAGCGTGGCACCCTCTGCGAGTCGGGCCGTGCGGTAGAAGTGCGTGGCCAGATCTTGGTCGCCGAGGTTGAACCAGGTGGGTGCTGCACCGGAACCGGCGGGCCGAACCGGCACAAACCGCGCCAGCGCCTCCATTGCTCGCCAACTCTCGTCGCGCAGACCCCAGCCGCGTTCGGGGTCGATGGCGCCTGCCAGCGTGTAGGTGATGGTGTCGAGGTCGGGGGAGATGCTCAGACCATGCATCACGGTGTCGTCGCCGGTGTTCACGACCCCCACCGTGTGTTCGGTAGGCCAGATACCCGCAAGAGCTCGAAGGAATCGGGCAGCTCCCACGCCGCCGCACACCACACCGATTGTCATTGCAGGCCCTTCGTCATCGCAGGTCGTCCAGTCGGCCTGCAGCGACGAGACGGTACAGGTCGACGAGTTCGTCAGCGCAGCGTTGCCAGCTGAATTCCTGCCAACGAGCGTTCCCGGCAGCAATCAGGCGTGACCGGGTGTGCGTGTCGGTGAGCGCCGTCGACATGGCCTCGGCGAGCGCGGTGACATCGTGGCGGTCGCAGAGCAGGGCAGCCTTGCCGGCGACTTCGGGAATGCTGCCGGCGGTGCTGGCAACGATGGGTACACCGGCCCGCATTGCGTCGAGCAATGGAAAGCCGAAGCCCTCGTCGAGCGATGGGTACGCCAGGACGGCGGCGTACTGCTGCAACCAGCCGCGAACGGCCTCATCTACCCGGCCTGTCATCAGGACACGCCGACGTGCATCGCCATCGAGTTTGTCGATGGCCGCCCGTACGGCTGCGGTGTCGTCACCCTCACTGCCAGCCAGCACGAGACGAACGTCGGGGTGCAGTGCGGCGAGACGACCGAAGGCGCGGACCAGAGTGGGGAGGTTCTTGCGACGCTCGATGGTGCCAATGGCCAACACGTACGGCGTGCCGAGCAGTTCGGGGACCGGCGCCGTCGAGCACACTGGGGCGGGTTCGAGTGGGCCGAGGTGCACGGTGCGCACGGCAACACCGGGGAACATCCGTCGCACCACCGTCTCGGTCGCGTGGGAACTGGTGTGCACTACGGCGCCACGTTCGATGGCTCGACGTAACACTGCACCGGCCCGACGTACATCGGCCCCGGCCAGTTCGGGTTGCTCGAAGAACCAGCAGTCGTACACCGACACGATGCGGGGAAGGTGACTGGGCGGCACCACATAGTTGGTCCCGTGCACCACATCGGCGTCGCCCAGCCAGTGGTCCACGCTGGGGTGGTCGCAGCGGGCCCAGGCGAGGTGGGCGGCTCGAGCAGGTAATGGCAGGCGGGTGGTGTCGGCGGCGAGCGCGGCGCGAAAGCTCAGCACGTACGGCCGCACCCGTAGATCGTCTCGCCGACTGAGGTGAGCGTGCATCGCCTCCACGGCGAAACCGATGCCGGTCTTCGAACCATGAAGAGGTCCGCTGTCGAACGCAACCGAAAGAGGGGGCATCTCGGCCCGAGACTACCGGATCAGTGTGGTCAGCATGTCGGCGCGATGCGGCCGGGAACCGTAGAATCGAGCGACTTCCCCCACGAAGAGAGACACCATGCCCCGCGCGTTCATCACCGGCATCACCGGCCAAGACGGCCAGCACCTCGCAGAATTCCTGCACAGCAAGGGATACGAGGTGTTCGGCATGGTCAAGGGGCAGAACAACCCCAAGCTCACGGCGATGCGCGATGAGTTTCCCTACGTGGAGCCGGTGCCGGGCGATCTGGCCGATCTTCCGTCGCTGCTGAAGGCGCTGGAGAGCACCCAACCCGACGAGGTGTACAACCTCGGCGCCATCTCGTTCGTGGCGTTGAGCTTCAACCAGGCCGAACTCACGGCCAACATCACCGGCCTTGGCGTGCTGCGCATGCTCGAGGCCGTGCGCATGGTCGGTGGGGCCACGAACAACCCGATCCGCTTCTACCAAGCCAGCAGCAGCGAGATGTTCGGCAAGGTGCGCGAGATCCCCCAGACCGAGCGCACGCCGTTCCACCCTCGCTCGCCCTACGGCTGCGCCAAGGTGTTCGGTCACGACATCACCGTGAACTATCGCGAGAGCTACGGCCTCTACGCGTGCAGCGGCATCCTGTTCAACCACGAGGGCCCGCGCCGTGGTCTGGAGTTCGTCACCCGCAAGGTCACCAACGCTGTGGCTCGCATCAAGCTCGGCCTGCAGGAAGAATTGGTGCTCGGCAACCTCGACTTCAAGCGCGACTGGGGCTACGCCGGCGATTACGTGAAGGCGATGTGGCTGATGCTGCAGCAGGACGAGCCCGACGACTACGTGGTGGCCACCGGCGAGACCCACAGTGGCGAAGAACTGGTGCGGCTTGCGTTCGAAGAGGCCGGCATCGACGACTGGCAGCGCTACGTGCGCCAGGACCAGAAGTTCTTCCGGCCTGCAGAGGTGGATTTGCTCATCGGCGACCCCGCCAAGGCGCAGGACAAGCTGGGCTGGAAGCGCGAGGTCGACTTCCCGAGCCTGGTGAAGATGATGGTGGAGAACGACCTGCGCATCGAGAGCGCGAGGCGCTGAGCCTCAGCTCTCGAACGGCATGTCGATGATGGCGTCCATCATCGAGTCGGCGGTGGGCGTGACGCCGGCCCGTAGCCGGAATCGCAGCGACACGGCGAAGCTCAGCATCGCGGCCAGCGACGATGCCACCAGGCCCCACTCGATGCGCTCGAACAGGTTGTCGCTGCTGAGCCAGGTGACCAGCACGAACGTGGTCATGCCGACGCCCCAACCGAGTGCCACGAGTGCGTGGCCCTTGAGGGCGATGACGCCTTGGGCCATGGACAATGCCGCCATGTAGAGGGCGCTGCCGAATGCGAGCATGGCCATCGTGCGACCGGTGAGGGTGGCGCCGTACATCTTCTCGATCACGAACGGGCCGATGAGGAACGAGCCGATCACGCCCGCTGCGCCGACGCCGACGACGATCACCATCAGCTTGCGGAACCCGGCCCGGAACTCGGCCAGTTGGTTCCGTGCAGCAAGGCCGGCGAGGCGAGGGAGCAGGGCTGCCTGCACGGCCTGGAAAAGGAAGAGCGGGATGCGCGAGAGCAGCACGCCGTAGCCGAACTGTGTGACCAGCTCTTCCTGACCGTCGGCCTTCAAGAGGTTCGCAGCGACGGGACCGGCATTCACCAGACCGGCGGCGAACACCGAACCGAGCAGCAGCCAGCCGAGGTTCGGCGTGACTTCGCTCCAGGTTGCTGGCGGGCCGTCGTCGGTGCGCAGTTGACCGCGGGAGAGCACGTAGAAGAAGCCGGCCAGCGGAGCCAGCGCTACGGCCATGCCGTAGGCGCCGGCGCTCTTCGCGCCAGCCACGGCGAGGATGATGCACAGAATCACTCGCACGGCCCCGTCGGCACCCATCACCACGGCGTACGCACGGAACCGGCCACTGCCGCTGGCGATACCGCGGGCCAGGTGCACCGGGGCGTAACTGGCGAAGGCCACCACGAGTGCCAGCAGCAGTACCCAGTCGCCATCGAAGTAGCTACGGGTGATGACCCCGCCGAAGGCGAGCACGATGGCGATCACCAACGTGGCGAGCAGCGCACCGAGCATGGCCACCTTGCGGACCACGGGACGTCCGCCCTGCCCGAGCGCCCGACGGGCGGAGATGGCTCGGCCCAACTCCTGCTCGAGGGGAAGGAAGAAGCCCGGGGCCAGGGCAAATGTGGCGAACCACAGCGAGAGAACCGGGGCAAAGGCATCGTCGCCACCCATTGCGTTCTTGCCCACGCGGAGGAATGCGAAGCTGGCCAGACCGGCCACGAGCAGCCCGATGCCCACCGGGATGGTGCCTTCAGGGAGCGGCGCTCGGGAGGAAGAGGACTGCTCGTCGGAGATGGCCACCAAGGCAGCAAGGCTAGTCGCCTTGAAAGGGTCCGACACGTTCAAGTTCGCCACGCTCCGTGCCGATTACACATCATGCGTGTTCGTTCGTTCGTCGTTGCCGCGTTCGCGGTAGTGGGGTTTGGGCTGCCCGTCGTCTCCGTGGAGGCCGCAGTGCGTCCAGCTGTCGCAGCGGAGCCGGTGGTACTCGATGGCCACGGCAACGGTCACGGCATCGGTCTCAGCCAATGGGGCGCCTACGGGTACGCGGTCGACAAGGGTTGGTCGGCGGACCAGATCCTGGGCCGGTACTACAGCGGCACCGTGGCAGGCACCGTGCCACTGGACACGATGGTTCGCGTTCGACTCCAGCATTTCGACGGGGCGCAGACGGCGGTGTCCGTGGAGACTGGCACGCTGGTGGTTCCCGGTCTCACCGGGACCGACTGGAAATCCGTCCTCGTTCGCGAGGCCGCCACCAACGGCGTCTATTCCGTGTGGGCCCGAACCGACCTCGTGCGTTGCCCATCGGCCACGAACGATCCGGTTGCCGACGGGTGGACGCTGGTGGAAGCTGCGAAATCCGGCCCTCTGGAGGTGCGAACGGCGGCAAACTCGTTGACCGTCACCGATCTCACCCAGTTGCTCGCCGCCTGTGAGCCGGACGGAACGCTGCGCTGGTACCGAGGCACCATCCGAGCACTGAACGACACCAGCGGCAACAACCGCACGGTGAATGTGCTGCCGATGGAGCACTACCTGCGCACCGTGATCGCAATGGAGATGTCGCCCGGTTGGGCATCGGCCGGCGGCGGCAAGGGTGCCCAAGCGCTGCAAGCGCAGGCGATTGCTGCCCGCAGTTTCGCGTTGGCCCACCAGTGGTACACCTACGCCGACGTCTGCGACATGATCTGTCAGTCGTACTTCGGAGTGGCCTTCAAGGCGCCCGGCGCCACGTTGCGTGCGGTCGAACATCCGGCCACCGATGCGGCGGTGCTGGCTACCGCAGGTGTGGTTCGGCGTGTGGGCTCGACGACCGGAGCGATTGCCCTCACCATGTTCTCCGCATCGAACGGTGGGTACACGGCCCCTGGCTCGGGGGCGCTGCAACCTTTTGCCGCAGTGCCCGACGAGGGCGACAGCACCGCGTTGAACAGAAACCACAACTGGACGGTGTCGCTCACACCTGCGGCCATCTCTGCCAAGTACCCGGCGATTGGCGTGTTCTCCGGCATCACGGTGCTCACCCGGAATGGTTACGGCGAATGGGGCGGTCGCGTGCTCACCCTGCGCCTCACCGGGTCCAAGGGCAGCCAGGTGGTCACCGGTGCCGCCTTCCGAACGGCGATGGGCCTGAAGGACACGTGGTTCAACGTACGCGATGCCAGTGCCCCAGTGGATGCCTGTGCAGGTCGGACGGCGCCCGTGGTGACCGGTCCATTGTCAGCGCCAGTTGCCACGAAGTTCTCTCCGCAGCGCCCGGTTCGGTTGGTGGACACTGCGCATGGACTGGGCAGCGTGGCCGCGCCGCTCGGCGCAGGCTGCACGATGGTGGTGGACCCCGGCCTTGTCGCAACTGCCCGCTCCGTTGAGGTGAGTCTCACCACGCTGGCCGCCACGGCCAACGGTGTGGTGAGCGCGTGGGCGTGTGGGTCGCCGCAGCCGGTTGGCCCGGCAG
>CAIXIJ010000001.1 GCA_903919455.1 uncultured Acidimicrobiaceae bacterium | reverse complement strand
GCACATGCGCGTAGGATCAGTTTCCACAGGGGCTCCCGCGACTCGACGACGTTAGACACCGTCAGATTCGCAGAGCCCCTGTACCGCGCCTGGGGACCTACACCAGCACCCTCATCCCACCCTCAGATCCGAAGCGCCAGATAACTGCCCACGTCGTACGGCACCGTCGTGGGGGCCGAACCCAAGGCCTCCCAGCCCGGCTCGCCGGGTAGCAGCGTGGCCATGAGCACACCGGCGTCGGTGGTGGGCCGCAGCGGCCGATCCCAGGCATACAGCGTGAGGCCCTCGGCCAGCATCGGATAGTCGTGCGAGCTCGAGGTGTCGATCTCCGGGTGCACGAATGGCGTGTGGTAGTTCTCGCTGTAGTTCTCCAGCAACACCTTCCAGTTGAACGGCCGCTCATGAGACTCGCTGAGCACGAGGTGCATGGCTTCCACCGGGTACCCCGTGATGGCTGCCGCCATCGGCCCGAATTCCGGAGCCTCCGCGCCGTGGTCGGCGTGGAGGAACACCCAGCGCCGCCAGGTGGCCAGCCCCAACGGCTTCAGCGAGAAATCGGCGGTGTCGAAGCCGTCGGGCTCACCCACGCCGTGTGCCCTTGCGAGCGAACCGTCGAGCCGATACAGCCACGCGTGGTACGGGCAACTGAGCAGGCTGCCGCTACCGTCGTCGCCCGGTTCGCACAGCGGTGCCGCACGATGACGGCAGACGTTCAGGAACGCTCGCAGCGCACCTTCCTTGTCGCGGATCAGCAGCACCGGCAGACCGCCCGCCACGATGGCGCGCCAGGCACCGGCAGACGGCATATCGGTTTCGTCGCCGACGCAGAGCCACTGATGACGCCAGACCCTTTGGATCTCCGTCTCGAAATGAGCCGCGTTCGAGTACCAGGCGGCCGGCAATGTGCGCGCTGCGGCGATGCCGTCTGGCCCCGGCACTTCCCTCACCGTCACGTCCATTCTTGGTCTCCCTCTTCCGCACCGTGCAGTTTTTGTTATTCTGACCCACGAGTCAAACAACTCTTGGGGGAACAACATGACCACGTCCCGTCGCGACTTTCTCGCCCGGTCCGTCCAACTCGGCGCCCTGCTGGGCGTCGGGGTGCCGCTGCTGCAGGCATGCGGCGGCGACAGCTCCTCCGGCGGGCAGAAGACGCAGACGATCGCTGATGGTCTGAAGCCAGAGAAGGGTCCGCTGCGGATCTTCAACTACGACTCGTACGTGAACCCCGACGTGATCGCCGACTTCGAGGCTCAGTACGGCGTGAAGGTGGAGATCACCACGTTCACCACCGACACCGAGGCCGTCACCAAACTTGCGTCGAAGGCCATTCAGGCCGATGTGTACCACTCGATGGCCAGCACCACGATCGATCGTCTCATCGCCGGCGGCGTGATCCAGCCACTGAACAAGACCTACCTCACCAACTTCCCGAATGTCCTTGAGTCGTTGCAAGACCCCTGGTACGACAAGGGTTCGGCGTACTCGGTGCCCTACGTGTACTTCGGTACCGGCATCGGCTACCGCGCCGACCGAATCGACCCTGCCCAGGTGGAGAAGGACGGCTGGAACACGCTGTGGAATGCCACCGATTTCAAGGGCCAGGTCTCGGTGCTCGACGACGAGCGCGAAGCCCTCATCATGGCGATGATGCGCAAGGGTCTATTCGATGTGAACACGACGGATCAGAAGGTGATCGACCAGGCACTCGCCGACCTCACCGAACTCATCGACCTGGTGAACGTGAAGGTGAACATCGACGGCTACAAGAACATCCCCGAGGGCACCACCACCATCGCCCACACCTGGAGCGCCGACCTCATCAACGCCTACGCCGGCTATCTGCCCGAGGGAACCGATGCATCGGTGCTGGGCTTCTGGCATCCACCCGCTGGCGAATACCTCGTGTCGAACGACAGCATGGGCGTGGTCGGTGGCTGCGAGCACCCCGTGCTCGCCCACCTCTATCTCAACTTCATGCTCGACAACGCCGTGGCCGAGAAGAACTTCAGCTACGTGGGCTACCTGCCCGCCCTCACCGCGCTCGATGCCGATTACGTCATCGGTAAGGGCTATGTGCCGGAGAACCTGCGCGCGTGCGTCCCCACGAAGGAAGACATCACCAAGGCGCTGTTCGAGAAGCCACTCGGCGTCGAAGGCGATGCCAAGTACGAGGCCGCCTGGTCGAAGTTCACCTCCGGCGCCTGAGTCCGTGACCGCCACACTGTCCGCCCCGCCCACCGTGGCGGCGAAACCTCGCCCGAAGAGTCGCTTCTGGGCGATGTTCGCCATGCCCGGGGTGGGGTGGCTGGTGGCCTTCTTCGTCGTCTCGGTCTATGCCGTGATGGCGGTGGCGTTCGGCACGGTGGATCCCGTGCTGCGCACCGCTGTGCCGGCATGGAACCCCCTGCAGTGGGACTTCACGGCGATGCGGGCGGTGCTCGATCGCATCTTCGGCGGCGACCTCGGGACGGTGTTCATCCGCACGGTCGGATTCGTAGCCGCATCACTCGCCGGGTGCATCCTCATCGGCTACCCGGTGGCGTACTTCGTGGCTCGCAAGGCCAGTAAGCACCGCGGCCTGCTGCTCATTCTGCTGGTGCTGCCCTTCTGGATCAGCTACCTCATGCGCATGCTGGCCTGGACGAACCTGTTGCAGGTGGACGGCATGGTGAACGACATCCTGCGTTTCCTTCACCTGCAGAGCGAACCGCGCAACTGGCTCGACGGCAGCGCCTCGACGGTGATCTGGGGTCTGGTGTACGGCTACGTGCCGTTCTTCATTCTTCCCCTGTACTCCACGCTCGAACGCATCGATGGGCGCCTGATCGAGGCTGGCCGCGACCTCGGTGCGTCGGCCGCGCAGACGTTCTTCAGAGTCACCCTGCCCCTGTCGGTGCCCGGCCTCATGGCGGCCAGCGTCATCACCATTCTTCCGATGTTCGGCGACTACTACACGAACACGTATCTCACCAGCGGGTCACCGAAGACCGAGATGATCGGCAACCAGATCGAGAACTACCTGCTGGGAACCAGCCAGCCGCAGACCGGTGCTGCACTGGTGTTGGTGCTCATGGCATTCCTGTTCGTGTTGATGGCGTACTACCTCGTGGTCACCATCCGGCAGCAACGGATGGCGGAGCGATGAACCCATTTCGTCGAAAGCACGGCAGCGCACGCGGCCTGGCGATGATCACGTGGGTGTATGTGCTGTGGTCGCTGCTACCCGTGCTCGTGGCCGTACGTATCTCGTTCAACAGCGGCAAGAGTCGCTCGTCGTTCCAGGCACCATCGTTCCGCTGGTACTGGGGCGACCCGGTGTCGTCGGTGTGGCACGACGACTCCCTGCACACGGCCATGCTCAACACGCTGCAGCTCGCAGCGTTATGCATGCTCATCGCCACACCGCTCGGCGTGGCGATGGCCATTGGTCTGCACCGGTGGCGGGGCAAGGTGTCGAACGCCGCAAACGGCCTCATGCTGGTGCCCATCGTGACGCCGGAGATCGTGTTCGGCGTGGCGCTATTCCTGGTGTTCACCCAGATGTACACCGGTGTGCCGTCAGGCATGTCGCGTCAGCTCATCGGACACATCACCTTCACCTTGAGCTTCGTGGTGGTCATCGTGCGCGGCCGCCTGCAAGCCATTGGCGCCCAGTACGAAGAGGCGGCCCGCGACCTCGGAGCCACCCGGCTGCAGGCCATTCGGCTGGTGCTGTTGCCCCTGCTCGCTCCCGCCATTTTCGCCAGCGTGATGGTGGTGTTCGCCACTTCCGTGGACGACTTTGTCATCTCCTCGTTCCTCACCACGGGCGCATCCACCGACACCGTGCCGGTGAAGATCTACTCGGCAGCTCGTGGCAGCTCCACGCCGGCCGTGAACGCACTCGCCACGGTCATGCTGGTCTTCACGCTGCTGGCGGTGGCGTTGGCAGGGTTGGCGATGAAGCGGATGAACAAGAAGAGCGGCGATGCCGCAGCCGGAGCCGCTGGCGGCCTGGCAGGCCTCAGCGGATGACCCCCGACGTCGACGTCGTCGTCGTCGGCGCCGGCTTCAGCGGACTCGCGGCTGCAGCCGCGCTGGTGTCGGCCGGACGCACCGTGACAGTGCTGGAAGCGCGCGAGCGAGTGGGCGGCCGGGTGGAAAGCATGCTCGATGGTCTCGGCCGCCGGGTCGACAGTGGTGGCCAGTACCTGGCCGACGAGATGCACGCCATCCGCGGACTCGCCGAACGCTTCGGCGCGTCGCTGGTGCGGAACGAGTCGCCGGGCGACAGCATCACCTTGCCGAAGGAATGCCACGACGACTGGGACCACGGTGAGCAGCTCTACGAAGAGCTCCGCGACCTCCACCATGCCGACCCGCACGTCGCGTTCGACGCATGGGTGGACGGTCTCGAGGCATCGGAGTGCACGAAGGCCGCCATCCGGTCCTGCACCGACGGGCAGATGTGTCTCGACCATCGCACGCTCGGTCTCGCTCACGTCGCTCACCAGTTGGGGCGCACACCGCCGCTTGCAGCGGAACTGCAGTACTCGGTGGAAGGCACCATGCACGCGCTCGCCGAACAACTTGCGGCATCGCTCGGCGATTGCGTGCGGCTCGGCGCAGTGGTGCATCGCATCGATCGCCATCCGGGTGGCGCTGCGGTGCACATCGACGGCGACGTCGTGCGTTGTCGACATGTGGTGATGGCAGTTCCGCCCACTGCTGCAGCGCGGTTGGTCTTCGATCCGCCGCTCCCCGATCGCCTCGCGGCAGCGCTGGCGAGCTTTCGCGCTGGTGACGTGACCAAGATCCTGGTGCGCTACGCACAGCCGTTCTGGCACACCCGCGGTCTCGATGGCACGGTGCGATTCAACGACCCGTGCGGGTTGTACGTCTCCGATGCATCAGCGAGCGATGCGCACGCGCTGGTGATGTTCGTCGGTGGTCCACTCGCTGCGACGTGGCGGGGGCTCGGCGAGACAGCCCGCAAGCAGCTCGCCGTGCAGCACCTGGTGCAGGCATTCGGTGAGAACGCAGCGCAACCCATCGATGTGCTGGTGCGGGATTGGCCACCCGACGAATGGGGCGGAGGCGGTTACTGCCAGTTCGTCACCGGACTCGGCGAGCCAGTGCAGATCGATGCGCTGATGTTCGGCACCGAGGGCGTGCAGTTCGCGTCGACCGAGCTGGCCGAACTCTTCCCCGGCTACATCGAGGGTGCGGTGCACGCCGGCTACCGAGCAGCGCAGCGCACGATCGACCTCCTCGACGACCCACCTGCCACCACCAATCTGAAAGAGTGAGCACGATGAGTACCACCAGTGTCCCCCGCTTCGTTCGCGCTGACGGCCCCGACAAGGTGACCGGTAGCGGGCGCTACACGGCCGACCTCACGCTCACCGGCACGCTGGTGGCGAAGTTCAAGTACGCCGAGGTGAGCCACGCGCGCATCGCGCGTCTCGACGTGTCGGCAGCGCGGGCCATCCCCGGCGTGTTCGCCGTCCTCACCCAGGACGACGTACCCGACGTTCGTTTCGGCCCGTTTGTGCAAGACCGCACCCTGTTCGCCCGCGATGTGGTGCGCTTCGAAGGCGAGATCGTCGCTGCCGTCGCCGCCATCGACGTGCCCACCGCCCAGCGAGCTCTCAACGCCATCGTGGTGGAATACGCGCCGCTTCCGGTGGTGAACGACATCGAGGCAGCACTGGCGGCCGACGCACCTCTCGTGCATGAGGGCTGGTCGCAATACGGCGCAGCCGACGTGCTCGTGCGCGAGCGCAACGACGCCTCGTTCGCATCCATCGCCAAGGGCGATGTGGAGCGGGGCATGGCCGAGGCCGACACCGTGGTGCACAGCCGCTACGTGGCCGATGGCTGCCACGCCGCGCCCATCGAACCCCGCGCCGTCGTAGCCCAGTGGGAGGGCAACAAGGTCACCATCTGGACCACCACCCAGGTGCCCTTCGACGCTCGCGCCGGTGTGTGCGAAACGCTGGAGATGCCCGCAAGCCGCGTGCGCATCATCGTGCCGCACCTCGGCGGCGGCTTCGGCGGCAAGTGTGGCTTCCACTACGAGGCCCACGTGGCTGCGCTGGCGAAGGCCACCAAGCGCCCAGTGCGTCTGGTCTTCAGCCGTCGCGAGGAGTTCATTGCCCCCGACCGCCGTCGCGAAGGCATCGTGTTCGACTTCGAGACCGGTGTGAAGGCCGACGGCACCATCGTGGCCCGCAAGGTGTGGCTCGCCATCGATAATGGCGCCTACACCGCCGATGCCGGTTTCTTCAGCCAACTGGCCGCCATGCACGCGCTCGGCCCTTACCAGGTGCCGAATGCGCTTGCCGAGGCCCACCTCGTGTACACGAACCACCAGCCCTCGGGCTCGGTGCGCGCTCCAACCGCCCCGCAGACCTGCTGGGCGCTCGAGAGCCACACCGACGAGGTGGCAAAGGCCATCGGTATGGACCCCGTGGCGTTCCGCATCAAGAACGCCGTTGCCACCGGCAAGGAAGGACCCAGCGGCCAGGTCTACGACGAGATCGGCCTGGTCGATTGCATCGAGGCCGCTACCGCTCGTGCTGGCTACGGCGACGACCTTCCCGACGATGAAGCCATCGGTGTGGCCATCGGTTGGTGGCCCAGCTTCTCGGCGGCGTCCGGCGCCTACGTGAAGATCGACGGCGACGGCAGTGGCCAGATCATCACCGGCGCCCAGGAATGCGGCACCGGTGCCGTGATGACGCTGCGGCAGCTGGTGGCCGACGAACTCGGCATGCAGCCGGAGGATTTCGAACTCGTCTACCAAGACACCAGCGCCGCGCCCTACGACATGGGTGCCACCGGTTCGCAGACCCTGTTCAACAACGGTCGAGCGGCCATCGCCGCGGCCGGGCAGATCGCGGAGCAACTGAAGCAGCTGGCCGCCGACATGCTGGAGGCCAGCCCGGCCGACATCGTGCTCGCCGACGGGGCCGCATCCGTGGCCGGCACGCCGTCGCGTTCCGTGCCCATCACTGAACTGGCGGGAATCGCTGCTGGCGGCGAGCTCCTCATCGGGCACGGTTCGGGCGTGCCACCTGCAGCACAGGAGGTATCGGGCGCCACCTGCATCGGCGATGTGGGCATGACCGCCTGGGTGGCACCGCAGTTCTCGTGCCACGCCGTCCGCGTGAAACTCGACAGGGACACCGGCGTCGCTCGCGTGCTCCACGTCAGCACCGCACACGACTCCGGCACGATCATCAACAGGATCGGTGCCACCGGCCAGGTGGAGGGCGGCGTGATGATGGGTATCGGCCAGGCCCTCACCGAAGGCACCCGCTACAACGATGAGGGCCAGCAGCGCAACGCTGCGCTACTGGAGTACAAGCTGCAGACCTGTGCCGATGCGCCGCCGATCGACATCCACTTCGTGGAGATCAACACACCGAACGCAGGCCCGCGTGGCGCCAAGGGCCTCGCCGAGGCACCGAACGTGGCCACTGCGGCAGCCATCGCCAATGCCATCGCCAAGATCGCCGGTACGCCGATCCGGCAACTGCCGATGACCGCCGAACGTGTGTGGGAGACCATGAACACCGAAGGGAGTCCGGCGTGAGTTTCACCATCGCCACCACCCTCGATGAGGCCCTGCAGGCGCTCGCTACCGGGGCGCGCCCAGTGGCTGGCGGCAGCGACCTCGTGGTGGGCGCCCGCCACGGCAAGGCACCCCTTCCCGAACACCTCGTTGCCATCGACCGCATCACCGAACTGCAGTGCATCGAGGTCACCGACGCGGGCGTCTGCATCGGTGCTGGCGTGAACCACCACATCATCGAGCATCATCCGTTGCTGTCGAACGCATTCGCCGGTCTCAGCGACGGCAGTGCCCTGGTCGGCTCGCCCTCTACCCGAAACGTGGGCACGCTGGGCGGCAACGTGATGAACTCGTCCCCCGCCATGGACACCGGTTCCCCACTGATGGTGTTGGGCGCCGAGGCAGAGTTGCGTTCACTTCGCGGTAGCCGCCGGGTCGGCATGGCCGAACTCTGGACCGGCCCCGGGCGACACAGCGCTGAGGCCGACGAGTTGTGCGTGGCCATTCACATCGCCACGCCGGCACCGCGCAGCAACAGCGCGTATCTGCGACTCGAGTACCGACGTTCGATGGAGATCGCCGTGGTCGGCGCAGCAGCTGCCGTCACCATCGCCGACGACGGTTCGGTGAGCGCGGTGCGCGTGGCCCTCACTGCCGTGGCACCCACCATTATCGAAGTCACTGGCATCGGTCTGGGCAGCGTCGCCGAGGTGGCTGCGGCCGCCGCGGCCGCCGCCAGCGAGCAGGCTCGCCCCATCAGCGACGTGCGCGCCAGCGACAAGTACCGCCGCCACACGGTGGGCGTCATGGCCCGCCGTGCCGTCGAGGCTGCCGCCCGCCGTGCCCTCGGCGAACCCGTATCTGTCCCTGTCAACCGCGCCATCGGCATCGGAGCAGCATCATGAGCGACATCGTCAACTACCACCTCACCGTGAACGGCATGGACTATCCCGTCAACGCGGCACAGGGACGCAACCTGCTCAGCGTCATCCGCGCCGAAGTGGGGCTCACCGGCACCAAGGAGGGCTGCGACGATTGCGAATGCGGCGCCTGCATGGTGCTCCTCGACGGCCAGCCGGTGAACTCGTGCAGCTTCCTCGCCGTGCAGGCGCAGGGCCGAGCCATCACCACGGTGGAGGGCCTGCAGCAGGGCGACGAGATGCACCCACTCCAGCGCAACATCCTCGAGGAGGGTGGCGTGCAGTGCGGCTTCTGCACCCCCGGCATGCTGCTGTCTGCCACGGCACTGCTCGAGCGCAACCCTTCCCCCACCGAGGAAGACGTGCGGATTGGCCTGTCGGGCAACCTGTGCCGCTGCACCGGCTACGCCAAGATCGTTGCGGCGGTGCAGCGCACCGCCGCCGAACTCCACCCCTGAGCCACCCAGGCTCAACCCAGGTCCACCCAAGTCCACCCAAGTCCACCCAGGGCGCGTCATCTTGCGCTGGCAGCCGCCAGGCCACCCTCAGCGCCTCCTCTCGCGCTGGCACGTTTCGCGCCCACGGGCGCGAAAAGTGCCAAATCTGGCAGTTTTCCCACCCGTGGGTGCGTTGTGAGCCGTGGATGGCGTGTTTCGCGCCCAACCCGGGGTGTGGTGTGGGGCTGGGCAACTGCGCGGGTCGCGCGGGGTGGGGTAACTGCGCGGGGCGTGGGTCAGGGGGCGAGGTGGTCGAGCACCGTCAGCGCGACGGCTTGGTCGAGCACGGCGAGGTTGTCGTCCCATCGACCCGGCCAGGTGCTCTGCTGCGCGATGACCGTGTTGGTACTGCGGTCGATCCACAGGTGCTGGCCATTGATGCCGTGACCGGCATACCGACCCTTTGATGCGTCGACCACCCACCAGCAGTCGTGGTAGTAGGCGTTCGGATGTGCCGGGTCGGCAGCGTCGCTCTTGCGGTAGTGGTCGATGAGCACCGGGTCGGCATCGAGCACTCGGTCGGTCCACTCCCCAGGCACCACCTGAGCACCACCCACCATGCCGCGCTGCAACATCATCTGCCCGAAGCGGGCAAAGTCGCGCGGCGTGACGCACATGCCGCCTTCCACTGTGGGAAAGCCGGCCGGGTCGACGATGATGTCGGCATCGTGTTCGACGCCGATTCGGCTCCAGATGCGGTCGCTGAACAGGTCGGTGAAGCGCTGCCCGGTGACCTCCTCGGCCACGAGGGCGAGGATGTCGGTGATGATGCTGCGGTACTCGAAGCGATCACCGTGTTCGCCCTGAGGCGGCACGGAGAGCGCCCAGGCGATGGTGTCGGACGGCAAGCCGGGCCGGAGGTCCGTCGTGTAACCCGACACCGCCTCGATGAGGCAGCCGGCCGAGTCGGGGTTGTCGTAGTCGCTCTCGTCGAACTCCACGCCCGCCGTCATGTCGAGCAGGTGCTGCATCGTGCAGCCCTCCCATGCGGTTCCGAGTAGTACCGAGGCGTAGGCGTCGGCACGCTCGGCCGGATCGATGAGACCCTCGCCGACCAACACGCCGATGAGGGTGGATGTGAACGACTTCGACACCGACATGAGCAGGTGCGTGTCGTCGGGCCGCACCCCCTCGGCGTACCACTCGTGCACGATCGCACCGTCGTGGAGCACCACGAACGCATCGGTGTACCCGGCCTCGAGTGCCTCAAGCAGCGAGAACTGCTCAGCCTCGAACACCACCGTCAGATCGCCGAGGTCGCCCTGCCGTTCGGGCAACTGCCAGGGGGCCCCTGTGCCCCGCCGAATTCGAGCCGTGTGCGCCAACTCACGCACGTGCCGGAAGCCCCACCTGTTGTACGGCCCGTCGATCCAGTTGTCGCTGTTCACGCCATCGCGGCGGGCGGGTTCAGGACGGGTTCGGGACACGGGAGTCTTCATGACTCCAGCTTTGCAGGTGTACGATCGGCTCCGTTGACCGGCCATTCAGGAAACCGCCGGGTGTCAAAGGGGACAGCAATGAATTGGGATGTGTTCATCACCTGTGCGGTCACGGGTTCCGGCGTCACAGCACACAAGAGCCCGCATGTGCCGGTGACCCCCGAGCAGATCGCGAACTCCGCCATCGAGGCCGCAAAGGCCGGCGCCGCAGTGGTGCACTGCCACGTGCGCGAGCCCGAAACCGGCCTCGGCAGCCGCAAGACCGAGTACTACGCCGAGGTGATGGAGCGAATTCGCGATGCCGATGTCGACGTGGTCGTGAACTTCACGGCTGGCATGGGCGGCGACATGGTGTTGGGCGGCGATGAAGACGTGCTGCCGCTGAACCCCGACGGCACCGACATGGCCGGCGCCACCGAGCGCCTCGACCATGTCACCACCCTGCTGCCCGAGATCTGCACGCTCGACTGCGGCACGATGAACTTCGCCTCCGGCGGCGACTACATCATGGTGAACACCCCCAGCGTGCTCCGCAAGATGGCCAAGATCGTGCAGGACCTCGGCGTGCGCCCCGAGTTGGAAGTGTTCGACTTCGGTCACCTCGTGCAGGTGAAGGAACTGATCAAGGACGGCCTGCTCGACGACCCGGTGATGATCCAGCTCTGCATGGGCATCGCCTATGGCGCCCCCGACGACCCCACCACGTTCACGGCGATGGTGAACGGCCTGCCGAACGACTGCGTGTTCTCGGCGTTCAGCATCTCGCGTATGCAGATTCCGTTCGTGGCTCAGGCCGCGCTCGCCGGCGGCAACGTGCGCGTGGGCCTGGAAGACAACCTCTACAACGGCCCCGGCCAGCTCGCCACCAACGAGCAGCTCGTCGCCCGCGCCAAGCTGCTGCTCGAGACCATGGGCGCAAAGATCATGAGCCCCCAGGCCGTGCGCGACAAGCTGAAGCTGGTGAAGCGCTGATGAGCCCGGTTCCCGGCTTGCAGACCGTCGGCCTCCTCGGCGGCGGGGTCATCGGTGGCGGCTGGGCCGCCCGCTTCATCCTCAACGGCGTCGACGTGAAGATGTACGACCCCGACCCGGAGGCCCCGCGCAAGGTGGGCGAGGTGATGGCCAACGCTCGCCGCGCCATGTCGAAGTTGTACATGCCGTCGTTGCCCGCCGAGGGCACGCTCACCTTTGTCGACACTCCGGAAGAGGCCGCCACGGGTGTGCAGTTCGTGCAGGAGAGTGCCCCCGAGCGCATGGAGCTGAAGCAGATGCTGCTGGGTCGAGCCAGCGCCGTTGCGGCACCCGACGTGGTGTTCGGGTCCAGCACCTCGGGTCTGCTGCCCAGCGTGATGCAGGAGGGCATGACACACCCCGAGCGTCTCGTGGTGGGCCACCCGTTCAACCCTGTGTACCTGATGCCGCTAGTGGAAATCTGCGGCGGCAGTCTCACCTCCGAGGCCACCAAGCAGCGGGCTGCAGAGGTCTACGAAGCAATCGGCATGCGGCCGCTGCACCTGGATGTGGAGATCGACGGCTTCGTCGCCGACCGTCTGATGGAAGCACTGTGGCGTGAAATCCTGTGGCTCATCAACGACGGCGTGGCTACGGCCGAGCAGATCGATGACGCCATGCGGTTCGGCCCCGGCCTGCGCTGGAGCTTCATGGGCACGATGCTCGTCTACCGCATCGCTGGCGGCGAGCCGGGCATGCGCCACTTCATGGCTCAATTCGGCCCAGCGCTGAAGTGGCCGTGGACGAAGTTCATGAATGTGCCCGAACTCACCGACGAGTTGCTCGACACCATCGTGTCGCAAAGCGACACCCAGGCAGGCACCGCCACCATCCGCGAACTCGAGATGCTGCGCGACGACTGCCTGGTGGCCGTCATGCAGGGCCTTCGCACCGCCGACTACGGCGCAGGCCAGGTGCTTGCCAACTTCGAGCGCACCCTGTTCGAACGTATGGGCGACACCGCCACCGAGCCGGATTTCGGTGGCCCGCTGCGTCTTCACGAGGTGCGGGTGCCCACCGATTGGGTGGACTACAACGGCCATGTGAACGACAGCCGCTACTTCCAGCTGTCGAGCGAGACCATCGATCGCCTGCTGCGGTTGATCGGCATGGACGAGGCATACCTTGCCGCAGGACACAGTTGGTTCACGGTGGAGAGTCACGTGAACTTCGCAGCCCAGGCAAAGGCCGGCGATCACCTCTACTGCACGGTGCAGTTGATCTCGCATGATGCCAAGCGCATGCGACTGTTCACTTCCATGCATCGAGCCGACGACCACTCCGTGGTGGCCACGGCCGAGCACATGCTGCTGCACGTGGACACCAACGCCGACAAGGCCGTTCCGGCAGCGGCCGAGATGACCGCGGTGCTCGACCGCATCGCTGCACAGCACTCCACACTGCCAGCGCCCACGAACGCAGGGCGCAGCGTCGGCCAGGCCAAGAACTGACAGCAATGTTCGTATCGGCCACCCGCTAGGGTCGGGCGTATGAGCCGGGTTCGCGTTCCGTCGATGCACGGTCCGTTCATGGAGATAGCTGCGTCGCGAGTAGATGTCGCGTCGCTGTCCAAAGCGACGCTCACCGATCTCTCGCACGTGCTCGAGAACCTCATCATCGAGCATGAGTTGCCGGGCGCCGTCTTCACCGGCTTCCAAACAGGCCGCAACTGGGCGGCAGAGCTTCACCGATACGAACAGCTCGTGCAGCCCGCTGCACGGTCGGTCGCCGTGTTCGCATCAGGAAACCTCGGCGACACCGGCCAGGTGGTGGGTTTCGAAGTCGCGAAGGACAGCCCCCTCACGCAGGAGTGGTTCATCATCGCGTTGACGGAGTGGTTCTGCTGTGCGTTGTTCGGGGCCGACAACCCTGCACAGCCCGCACCAGCCGAGGAGATGGACCGCCTGTTCGACGCAACCTGGACCTTCGATCCGGCGTTGGTGAGCGATCTTTGCGGCGTGCTGCGCAGAGAAGCGATCGCAAGCGACCCGACACGCATTGGGATGATCGACGATGCAATCCGCCGCTTCCCACCGCGCAACTCGTCCCCGGTCTTCGAAGCCCGATTCCACGTCCGGATGTTCGAGACACTCGAAGCAGGCCGACGGCGGTGGCGACGAGAACTGGTGCGTTCGAACGAGGTGCAAGAACGGCTGCAGCAGGCGAACGCCGAGGCTGTGCGGCTGGAGCGCCTCGCCTCAGCGGGGGGAACCGCCGCCAGCCTTGCCCACGAACTGAACAACCCACTCGCGGCCATCAGCCTCACGGCGGAGGTCATGCTCGCTCAGGCCGACACCGGCGCGGTTGATGCAGCGACGGTGCAACTGTGGGCTCATCAACTCAGCGCACAGAGCGTTCGGTCGGGACGAATGATCCGCGGGATTCTCGACCTCGTTCGCGGGAGCGAAGCGGCGCTGGAGACGATCGAGTTGGAGCCCTATTTGCAACAGCTCACCGAGGAGGCGTCGCACGCGTTGCGTCGCCGCATCACCCTCATCTGCCCGCCGGGCGTGTCGGTCCTGGCCGACCGCGACCGGCTCCGGCACATCGTCACCAATCTCGCAGAGAACGCCGTGCAGGCGTCGCCCAATGGGTCGAGCGTGATGATCACGGTCGGAGAAGGCGACGACGGACATCTCGACATCCTCGTCATCGACAGCGGCACCGGTGTGGCCGACCAGGTGATGCCCACGCTGTTCGAACCGTTTCAGACCACACGCGCCGACACCGGCGGCACGGGGCTTGGCCTGGCGCTGTCGCGACGTTTCGCGGAGGAGCAGGCGGGCCGACTCGCCCTCCAGTCCACCGGGCCGACCGGCAGCGTGTTCGTGCTCTCCTTGCCGCGCGTCGCCACATCGACGTATCCCACGCTCGTGGAGTCACCGCCCGACGAGAATCACGCAGGGCAGGGGCAACGGGTGCTGGTGGTCGACGACGATCCCGACGTTCGCTCGTTGCTCGGACACCTGTTGCGCCAATCGGGCTGGGAAGTCTGGACCGTCGGCTCCGCCGAGCACGCGCTTCGTTCGGCAACCGACCGGGCATACGACGCAGTGGTGATGGACTACCGACTCGGTGATGGCAGCACCACAGCAACCTTGCTGCAGGCACTCGAGGTCATCCGGCCGGGGATCATCGAACGCACCATCATCATCAGTGGCAGCCTGAGCCGCGAATTGTCCGAGGATCTACCGCCGGTGTTGCTGAAGCCCTTCAGCCGGGCCGAACTCGAGGCGGCCATCGCCGCTCGCATCCAGCACCTCCGCTAGCGCTGTCGGCCTACCGCGACCGCTTCAGCGGAGTGGCATCGAAGCCGGGGCCCAGCAGCCGCGATGCTTCCGCCAACCACACTCGCTCCACACGCTCACGGGTGACACCCTTCGCCTTTAACGCGAGGAGCGGCGCCCAGCCGTCGATCAGTGCAGCAAGCAAGAACATCACGTCGTCGGCATCGCCAGGAAGGAACTCGCCGTTTGCCTGCCCGTCGCGGATGGCGGCGCGCAGCGCAGCACGCCACCGGCGGTCGAGGCGATCGCGTTCCGCCGCAGCGTTCTTGTCGCGCAGCGCCAGCACACACAACTCCATCCAGAGCTTCCAGTCGTAGTGGTGCAGCATGGCTTCCACCAGCACGCGCATGCGCTGTGACGCCGACTGCTTGTGCTCGGCCTTCACGGTGTACCGATCGTGAAACTCTGCTTCGCGAAGTTTCAACGCCTCTGCCAGCAACCCGTCCTTGCCATCGAACCAGTACAGGATGGCGGCCGGGCTGGTGCCCGCCGCAGTGGCGATGTCGACGACTCGGGTGTTCGCGTAGCCGCGCTCAGACAGCACTTCAGCAGCTGCCGCCAAGATCTGCGCCCTGCGAACATGGTCGAGTCGAGGTCTCGGCATCGGTGTCGTATCCAATCCTGAATGTATATTTAGTCAATGCTCGTCGTCGTGGTGGGAGGCACCTCCCTCGCAGCCGAATGGATCACGCGTTACCTGGCCTCCGGCCTCGACGTTGCCGTCGACGACGCGCACACTGTACGCGATGCCGTGGCCTCACTGTGGCCGTCGTCCGACCGGCTCGGCCTGTTCCCGAACTCGTCGCTCGACCGGCTCCGCACCTCGACCCCCGACGACTTCGCGAACGCCCACCTCGTGCATGTCATCGACGCCGAAGCTCCGAGCGGCACGCCCGGCCTGCTTGCCAACGATGCAACCGCGAAGGGTTGTTCGCCGGTGAACCTCCTACCACTCGTGGAAGTGGCCGGCCCACAGGCTGCTGAGCTCACCGGCTTCTACCAATCCATCGGCATGGCCCCGTTGCCGGCCGACGCACCGGCGCATGAGCGTTGGCAGCTCGGCGATGGCATCGCCCAACTCGCCGACGGCGACCCCGACGTCATCATCGCGATCATGCGTGGCCTAAGGCCATCGGGCAAGGGTGCCGGCGCAGCAGTGGCGCACCATGAGGCCACGCGCTTCGCTGCCGGCGGCGTGCAGCGGTGGCAGCCGGGCGAGGTGCCCGCTGCTCCCCTGGCGCTGTATCGCACCCCCGTGGAGCCCGAGTGGGTGGACTACAACGCGCACATGACCGAGAGCGCCTACCTCACGGCCGCAGGCTGGGCCAGCGATGCGCTGTTCCGCTACATCGGCGACGACGAGGCATACCGCGCAGCCGGCCACAGCTTCTACACCGTGGAAACGCACATCCATTACGTGCGTGAGGTCGCCGTCCACGAACCCATCGAGTTCCACACCCAAATTCTCGGCGTCGACGCCAAGCGTGTTCACCTCATCCACTCCATGCTGCACGGCACCGACGGCGGGCTGCTCTGCACCGCAGAGCAGATGCTGGTGCACGTCGACATGAACGCCGGACGCAGCGCCGCGATCCTTCCCGACGTTGCGGCAGCGCTGCAGGCCATCGCCGCCGCACATGCGCCCCTTCCCATTCCACCTCAGGTGGGCAGTGCCATGCAGCTGCCGCCTCCCAAGCACTGACCACCACACAGGAGTAGCAATGTTCTTCGAACTCACCGACGAGCAACAGATGATCGTCGACACCGTGCGCAGCTTCACCGAGAAGGAGCTGATGCCGCACGAGGAGATGGTCGAGAAGCTGGGCGACGTGCCGAAGGATCTCGTCGCCGAGATCAAGCGCAAGTCGATCGATGCCGGTCTGTACGCCGCGAACATGCCCGCCGAACTCGGCGGTGGTGGCCTCGACAGCCTCGGCGTCACGCTGGTGGACCGCGAGTTCGGCGCCACGTCGTACGCGCTGCAGTACATCGTGGCTCGCCCTTCGAACATCCTGCGCGCGTGCCAGGGCAGCCAGATCGAAGAGTTCCTGCTGCCCACCATTCGCGGCGAGCGCGTGGACTGCATGGCGATGAGCGAGCCCGACGCAGGCTCCGACGTGCGCGGCATGAAGTGCAGCGCGGTTCGCGACGGCGACGACTACGTGATCAACGGGGTGAAGCACTTCATCAGCCACGCCGACCTGGCCGACTACGTCATTCTGTTCGCCGCAAGTGGCGAGGAGATGACCTCGAAGGGCCTGAAGAAGAAGATCACCGGGTTCCTGGTGGACTTCGACACGCCCGGATGCGAAGTGGTGCACGGCTACAACTGCGTGTCGAACAAGGGGTACCATAACCTCATCATCAACTTCGACAACTGCCGCGTTCCGGTGCGCAACATCCTGGGCGAAGAGCACCGCGGTTTCGACGCCGCCAACGAGTGGCTCGGCTCCACCCGCCTTCAGGTGGCGGCCGTGTGCGTGGGTCGCGCCCGTCGCGCCCTCGGCATTGCCACCGAGTGGGCTGCCACCCGCGAACAATTCGGCCAAAAGATCGGCAAGAACCAGGGCGTCAGTTTCAAGCTCGCCGACATGCGCACACAGCTTGAGGCCGCCGAACTGCTCACCCTGCGCGCCGCATGGAAAGACGCCCAGGGTCAGGCCACCGACGAGGACATGGCGATGGCGAAGGTGTTCTCCAGCGAGATGTGCCAGTTCGTCACCGACGAAGCCATCCAGATCCTGGGTGGAATGGGACTGATGGACGAACTGCCGCTCGAGCGCATGTGGCGCGACACTCGCGTCGACCGCATCTGGGATGGCACCAGCGAGATTCAGCGGCACATCATCAGCCGCGCCATGCTGCGCCCCTTCGGCGCCTGAGACTCAGAGCGCTGGGCGCCAGTCGGGGTGAGTGAAGCCCACCCCGGTGGCCTCCACGGCACCGGCAACACGGAAGGCCGTCACGTCGTCGTACGGTCGAGCCACCACCTGCACACCGGTGGGAACGCCGTTGGCGGCTTTACCCGACGGCACGCTGACCACGGCGCAGCGCGACTGGATGTTGAACGGCAGTGTCATGGCGCCGAGGATGTGGTGGTGCACGTGGCCGTCGCCGATGGCGAGGCCGCCTTCGAGGTACGCCTCGCCCGCCACGAAACCGTCAGTGGCCATGGTGGGGCAGATCATCGCATCGTGTTCCTGGAAGACCTTGCCGAGTGCCAGCCATAGGGCACCCTCGGTTTCCAACCCCTCATAGAACCCGAGGCCTGCACCATCCATGCTGTCCGCGAACGCGATGGCGTAGTCGTTCATGACCTCGCGATGCTCGTCGCGGACGTGGCCGATACCTGCGCCCATGATCGTGCGGAAGTGCGTCTGGGCAGCGTCCCACACCTGCTGCGTGGTCCAGGGCAGAGTGATCTCCTTCACGAGTGCCCCCGCAGCGGCCAGCGACTCGGCCACGCGGCGCGTGTTGGCCTCAACCGCCGGGTCGAGCGGCCAGTTGCCGAGATTCGTGCACAGCGCAATCCGCATACCTTCCACGGAGGTGCCAGCGCCCTCCACGCGAGGCGGATGCGGCATCGACACGGGGTCGATCCAGTGCGCACCGGCGATGACGTCTTCCAGCAACGCGCAGTCGGCCACGGTGCGCGCCATCGGGCCGTCGTGGCAGAACTGGTCGAGGTTGTAGGGCGGCAGTGCCGGCACCCGAGCGAACGGCGGCTTGAAGCCCACGACGCCACTCAGCGAAGCCGGGATGCGAATGGAGCCGCCGATGTCGCTACCCGTACCGATGGGCGCGTAACCCGCCGCAAGCGCTGCGCCGGTGCCGCCCGATGAACCACCGGGCGAGAAGTCGGTGTTCCAGGGGTTACGGGTAATGCCCCACATGCGCGTGTGCGTGAAGCCGGCGCAGCAGAACTCGGGAGTGGTGGTGCGCACATGGATGATGCCGCCAGCCGCCTGAATGCGTTCGATGATCGGGTGGTCGATATCGGCCACCTCATCGGTCAGCGACAACGATCCCTGGGTCCAGGATCGCCCCTTCATCGGGTGCTCTTCCTTGGCTGCCACCGGCACACCATCGAGGGCGCGGGCCTCACCGCGGGCGTACCGGGCTGCGGACTCCTTCGCCTCTGCCCGAGCCTCTTCGTACCGTCGGTCCGCCACACAGTTGATAGCCGGCTCCAGTTCCTCCACCCGGCTGATCACCACTTCGAGGTACTCCACGGGTGAGAGATCTTTCGCGTTGAACGCAGCTAGAAGTTCGGTTGCAGAGAGGTACACGGCATCGAGGTCGCTCATGACTCCATTCTGGCCGATCCTCCAAGACCAGAGCCGCACCGGGCAGGTTGCCTGATCGGCGATTCAGCTAATCTCGCTCCTCATGTCCGATCTGCGCCGACTGCTCGCACCGCGCTCCATTGCCGTCGTCGGAGGCGCGCCCGCCGAACGCGTCGTCCGCCAGTGCCTGAAGCTCGGCTTCGATGGCCCCATCTGGCCGGTGCATCCCAAGCGCTCCGACCTGGCTGGTGTGCCGTGCCTGCCTTCCCTCGACGATCTACCAGGCGTGCCCGACGCCGTGTTTCTCGGCGTGAACCGCAATGCCACCATCGATGCCATGCGCTCCATCAATCGCATCGGCGCCGGTGGCGCAGTGTGCTACGGCTCGGGCTTCGCCGAGACGGGCGACGAGCACCTGCAGGACGCTCTGCTCGAGGCAGCGGGCGAGGTGCCGTTCTTCGGGCCCAACTGCTACGGATTCGTGAACACCTTCGACCGTGTGGCGCTGTGGCCCGACGAGCACGGCATGGGCCGCCACGAGCGCGGGGCCGCCATCGTGAGCCAGAGCGGCAACGTGGCCGTGAACCTCACGTTCCAGCAGCGCGGCTTGCGTCTCGGCAGCATGATCACCGTGGGGAATCAGGCGAACCTCGGTACCGAAGACGCCATTGCTGCCCTGCTCGACGACGAGCGCATCACGTCCATCGGCCTATTCCTCGAAGCCGTCCGCGATGCGCAACAGTTCGCCACCGTGGCAATGCGCGCCCGCGAGCGTGGCGTTCCCATCGTGGCCCTGCAAACGGGCCGTTCGGAGGCTGGGGCGCTGATCGCCAACTCGCACACCGGCTCGATGGCCGGGCGGGCCGCAGCGTACGACGCGCTCTTCGTCCGCTACGGCGTTGCCACCGTGCGCACGCCATCCGAACTGCTCGAGACCCTGAAGTTGCTGGACTCCGGCGGCCCGCTGCGCGGCCGGCGCGTGGTGTCGCTGAGTTGCTCCGGCGGCGAGGCCTCCTTGGTGGCCGACCGCAGCGAAGCCACGTCGCTGAGCTTCGCGCCGTTCACCGCCGAGCAGACCACCGCCATCGAAGCCACGCTCACCGAGTTCGTGTCGGTGAGCAACCCGTTCGACTATCACACGTTCATGTGGGGCGATCGAGCCGCCATGGCTGCCACCTTCACTGCAGTGATGGATGGCCCGCAGGACGCCACCATGTTGGTGCTCGATGCCCCACCCGCCGACGACAACGACCCGAGCAGTTGGTATGTGGCCTCCGATGCCCTCGCCGATGCGGCAAAGGCCACGGGCAACCGCGGCGTGGTGGTGGCCACCCTGCCCGAGTGTCTGAATGCCCCGTTCCGGGCGCACATCAGCGCCAGCGGGCTCACTCCCTTGCTTGGCCTGTCGGAGGCCCTCACCGCCCTCGACGCCGCTGCCTTTGCAGGCGCAGCGGTGGCAGCGACACCGCACTCCCCCGTCACGGCACCGGGCGCCACCACCTTGATCGACGAAGCGTCCGCCAAGCAGTGGCTCGACGCGCTCGGCGTGGAGGTGCCGGAGGGCCGCGTGGTGCAATCGTCGGATGTCTTGGCCACGGCCAAGGAGATCGGCTACCCCATCACCCTCAAGGCACTGGGCCACGCGCACAAGAGCGAAGCCGGCGCTGTGAAGGTGGGCTTGCGAGACGCGGAAGCCCTCGCGAGTGCCCTCGCTGCGATGCCCGGCACTTCAGCCGGCTATCTGGTGGAGAACACTGTCACCGATGTTGTTGCCGAAGTGCTGGTCACCGTGCGCCGCGATGCACCGGTGGGTTGGCTCGTCACACTGGGCCACGGCGGCGTGATGACCGAACTCTGGAGCGATGTCGTCAACCTGCTGGCACCGGTCACGGTGCCCGAGGTGGAAGCCGCCCTGATGTCGTTGCGGAGCGCCAGGCTGCTCACCGGGTTCCGCGGTCGACCCGCCGCCGACGTGCGGGCCTTGGCCGAGTTGGTGGTCCGCCTCACCGACGCCGTGGTCGGCACCCACGTGGTGGAAGTGGAACTGAACCCCGTGCTCGTCGGCAGCAGCGGCGCCACCGCCGTCGACGCACTGCTCATCGTGGAGGAATGAAGATGTCGCACACCACACACAACGGCTTCCATGTGGAGGTCACCGACGGCATCGCCCTGGTCACCCTCGACCGCCCGAAGGCGAATGCCATCGACGCTGCCACCAGTTACGCATTGGGCGAGGCATTCGTGGAGTTCGAACGCGACCCGTCGGTACGCGTGGCCATCTTCACCGGCAACGGCGAGAAGTTCTTCAGTGCAGGCTGGGACCTGGGCGCCGCAGCCGAGGGCGAAGCCTTCGACAGCGATTACGGCGCAGGCGGATTCGGTGGCTTCACCAACCTGCCCAACCGCCGCACACCCGTCATCGCAGCAGTGAACGGCTTGGCCGTAGGCGGCGGCTTCGAGATCGCAATGGCAGCCGACATGATCGTGGCTGCCGAGCACGCCCAGTTCTTCCTGCCCGAGGCCGGCCTCGGCATCCTTCCCGACAACGGCGCCGTGCGGCTGCCTCGTCTGCTGCCGGGGCCGATCGCTCGCGAGATGTTGCTCACCGGCCGACGCATGGGCGCCGACGAAGCAGCCCGGTGGGGTCTCGTGAACAAGGTGGTACCAGCGGCCGAGCTGCTGACTGCCGCCCGGCAACTCGCCACCGACATCTGCTGGGCCGCGCCACTCAGTGTCACCGCCATTCTCGACATCGAGCGCCGCACCGCTCAGATGGATCCCATCGAGGCGATGGGCATGATCCAAGATCTGCCGAGCTACCGCGCCGCCATCGACTCCGAGGATGCGCAGGAGGGCAACGACGCCTTTGCCGAGAAGCGCTCCCCCATCTGGAAAGGCCGCTAAGCGTCTTCCCCGAGGTCAGCTGAGTTCGAGACCGACGGGAACGTCTTCGTAGTCGACTGTCCAAAGACGCGCTGCATAACGATCGTCGTTCCCGCTGCACCGCCAACCGAGCAGACGTTGGGCACGCTCGGACAGGTGCTGCACGTCGGCCCAATCAGCCCCCAGCGGCGATGCTTCCTCCGGCGTCAACCAGCCCAGCACGTACGACAAATGCATGCCGTAGCGGAACTGGTCGGCGGTGGTGTTTGCTCCTCCACTATGCAGCACGCGGCCGGTGTAGATCATCCCCGCCCCTGCCGGCATCACGGCCTGGCACACCTCATGCGGCTCGGCCTGGCGCTGGTAATCGTCCCAACGGTGGCTGCCGGGCACCACTCGCGTGGCGCCCACCTCGGCGGTGAACTCGCTGATCGCAAACAGGCAACTGAGCGTCACCTCGAAGCCGTTGGGCGAACAGAGCGTGGGCCAGTTGTCGGCGTCGCGGTGTAGCCACTGGGCCGTCTCCCCCGGTCCGATGATCATCATCTGGCCGGTGTTCATCCAATAGTCGGACGCCATCGGCAGCAGGACCTGGTCGGCGACACCGAGATAGAACGGATCGGTGAGAATGTCGGCGAAGGCTGCACTCCGGTGCGCGAGCCGAGTGAAGCGCGTGGTGCGCTCGCCCCAGAACTCGCGCACCGCGGCGTTCTCGGCAACCGAACCGGCCCGATGGCCGGCGGCATGACGAACCATGTCGTCGCTGAACTGCTGGTGAACATCGGGGTCGAGGAAGTCGCGCACGATGACCGCACCATCACGGTCCAGTACCTCGAGCGCGGCCTGCACTCCGTCGGCCTTGGTGACCTCCTCGAGGCGCGCCATCAGTTGTAGCTCCCCACTTCGAACAGTTCGGAGCTGCGGTCGCCCAGACCCGATACCAGTTCGGCCATGCGTGCCACGTTGCGCGAGTACCGCTGACCGTGCTCGTGGGTGTGCGCCACGCTGAGGGTCCAGCTCTCACTCTTGCCCCACGGCGGCAGGAAGATGCCGCCGTTGTGCTGCACGAGGAAGTGCAGATGGCTGATGGCCGTGGAGATGCGCAGGAACTCGCGGTAGTTGCGCGATGGCGTGTCGTCGAACACCACCGAACCCTTGAAGCCGAACACGTTGCCGTGCGACGGGATACCGGCTGCGGTGAGCGCGTCGGTGGAGTCGCGCAGCATGGCGCGGCCGATGTCGTCGGCCACGGCGTACGTGTCGGGGGTGAGCACCTCCAGCAGGGTGGCCTTCGCCGCAGCCATGGTGAGCGGGTTGCCGTTGAAGGTGCCGACCTGATCGAACAGCCCGCTCTCAATGGCGGCCATCACTTCCTCGGTACCGCCGATGGCGCCACAGGGCAGGCCACCGCCGAGCGCCTTGGCGAGGCACACGATGTCGGGCGTGACGCCGAACAGGCCGGTCGCCCCGCCGTAGTGCACCACCATGCCGGTCTTCACCTCGTCGAACGCCAGCAACGCGCCGTGCTGACGCGTGAGTTCGCGCACGCCCTCCAGGTAACCGGGGGCGGGCGGGATGATGCCCGCGTTCATCATCATCGGCTCCAGGATCATTCCGGCGATCTGTCCGCGGTGCTGATCGAGCACACGCTCGAGTGCCGGGAGGTCGTTGAACGGCACGATCCGCAGCATGTCGGCCATGGCCTGCGAGATACCCGGACCGGGCACCCGCAACGGTTCGGATTCCGGGCCGAGCTGGTCGGCCGACCGGAAGAGCGAGATCATCGCCGAGTCGTGGTGCCCGTGGTAGGTGCCTTCGATCTTCACCACCAGCGGACGACCGGTAATGGCGCGCATCAGGTGGAAGGCATCCATCGTGCTCTCCGTGCCGGAGTTGTTGAAGCGCCACTTTGGCAGGCCGAAGCGCTGCGCGAGGTTCTCTGCCACCACGATGGCGTCCTCGGTGGGCTGGGCGAAGTGCGTGCCCTTGGTGACGCGATCCTGCACGGCCTTCACCACATGCGGGTTCGCGTGGCCGACCACGTTCACGCCGTAGCCAGCATGCATGTCGACGTACTCGGTGCCGTCGGCGTCCCACACCAGCGCGCCTTCACCATGGCTCACCCACACCGGCAGCGGGCGCGAACTGGCCCAACTGGAGCACACTCCACCGGGCATCACCTGGCCACCGCGGGCCCCCAACTCGGCCGAGGCACCCATTCGGGCAATGAACCGAGCCTCCTCGTCGTTGATCAATTCGTCCAACGTGATCCCGTGCTGTTGACCCATGCACCAACCTTAGCCCGTTTGTCTGATCGGTCGTTCAGAGTTCGCTAGGCTGGAGCGGCACCGATCGCCGAGGAGGACCCGCCATGTCCAACGATGTCAACACGCTCACACGCGACGACTACCTCAGCGATGCCGTCTGGCAAGCCGAACGCGAGAAGATCTTTCACGGCGGCTGGGTACTGGCCGGTGCCGGTCAGCGCCTTGCTCCCGGCAACCGCAGCGTGGTGAACATCGCCGGCGAGAGCGTGCTGCTCACCCGCGATCTGAAGGGGTTCCTGCACGCCTTCGCGAATGTCTGCCGCCACCGAGGGTCGATGCTCTGCGAGGGCCACCAGGAATCCACCCAGGGTTCGCTGATGTGCCCGTACCACGCCTGGACCTATTCGCTCGACGGCAAGCTCATCGCCACCCCGCACCTCGACGACACCGACGTCGACAAGAGCACCCTGCCGCTGTGGCAGTACCACCTGCGCGAGTGGGAAGGTCTCATCTTCGTCAGCCTGGCCGCAGACCCCATGCCGTTCGACCAGTGGCTGCAACGACACGCCGGCGAGATGACGGCGCTTGCACGCTTCGGCATCGCCGATCTGAAGGCGGTCGCGCACACGGTGTGCGACATCGCGGCGAACTGGAAGATCGTGGTCGAGAACTACCAGGAATGCCTGCACTGCACCCGGGTGCACCCCGAGCTCGTCGACCTGGTTCCCCTGTACCGCAGCGGTTGGGTTACCGACCACTCCCGCGACGACGGCGGAGCCGACCTGTCGCGTGGCAACACGATGTCGGACCAGCCCATGGACTTGCCGCCGCTACCCGGCGTGACCGGCGCAGACCAGAACTCCTACTTCGGTGCCACCTACTTCCCGAACGGCTTCGTCGACGTCACGGGGCCCAGCGTGGTGATCTCCACTCTGTACCCCGACGGCCCGAACCGCACCGTGATGACGATGGACTTCCTGTTCCACCCCGATGCCATCGCCACTCCCGGCTTCGACCCGCAGCCGATCATCGATTTCAACGTGCTGGTCGGCAATCAGGACAACGTGGTGTGCGAGGCGGTGCAGCGCGGTGTCACGTCGAAGTCGTTCGACCACGGCGTGCTCACCCCGAAGGACGAGGGCGTCATCTGGTTCACCCAGCACTACCTGGGCACGATGGCCGAATCCTGAACACCGCGTCCTGAACAGCGCGTCCTGACACCGCACAGTCGGGCGGGTCAGTTCGGCAGCACCCGCAACGAGTCGGGTAAGAACTCCACGCCAACTTCGCCGTCCTCCACCAGCGCGGGGCCCTCGGCGCCATTCGCCACCATGGCCTGCATCGCCTGATCGCGCACCGTGAGGTGCACATGGGTGAGTGCTCCAGCGAACACCACGTGGTCGATCCGGCCCTGCAACGTTGCGGCCTCGGCATTCACCAACCGCAAGCGTTCCGGGCGAACCACCACGTAGCAGTTGCCGGACACACCATTGGTTGCCGTCTGCACCCTCTGCCCCAGCACTTCCACACCGCTGGCATCGGCCACAGCGGGCAGCAGATTTGCCAGACCCAAGAAGTCGGCCACATAGGTGTTGGCCGGCTCGTCGTACACCTCGCGAGGCGAACCCACCTGGCGAATCACGCCCGAGTCCATCACCGCCAGGCGATCGCTCATCGTGAGCGCTTCCTCCTGGTCGTGGGTGACGTACACGAAGGTGATGCCGACCTCGCGGTGCAGAGCACGAAGCTCCACCTGCAATACCCTCCGCAGCTTGGCATCCAGTGCACCGAGCGGTTCGTCGAGCAGCAGCACTTTCGGCCGCAGCACGAGCGATCTGGCCAGCGCCACACGCTGCTGTTGACCGCCGGAGAGTTGATGGGGCCGGCGCGACTCGTAGCCGTTCAGGCGCACCAGCTCCAGTGCTTCACCGACGCGCCGCTTGGCCTCTTCCTTGGAGCAGTCGAGGAACCGCAGGCCGAAGGCCACGTTGTCGGCAACGGTCTTGTGCGGGAAGAGGGCGTAGCTCTGGAACACGGTGTTCACCGGTCGCTTCTCGGGCGGCACACCACGCATATCGGCGCCGTCGATACGAACTGAGCCGTGCTCGATGTCTTCGAAGCCACCGATCAGGCGCAAGGTGGTGGTCTTGCCGCAGCCCGAAGGACCGAGCAACGAGAAGAACTCGCCCGGCTCGATGACCAGGTCGATGCTGTTCAACACCTTCAAGGTGCCATAGAACTTCGACAGCGACGCAAGTTCGATGCGACCGCCACCGACCGTGTGCTCAGCCATTCCCCGTTCCCCCAACAATGACCACGTCGACAGCTGGACTGACTGTCGGTTCAGGAAACATTAGCCGAACCGGTCGCGTTAGGTTGCGGCCATGCACAGCCAGGAAATCGAGTACCACATTGACGGCGTTCGTTACCTGGGCCACCTCGCCGAGCCCGACGGCGACGACCTACGGCCCGCGGTGCTGGTGTGCCATGAAGGCCCCGGCATGACCGATCACGCTCGCTGGCGGGCCGACCGTCTGGCCGACGAGCTCGGTTACGTGGCGTTCGCACTCGACTACTGGGGCGACGGCAAACCGCTCGACCCTGCCGATGTGCCCGCCAAGCTCGGCGGGATGATGGCCGACCAGGCCGCCACGCGGCATCGCGCTCAAGCTGGCCTCCACCTGCTGCTGGGCCACCCCCGTGCCGACCACTCGAAGGTGGGAGCCATGGGCTACTGCTTCGGCGGCACCATGAGCCTCGAGTTGGGTCGTGCCGGTGCGCCGGTGCACGCCATCGTCGGCTTCCACAGCGGCCTGGCCAACGCCACACCCGCCGACGCCGCCAACATCAGCGGCAAGGTGCTGGTGTGCCTCGGCGTCGACGACCCGATCATCTCGCCCGCCCAACGCCAGACCTTCGAGGACGAAATGAATGCCGCCGGAGTGGACTGGCAGATGTTGCTGCACAGTGGTGCCGGGCACAGCTTCACCAACAAACTCGCCGATGGCAGCCGACCCGGCTTCCAGTACCACGAGCCCAGCGACCTGCGCTCGTGGCGCGCCATGGCCGCCCACTTCCACGAGGTCTTCGGCCGCTAACCCCAGGCACCGGTTGGGCGCGAAACCTCCCACATTTGGCTCACTTCGCACCCACGGGTGCGCTTCCTGCCATACCTGGCACATTTCCCACCCGTGGGCGCGAAACCTGCCACGCTCCCGGCCGCCGCGGCCGGGCCGCAGCGCCGCTAACCCAGGCACCGGTTGGGCGCGAAACGTGCCAGGCCACGCCGGTCGGGTCAGTCGGCGTGCACGCCTTTGGGGGCCCGCTGGTTCATAAAGCCGAACAGATAGCCGGCTACTCGGCGCATTTGAATCTCTTCGGCGCCCTCGGTGATGCGGTACCGGCGGTGGTGGCGATAGATGTGCTCGAAGGGCTTGTGGCGCGAGTAGCCCATGCCACCGTGCACCTGCATCGCTCGGTCGGCGGCGTCGCAGCACAACCGGTTTGCCCAGTAGTTGCACATGCTGACCTTGTCGCTCTGGCTGAAGGCCCCGTACTTGTCCATCATCCAGGCGGTCTTGTGGATGAGCGCCCGCAGCATTTCGCACTGCGTCTGTAGCTCCACCAACGGGAATTGGATGCCCTGGTTCGTGGCCAGCGCCTTGCCGAACGGCTTGCGCTCCGTGGCGTACTTCACCGCTTCATCGATGCAGAACTGCGCCGCACCGAGCGACGACGCCGCCTGACGAATGCGGTTCTCGTTGAAGAAGTGCTGCACCACCTGCAGCCCGCGGCCTTCGCCGCCAAACACTGCACTGGCCGGCACCCGAACATCGGTGAGGCGGATGTGCGCGTGATCGGTGGGCATGTTGAACGTCCAGAGGTACTCCAGCACCTCGAACCCTTCGTTCTTGGTGGGCACGAGGAACGCCGTGATGCCATCGCCGTCGCCAGCCTTGCCACTGGTGCGGGCCATGATCATGTCGTACTGGGCCTTGTGGATGCCGGTGTTCCACGTCTTCTCACCATTGATCACCCACTCGTCGCCGTCGCGCACTGCGGTGGTCTCCATGTGGGTGGCATCGCTGCCATGGTTCGGTTCGGTGATACCGAACGCGAAACCGCGTCGACCTTCGGCGAGGTCGTCGATCCATTCGGCCTTCTGCTCTTCCGTGCCGTAGGCGATCATCAGCAGCAGACCCACGTTGTTGCCCACGATGGAGTGCTCGTTCTGCAGATCGTTGTGGAGACCGAGCCCCTTGCGGGCCAGGTGCTCGCGAATGACAGCCATGCCGAGGTTCGTGCCGTTGCGGCCCCCGAACTCGGTGGGGAACGGGTAACGGTAGAACCCGGCTTGGTCGGCAAGCCGCTTCACCTTGTGCAGCAACTGCTCCCACTCTTCGGTGGGGAGGCCCTGGTCCTCCCAGTTGGTGCGCGCATCCTCCCGACGGTGATCGAAGAAGCGAATGTTGTCGTCCTCGGCTTCCAGCGGACGGATCACTTGCTCGATGAACGTGTCGAGTTCGGCGAGCAGGTCGAGCAGATCTTGCGGAAGGTCGAAGTCCATGGCCGAAGCTTTCCCCTTTCGCGCCGCTTCGAGCGAAGCGAAGGGAACGCGGCCGGCTTGAGGGTCAGCGGTGGTCGCGCTTGGCCTGACGCTTGGCGCCCTGCACCTTGTTGGCGCCACGCTGTGCCGGCGCCGTCGTGCCCGACTTCGGCACGACACCACGGCCCTTGGCAGTGGATGTCTTGGTCTGGGCAGGCCGCAACGTGCTGGTGGCCGGCTTCGGGGCAGCCTTCGCCGGCGCAGGCGCCGCCTTCGCCATCGCGATGCGGTCGGTCTTCAACGACGCCGACGACTTCCGAGCGGCAGTGGCGAGCGCGCCCGACACACGAGCGAGCGCATCCTCGAACACCTCGGCCTGACGCACGGTGCGCAGGTTCTGCGACTGGGCAGCGCCGCGGGCTCCGGCCTTGGCAGCCGTGGCGCCGGCCTTCTTGCGATGCAACCCCGTGTACTTGTTGCGAGCACGACGCACCAGCGTGAGCAGGTCACCCAGTTCGTCTTCCGACATCACAGCAAGTTGCGCGGGCTCTGTGGCCAACAACAGCTTCTGATCATTTGCCGAAAAAAGGGCCAGGTCGGTGGGGTTCATTGCTCATCTCCGTTCAGTGTCGAGGCGACCATGTTTGCACGGCCCGATGCCACTTGCGCGGAGGTGCAACAATGGAGATATGGCAGCGACCTTCACTCGAATGGATGAGAGCACCGCGGAGCAGTGGGCCGTCATCGGCCACGAGACCGCCCAGAACCAGAGCCGAGTGGCCGACCGCATTCTCATGCTGTTGCGTTCGCTCGGCGACATCACCGACGGGTTCTCCACCGACCAGCTCACCCACTGCTTGCAGACCGCCACGTTGGCCGAACGCGATGGCGCCGACGACGAGATGATCGTGGCCTCGCTGTGCCACGACATCGGCAAGGCCATCAGCGTGCCGAACCACGGGCCGATCGCTGCCGAGATGCTGCGGCCGTACGTGCGCCCCGACGTGTTCCGCACGCTCTACCACCACCAAGACTTCCAGGGTCGTCACTACTACCAGCACTTCGGCATGCCCACCGATCTGCGCGAGCAGTACCGCGACGAGCCCTGGTTCGCACTCTGCGAGCAGTTCACCGACGACTGGGACCAGGTGGCCTTCGACCCCGACGGCCCCACCGAATCGTTGGAGCACTTCGAGCCGCTCGTACGAGAGGTGTTCGCGAAACCGCGCTACCGCTAGGAGGCTCGATGAGCCACGGTGCAGTCACCACACTGATCCCGCTGGGAGCAGCACAGTCGGTCACCGGCAGCAAGTTCCTCGTCGAGCACGCAGGCCGACGGGTGCTCTTCGACGCGGGCTTGTTCCAAGGGCTGAAGGAACTGCGCGAACGCAACTGGGCAGCATTTCCCGTGCAGCCCGACACGCTGGATGCGGTGGTCATCAGCCATGCCCATCTCGACCACTGCGGCTACCTGCCCCGATTGGTGAAGGCCGGTTTCCGAGGTGAAGTACACGTCACGTTCGACACCGGTCGACTGATGTCGGTGGTGCTGCCCGACAGCGCCCGCCTTCAGGAGGAAGAGGCCAAGTACGCGAACCGCTCGGGCTACTCGAAGCACCATCCGGCGTTGGCGCTCTACGGCGAAGACGACGCATGGGCGGCGTTGGAACAGCTGCGGTCGCATTCCTTCGACGAACCGTTCAACGCGGGTGACGGCGTGCGCGTGACGTTCCAACCTGCGGGCCACATCCTCGGTTCGGCCACGGTGCGCGTGGAACTGATCGACGGACCCACCATTCGTTTCAGCGGCGACCTCGGCAGGCCTACGCACCCACTGCTGGTGCCGCCCTCGCCTGTCGGCGACTGCGACTTCCTGGTGGTGGAGAGCACCTACGGCGACCGTGAGCACACCAACGCCGACGGCGCCGAGGCCCTCGCCGATGTGATCGGCCGCACCGTCGACCGGGGCGGCAAGGTGATCATTCCAGCGTTTGCGGTGGACCGCACCGAGGTGCTGCTCTACCACTTGCGCCAGTTGGCCGACGCTGGCCGCCTGCCGCATGTGCCCATCTACGTCGACAGTCCGATGGCATTGGCCGCACTGCAGATCTATCGCGAAGCTTTCGAGGAGCACGCCGCCGACGTGCGCGCCGATCTCCCCCGCCACGCTGCGATGTTCGACCTGCCGAACCTCACCGAGGTATTCGACTCGGAGGGCTCGAAGGCGGTCACGGCCCGCGGCGGCCCGGCCATCATCATCGCCGGGGCAGGAATGGCATCGGGCGGGCGCGTCGTGCACCACCTCGAACGCTTCCTTCCCGACGACCGCAACAGCGTGGTCCTGGTTGGGTTCCAGGCCGCCGGCACCCGCGGCCGGCAGTTGCTCGACGGTTCCAGCAGCGTGAAGATCCACGGCCAGTACGTGCGGGTGAAGGCAGAGGTGTGCGATCTCACCGGCTTCTCCGTGCATGCCGATGCCAGCGAACTGATGGACTGGGTGCGCACTGCAGAGCGGCCGCCGCACACGGTGTTCGTCGTGCACGGCGAGCCCGCATCGGCAGCGGCGTTGCGCGATCGCATCGTGCGCGAACTCGACTGGAATGCCGTCACGCCAGAACACGCCGAACGCATCGTGCTCCACCGCTGAGTCTGCACCGCTGACCCCCCCCACCCCCACCAGTGAGCCACATCCGGCCCGTAGGAAAAAGGCGAAGGCCGGCACGCCATGAGCGTGCCGGCCTTTCCCTCCCGCCAGGGAAGCTGTTGGATCAGCGAGCGATGGTGCCGTTCACCCGCACCACCACACGACTGTTGGATGCGTCGCTCAGGATGGCCATGTCGACCGAGTACACCGTGCCGACCACGCCAGCGGCGGGAGCCGCGAACGACACCGTCACGGTGCAGCTCCGGCCCACGGCAACGGCGTTGCAACCTGTTTGGGCGGCAGAGAACCTGGGCAGCGGAGTGTTGGCCGAGACTGCAGTGAACGTGATGGCGGGGCTACCCACCAGACTGAACGGCGCAGTGCCCGTGTTGGTGAGCGTGATCCTGCTCGTTGCCACCGCGCCCAGTCGACCGCTGATGGCCAACGTGGCCGGCGAGGCCGAGATGATGCCCGCCGCACCCGTACCGGTGAGCGACACGTTCACCGGCGCCATCACCGCAGCCACATGCCCCTGCACCGTGCTGGAATCCGTGGCAATCACGCTGATGGTTCCCGCCTTTGCTCCGCTCGACGTGGGCCGGAACTGCACGCTCACCGTGCAGGACACACCGGCATTCAGCGAAGTCGCTGTGGGGCAGGTGGTGCCGACGATCACGTACTGGTTGGCATTCGTACCACTGATGGCCAGTGCACCGAGGCGCAGCGGACCCGTGCCACTGTTACGAATGGGCACCGTCGACGTGGCGCTGCTGGTGTTGCTCACCACATTGCCGAAGGCCAGCGTGGTGGGGGTCACCGTGAGCGCCGGCGTCAACGCTGCGTTGGCGAAGCCGCTCAGCGCAATCGTCACCGGGGAACGAAGGCCGTTGTGGCCCACCGTCAACGTTGCCACCTTGGCCCCGGTACCGGCCGCCACTGTCGGACGGAACTGAACCTGGATGGTGCAGCTCCGATCCAAGGCAAGCGTGAGGTTGGCCACGGCGCAGGTGTTCGCCGTGATGGTGAACAGTGCAGCGTTCGCTCCGCTCAACGTCGTCGTGAGCGCCGACACGGAGGCGGCACCGATGTTGGTGATCGTGAACGACTGCGTGGTGCTGCTCTTTGCGACTTCCACCACGCCGAAGTCCTTCACCTCGACGTTGCTCACCACCGGGCCGGCCATACGACCTGCCAGTGCGAACAGGTCGGTCGTGCCGATCGGTGCACCGGCTTGCGTGGCAACCCCGAAGTAGTTCACTGGCTCGCCGGAGGGCGACAGCCGGAACTGCGAACCCACTACCTTGTGCAGCACCCGGGGGTCACCGAGGTAACCCGTGGGAGCCGCGGCACCAGAGTTCGGATCCCAGCGCAGCAGTGCCGGGCTCACCGGCGCCGAGCCAGTCATGTTCGTGTTGTCGAAGGTGCCGTCCTTCGGACGAATGTCGCCTGCACCATCGGTGGTGAGGTTGGTCGTGCCGTACGGATGCGTGAACGTGTAGGTGGTGTTGGGGCACAGACCACCCGCCGTCACACGGATGCGGTTGAAGAATGTCTGGGCACCCGCAGCCGGCGCCGGCGTGGTGAACGCTGCTTCCGTTGCGACACGAAGTTGTGCGAACCCACCGGCCGACGCCGTGCCACCAGCGCATTGCTGCGGACCATAGGTCAGAAGGTCGCTGTCGGCGATCGAGTAGAAGGCCTCGGCCGGATAGTTGCTCGGGAAGACCACCGGCAGCGCAGGGTTGAAGGTGGCGTCGGGCAGAAGAACGCACAGACCGTCGTTCTGCAGGCACTGCTCCACCCGCACTCCGTTGCCGTCCTGGAACCAACTCGGGAAACCCGCAACCGTGCTGGTGGCCGATTGAGCCGGGCTCACGTTCGTTGCCTTGCCGCTGAGTGCCACGGACAGCGTGCCGGTGACGGCATTGCTGGGCAAGCTGAGCGTGGTGGCGAACGAGCCGGTGGTGGTGGGCACGAAGCGCACCTTGATGGCGCAGGTTCCGCCAGGCTGCACGCCTGGCTGCACCGTCGGGCAGTCATTCGACACGATCGAGAACGGCTGACCCGCCGGAATGGTGGGCGTATCCACCAGCAACGGTGACGAGCCACCGATGTTGGAGATGCTCAAGGTGACCGACTCGCTGGCCCTTCCGATCTTGAGATCCGTGAAGCTGACCGACGCCGGCGACGACGAGATGGCCGCGAAGCCGGCCGGGGCGTTGCCGATGCCCGAGAGCACCACTGCGAGCGGGTTGTTGCGGCCACTGTGGTGCAGCGTGAGCGCTGCGGAGCGAACTCCGGTGGCGAGCGGCAGGTAGTTCAGCGACACGCTGCAGCTCTGGGTGGGCTGCAGCACCAGACCCGCAGCGCAGGTGCTGGTGGTGACGGTGAAGTCGGCCGAGTTCAGACCATCGATGGTCACCGGCGTGGCTGCCAACGTGACGGCAGCAATGCCGTTGTTCGTGAACGTGGTCGACTGGTTCACGGTGGCCGAGACAAGGCCAGCCTCCACACCGCCGAAATCGAGTGCTCCGGGCGATGCCACCATCGGGCCCACGAGACGACCCGACACGCCGAACTGGTCGGTGGAGGCGAAGATGGAGTCCGGCTCGCCGATGGTGTCGACGCGCTGCACGTTGAAGTAGTTCGCCGGCACACCTGTCGCCGGATCGATGTACGGAGCACCCGTCACTGTGCTCGGGGTGACCGGATCGCCCAGCCAACCGGCCGGGTGCACCGTCTGCTCGAGGTAGCCCTCGGAGATCGCCGCTGAAAGGGCCAGCGAGTAGTCGCAGGGTGCGCTGAGGCAGCCCAAGTCGGTGGTTCCGGCGGCCGGCTTGATGTCGCCTGCCGCGTCGGTCGAGAGGATGGTGCGACCGTACGGGTGCGTGAAGAGGTACTCGGTGCTCGGGCACAGGCCGCCACGACTGACGATGCGAAGACGACCGAAGGTGATGCCCTCGTTCGGCGCGATCGGTCCGAGGAACGCTGCCTCCGTGGCGCCTTCCACTGCCAGGCCACCGGGCTCCAGATCGCACACCGGATCCGACACGTCCATCGGCGCCGAGGAAGCGACGTAGTAGAACCACTCGTCGGGGTAGTTCGTGGGGAAGCTGACGTCGCCGGTTACCGGCGCAGCGATGCAGAGCGGGTTGAACGGGTCGTCACACTTTCCGACGCGCACACCACGCTCGTCCTGGTACCAGTCGGGGAACGTGTTGACGGGGTCCAGCGTGCTCGAGACGGCGGCGATGCCACCCGTGGCCACCGCGTTCAGCGCCAGCACCTCCGGCGCCCCTGCATTGGTGCTCACCGACAGCAGTTCGGCGAACACGCCGGTGCGCGTGGGGATGAAGCGAAGGCCGATGGTGCAGTTCGCGCCTGCGGCCACGTAGCCACCCGTGCAGGAGTTGCCCGCCAGGAGGAAGGCTGCCGAATCGGCCGAGGCCACGATCGACGGCTCAACGAGGAGCGGAGCCGTTCCGGTGTTGGTCACCGTGAGCGTGTGGATGGCACCCGCCGTCAGCAGGCGCACAGCGCCGAAATCCACGCTCGTGCTGGGGCTGATGCTGATCGCCGGCGCATCGCCATCGTTGATGCCGGTACCGGTGAGTGCCACCGTGAACGGCACGGTCGACCCGTTCGCGTAGACCTCCAGGATTGCGTTGGCCACGCCAATGGCCGAAGGGGAGAACGAGACGTCCACCGAGCAGGTGGCGTCGCGGTCCATCGCCGTTGCCGGCAGCGGGTCGGTGAGAGCCCCGATGCTGCACGACGTTGTGGCCAGCGCGAAACCGTCGCCAGTGATGGCGATGCGGTCGATGGTGCTCGGGTCCAGACCGAGGGCACCCGAACCGACGTTGGTGACGGTCACGGTGCGAGTGGCGCTGGTGGATCCGACCACCTGGCCGCCGAAGTCGACCGTGCTCGCCGAGGTGCTGAGAGGGCCGGCCAGCTTGGCCAACACTGCGAAGTTGACGGTGCTGCCGATGACGGCGCAATTGGCGTCGGTGCAGTCGATGCCGTAACCCGCACCCGAGGGCGACACACCCTCGGGCCACTTCACCACGTCGAGCTGGTTGAAGCCCGATGCGCTGCCGGTGACCGGACCGAATGATCCGTCGCCCAGATAGCCGGGCGCTGCGCCCGTCACCTGACGGAGCAGTCCCTGCTGCAGCGCCGGCGCGTTGAGGGTGTCGTCGAAGTTGCACGGCTTGGCCGTTGCCGGCACACAGCCGATGTCGGCGGTGACCGCAGCCGCTGCGCCGCCAACCACTTCGGCGTTCGCGTCGGTCAGCACCGTGAGCGGGCCGTAGGGCGTGCGGAGCGTGTACCACGTGTTCGCACACATGCCCGCACCAGTGGGGATCCGGGGACGGATTCGACCGAACACCATCTGGTCGCCAGCTGCGGGGTCACCGTTGATGAACGCGCCTTCGATGGCGAGGTGCACGGTAAGGCCGGGGTTTGCAGCTGCGGCGCCGGCGGGAGCCGGGCAGTCGTCGAGCAGAATCGGCTCGGAGTCCACCGCCGAGTAGAACATCTCGTCGGGGTAGTTGCTGGGGAAGCTCAGCGGCAGAGTCGGGTCGTAGACGCCGGGGTTTGCCAAGGGAGCCAGGCAGTTCGTCAGGGCCGGGTCGAGGCAGGGTTCGACCCGAATGCCGTTGGCATCTTGGAACCACAGCGGGAAACCGCCGGGGTTCAACGTCGTTGAATGTGCCGGCGCTGTTGCCGCCGCGGAGACATTCGATGCCCCCATGAAGGGCACCACAGTTCCCACCAGTGCAAGTGCGGCCAGCACACCCGCCAGCTTCCGGCGAGGAGAGCCGGTTCGACGATTGCGGGAAGCGCGCACTGGCGCGTCCCCGTGTGCAGCAATGTGCAACGCGTGCATGAAATCCACCTTTTTCCGCCGGCCACTCCCGTCGTGGCCAATCCGCATCGCCAGACAACCGCACCAGACCTTGGCGGTCAATGACGCCTGCAGAGGTCCGTCCAAGGGCTTAGGCCACACGGGGTTTCAGTGTTGAGCGTCCATAGACCTGGCCGAAATCGCCACCGCCAACGATGGGCCCAACACGTCCAGTGGAACCGAACTAGCGAAACGGTGTACGACGTGGGACGTTGGACCGAATATCGAGCGCTCCATCGACACAATAAACTCTATTGTGACATTCGTCACGCGTCATGAACTGCCCCGACATGCGAACGACCGGCACGGTTGCCCGTGCCGGTCGCTCTCCCTGGGTGGGATTGGTGGCGATTATCGTGAACGCGTTCCGTTCACACGAGTCACCAACGGGCTGTTCGAAGCGTTACTGACAAACCGGGCATCGGCCGACCATGTCTCCCCTACCGTGCCAGCACCAGGGGTGAAACTGATGACCGGTTGGCAGCTCCTACCGACCGCCACATTCGCGCACCCCGTGATACTGGCGGAGAACTTGGTGAGGGTGCCCACGCCGGTCACCGCCGTCCATGTGACTGAACTGACGGTGAATGGCGCCGTTCCCGTATTGCTGAACGTGAGCTTCGATGTGGTCACGTTGCCAGTACGGCCACTCAAGGTCACCGTTGTGGCCGACGACGAGATGGTGCCCTGGGCGCCCGTACCCGTCAGTGATGTCACAGCATTCGGGATCGTCACCGGCACGTGACCGATCGCCACGTCGGCATCGGTAGCCGCCGCAAAGAAGGACGCCGTCTTCGCACCCTTGCTCGCGGGCACGAACGTCGCCGTCACGTTGCACACGTTGTTCACGGTCAGTGCCACGCCGTCGTTGATGTGGCACGTGCTGTTCACGATGGTGAACTGCGCTGCGTCGACCCCGGTCTTACCGATGCTGGTGATGAACAGCGGCCCGGTGCCCGAGTTCTTCAACTGCAACGTGGTGGAAGCGGTACCGCCCACCGTCACGTTGCCGTAGTTGAACGTCGTGGGGCCCACCACCAGCACGGGCGTCTGGTTCGGCACGCCGCTACCGCTGAGGCCCACCGTCACCGGCGAGCGCAGGCCACTGTGGCCCACTGTCAAAGAGCCGGCCAGCAGACCTGCTGTAGTGGGCGCGAACCGCACCACGATGGTGCACGACTCGTCGATCCCCAGCGTGAGGCCCACCGAACCGCACCCGTTGCCGCCAGGAGCAAACGCGAAGCCCGCCCCCGTCACGGCGGCCACGAGGTTGGTGACCGGAGTGGTGCCGATGTTGGTAATGACGATGCTGCCAGTGGTGAACGACCCGACCTGCACGAAGCCGAAGCTGCGTGCCGTCACGCTGGGCACCACCGGGCCAGCCGTGCGGCCCGCCACGAGGAACTTGTCGGTACGTGCGATGGAGGCACCAGGAGCTCCCACCTGGAAGTAGTTCACCGGCTCGGGATCGCCGAGCAGGTGGAATACCGAGCCCACCACCGTGTGCAACGTACGGGGGTCACCGATGAAGCCGGCGGCTGCTGCGGGCGCCACATTCGGATCCCATCGCAACACCGAGTGCAGCACCGGGTCGGAGCCCGTCACGTTCGCGTTGTCAAACGTGCCGTCCTTCGGCCGCACCGCGCCCGCAGCATCGGTGACGAGCGTCTTGATGCCGTACGGCGTGACGAACTGATACGAGGTGTTCGGGCACAATCCGCTGGCTGTGATGCGGATGCGGTTGAACAAGTTCTGCCCACCGGGTGCCGGCGTGGTGCCGGCGAATGCCGCTTCGGTCGCCACTCGCAACTGGGCGAACCCACCTGCCGACGTGGTGCCGTTGCCGCATGCTTGACCGGGGAACACCACCTGCTCCGAGTCGGCGATCGAGAAGAAGCTCTCCACCGGATAGTTACTCGGGAAGCTCACCGGCAGTGCAGGGTTGAAGGTGGCATCGGCCAGCAGCACGCAGGTGCCGTCATTCTGGAGACATTGCTCCAGGCGAACGCCATTGTTGTCCTGGATCCAACTCGGGAAGCCACCAGCGCTGCTGGCAGCGGCGAGTGCAGGAACCCGGTCGACGCCCTTTCCATCGAGCGAGATCGCCAACGACGGCAAGGTGGCGCCGAGGAACGTGGAGCCGGGCACCGTAAGTACACCGTGGAACGCGGCGGCCGAGCCGGGCACGAAGCGCACCGCCATGGTGCAGGTGTTGCCAGGTTGCACCAGCGTGGTGCAGGTGTTGGCCACGATGCTGAACGGCCCGCCAAGCGAGACGCTGGGGGCGCCCACCTGCAGCGGTGCTTGACCACCGACGTTGGAGATCACGATGTCGTGGCGCTCGCTGGCCTCACCCTGGTGCAGGTCGATGAACTGCACGGCGGCGGGAGTCGACGACAACGCAGCGCTGCCGACCGGAGCGAGCCCGACACCCGATAGCGGCACCGCCAATGGGCTGTTCTTGCCGTTGTGGTGCAGTATCAGATCGGCCGAACGGTTGCCCGTGCCCGCCGGGAGGAACTGCACATCGACCGTGCAACCCGCCGCTGGCGCCAGCGAGGGACTGGCTACGCAGGTGCCACCGATCACGGTGAAGTCGCCAGCGTTCGCCCCCTCGATGGTGACGGCTGCAGCGTCGATCGCCACGGGAGCCAAACCATCGTTGGTGAACGTGACGGTGGTGGTGCGAGCATCCGCCACCAACCCAGCCTGTGCAGCCGGGAACGTGAAGGAACCGGGCGTTGCCACCATGGGGCCGACCAGGCGACCCGACACCGTGAACTGATCGGTGGAACCGAAGATGGAATCCGGTTGCCCCACCGTGTCGAGGCGCTGGATGTTGAAGTAGTTCGTCGCCAGGCCGGTGGCCGGATCGGTGTACGGGGAACCAGTGGCCGTGGAGGGGTTCAATGGGTCGCCGAGGTAGCCGCCGGGGCGGACCGTCTGCTCCATGAAGCTCTCGAACACGGTGGCCGACAGGGCCTGCGTGTAGTCGCACGGGACAGCGACGCAGCCCACGTCGGTCGTGCCGGCGGCAGGCTTGATATCGCCGAGCGAATCAGTGCTCAGCACGGTGCGACCGTACGGATGCGTGAACAGGTAACTCGTGTTCGGGCACAGGCCGCCGCGGCTGACGATGCGAAGGCGACCGAACGTGATGCCTTCGTTGGCGGCGATGGGGCCGAGGAACGCGGCTTCCGCCGCGGTTTCCACCATCAGCGGGCCAGGGGTCTGTTCGCACACCGGGTCGGACACGTCGAGCGGGGCCGATTGCACGATGTAGTAGAACCATTCGTCGGGGTAGTTGCTCGGGAACACCAGCGGCGATGCCACCGGTGCCGCCACGCACAGCGTGTTCGCCGGGTCGGCGCACTGCCCCACCCGCACGCCGTGCTCATCCTGGTACCAGTCGGGGAACGTGTTCACCGGGTCGGTGGTGGCCGACACCGCAGCGTTCCCGCCACTGGCATTGGCATTCAGCGACAGAGCGATCACCGCGCCGGGCACATTCGTCTGAATGCTGAGCAACTCCGAGAACAGGCCAGGGTGCGTGGGCACGAAACGGATCCCCACGGTGCACGTCTGACCTGCAGGCACGTAGGCGCCGCCGCAGGTGTTCGAAGCGATTACGAACGAACCGGAATCGGCCGATGCAACGATGCTCGGAATGGCCAGCAATGGCGCGGTGCCCGTGTTCGTCACTGTCACCGGCACGATCTCGCTGACCGTACGGAACCTGGTGTCGGGGATGACCACATTGCCCACCGGATCGGTGGCAATGCCGGGGGCATCGCCAGCGTTGGTGCCGGTGCCCGCGAGGTTCACGGAGAACGGCACGGCCGAACCGTTGGCGTAGATGTCGAGTGTGGCCGTTGCTACACCAAGTGCCGACGGCGTGAAGCTGAGACCCACGAAGCAACTGGCATCCCGAACGAGTGGGGTGGCCGCCAGAGGTGCCGTCACCGTGCCGATGCTGCAGTTGGTGCTGGTGAGTGCGAAACCTGCGCCGTTCACCACGACGTCGTCGATGACGGTGTCGCCCAGGCCGAGCGCACCCGAGCCGAGGTTGGTGAGGTCGATGCTGCGTGCGGTACTGGTGGTGCCCACTACCTGGCCGCCGAAGTCGAGCGTGGTCGCCGATGCGGCGATGGGGCCGGCCAGCTTGGCCAGCACGGAAAAGTTCGCAGTGCCGCCGAGCACGGTGCAATCCACACCGATGCAGTCGGTACCGAGGCCCGCCGTGGCGGGCGTGATGCCCGCAGGCCACTTCACCACTTCGAACTGGTTGTAGCCGTCGAGGCCACCCACGATGGCGGCGAACGATCCGTCACCGAGGTAGCCGGGCGCTGCACCGACGGCCTGCTGGAGCAGGCCGATCTGGAGCACCGGAGCAGCGAGCGTGTCGTTGAAGTTGCAGGGCGAAGCCGGCGAAGGGAAGCACCCGACATCGATGGTCGCCGCTGCCGCCGCACCACCGACGAGCGAGCCGTCGGGCCCGGTCTGGATGGTCACTCGGCCGTACGGCGTACGGAACGTGTACCAGGTGTTGCCGCAGAGGCCGCTGCCGGCCTTCGCCACGAGGCGAATGCGGCCGAACACCATCTGCTCGCCTGCCGCAGGCGCACCGTTGATGAAGGCGCCCTCGAGTGCGAGGTGGGCGGTGATGCCGGGGTTGGCCGCAGCGCCCACCGCAACGCAATCGTTCACGATGACCGGCTGGGTGTCCACCGCCGAGTAGAAGAACTCGTCGGGATAGTTACCCGGGAACGACAGCGCTCCGCCGTCGTAGGTGGGGCCAGGCAGTGGCGCCAAGCAGTTCGTGAGCGCCGGATCAAGACACGGCTCCACGCGCACCCCGTTCACATCTTGGAACCAGGTGGGAAAGCCGCCAGAGTTCAGTACGGACGAACGCGCCGGAACGCCGGGCACGGCCGAGGCGACGGAGGCGCCCAGGAAGGGCACCACCGAGAACACCAGCAACAACCCGGCGAGCAGCGACCTCCCTCGGCCAGCTCGACTGGGCGCCATGGACGTCAGTCCGACAGAGCCACGCTTGAGCCCCGCTCTCCTGTTGACTTCACGAATAACGCCCATGGCGCCCACCCTTTCTCGTCCGTCGCTCCCGTGCGACGGACTCCGCAGGCGTTCACCAAACCGGTTCTTGATCTATGGCGCAAGCTGACCGCGCGGTCTACGGCCAAAGGACGCAACCAACACAGTTGCTTGTCATCCTTTCGACCTACGACGTAGCGCGACGAGCACTCGAGGTGACCGAGTCACCGCCCAGCGACCACTCGACCCTCCTATTCGCACCGTGAGTGGTACCGAACGACGGACGGTGCCGTCGAGCAGCATGTCGAGCCAGCAGCAGTGACGTCGGTCACATGAAAAACACGAACGACCGGCACGGTTGCCCGTGCCGGTCGTTTCCCTGGGTGGGGATGTGTGCGTCGGTTACTTGGTACGAGTACCGGTGGCCGTGATGGTCACCGCGTTCGACTGGTTACCGATGAGCCTGATGCTGGCAATGTCCGTCCCGTTCACCGGGATGGTGGTGTTCGCCGCCAGGGCCCAGCTGACGGTGGCGGTGCAGGTTCGGCTGCCCGGCGCTGCTCCCGTGCAGCCCGTGAACGACACGGTCCAGCCCGCCTTGTTGGACGTGAAGCCCGTCAAGGTGAGCGGGGCAGTACCGGAGTTGGTGATGGTGATACGACTCGTGCTCACCGAGCCGGCCGTGCCGCGGATTCCCACCGCAGTTGCCGACAGCGTGGCCACGGCCGAAGCACCCGTGCCCGTCAGTGCCACGTTCTTCGTGGGCATCACCGCTGCAACGTGACCCTGTGCCGTCACGGCATCGGTGGCGCTGACCGCAATGGTGCCAGCCTTGGCGCCCGTGCTGGTGGGGGTGAACCTCACGCTCACCGTGCACGAGGTTGCCGCCGCCAAGGTGTTGGCGGTCGGGCCGTTCGGGCAGGTGGTGGCCGTGATGGCGTACTGGTTGGCACCGGTACCGGTGACAGCCAGCGTGCCGAGGCGGAGCGGCCCCGTACCGGAGTTGCGGATGGTCACCGTCGAGACGGCACTGTTGGTGTTCAGCGCCACGTTGCCGAAGGCCAACGAGACGGGCGTCACGGTGAGCGCCGGCGTCTGTGCCGCGTTGGCGGTACCCGACAGCGGGATGGTGATCGGCGAACGGAGGCCGTTGTGGCTCACCGTCAGCGTGGCCGTCTTTGCGCCTACACCAGCAAGCACGGTCGGGCGGAACTGCATCTGGATGGTGCAGGTCTGGTCCGTGGCGAGCGTGACGCCCGCTGTGGTGCAGGTGTTCGACGTGATGGTGAACAGCGTGGCGTTCGTACCGCTGAGGGCGGTGGTGATGGCCGACACCGGCGTGGTGCCGATGTTGCTGATCACGAACGACGTCGTGGTGCTGTTCTTGGCAACCTCCACCACACCGAAGTCCTTCGATGCGAGGCTGCTGATCACCGGGCCGGCGATGCGACCCGAGACGGCGAACAGATCGGTACGACCCAGTTCGACGCCAGCTGCCGTGGCCACCTTGAAGTAGTTGGCCGGCTCGCTGCCCACGGTCGGGCGGTACTGCGAACCCACCACCTTGTGGAGCACCGAGTAGTCACCGATGAAGCCCACCGGAGCAGCAGCTCCCGAGTTCGGGTCCCACTGCACGTAACCGGTGGTCACCGGTGCCGAGCCGGTGATGTTCGTGTTGTCGAACGTGCCGGTCTTCGGACGGATCTCGCCCGCAGCGTCGGTGGTGAGGGTGACGGTGCCGTAGGGGTGCGTGAAGGTGTACGGCGTGTTCGGGCACAGACCGCCCACGGTGATGCGGATGCGGTTGAAGAACGTCTGTGCACCTGCGGCCGGGGCCGGGGTGGTGAACGTTGCCTCAGTACCCACACGGAGGAGGGCGAAGCCGCCCGCCGAGGTGGAGCCGTCTGCGCATGCCTGCGGGCCGTAGTTCACGACGTCGCTGTCGACCAGCGAGTAGAACGCCTCCGAGGGGTAGTTCGTCGGCCACACCACCGGCAGCGCCGGGTCGTAGGTGGGGTCGGCGAGCAGCACACAGGTGCCAACCGGCGAGAGGCAGGGCTCGAGGCGCATGCCGTTGCCGTCCTGGAACCAACTCGGGAAGCCCGCCAGCGTGGTGCTGGCCGACTGCGAGGCAACCACGTTGGTGGCCTTACCCGTGAGCGGGACGCTCAGGGTGATGGCGGCACCAGCCTGGCTGAGCTTGGCATTGCTGGGGATGGTGAGGGTGGCCGTCTTGGCGCCCACACCATTGGCCGTCGTCGGCCGGAACTGCACCGAAATGGTGCAGGTGGCGTCGGGCTGCACGTTCACACCGGTGCAGGTGTTCGCCGAGACGACGAACGGCTGACCAGCGGTGATCGTGGGCGTGCCCACCTGCAGCGGAGCCGAACCACCCACGTTGGAGAGGGTGATGGTCTGGGTTTCGCTCACCACGTTCACCTTCAGATCGGTGAACTTCACCGAGGTGATCGAGGGCGAGATGGCGGCCAAGCCGGTCGGCGCGGCGCCGACACCGGTGAGGGCCACGGCCAGCGGGCTATTGCCACCGCTGTGCACGAGGCGCAGCGCAGCGCTGCGGTTACCGGTCGCCGCAGGGGCGAACGTCACCGTGGCGGTGCAGGTGGCGGCATGGGCCAGCACCATGTTGGCGGTGCAGGTGGTGGAGGCCAGCGTGAAGTCGCCGGCGTTGACACCAGCAACGGCGAGCGGCGCTGCTGCGAGGGTCACCGGGAACGGGCCATCGTTCGTGTAGGTGATGGTGTGCGTCACGTTCGACGACACCAGACCCACCTCGGCCGAGCCGAAGCCCTGCGCACCGGGGGTGGCCACCATCGGGCCGACCAGACGGCCGGAGACGGTGAACTGGTCGGTGGTGGCGATGGCCGCACCCGGCACACCAGCAGCGTCGAGACGCTCGACGGTGACATAGTTGGCCGGCAGACCCGTTGCGGGGTCGAGGAACGGCGAACCACTCACGGCGCTGGGGTTGATGGGGTCGCCCAGGTAACCGTCGGGGTGGACGGTCTGGGTGAGGAAACCTTCGAACACCGGAGCGGCAAGAGCGAGCGCGTAGTCGCAGGGCGAGCCCACGCAGCCGACGTCGGCAGTACCTGCGGCCGGCTTGATCAGACCGCGGTCGTCGGTCACGAGGACGATCTTACCGTAGGGGTGCGTCACCAGATACTCAGTGTTCGGGCACAGGCCACCTCGGCTCACCACACGAAGGCGACCGAACGTGATGCCCTGGTTCGGGCCGATCGGGCCCAGGAAGGCTGCTTCCATGCCGGCCTCGACGAAGAAGCCACCAGCGGTGAGACCGCAGGTGTCGTCGGTGATGTCCATCGGCACCGACTGGGCGAGGTAGTAGAACCACTCGTCGGGGTAGTTGTCGGGGAAACTCTGGGCTGCACCGACGACGGGCAACGGCGATGCCACACACAGGGTGTTGCTCGGGTCGTCGCACTGACCGGTACGGATACCGTTCTCGTCCTGGTACCAGTCGGGGAACGTGTTCACCGGGTCGTTGGTGGGCGAGACGGCGGCGATGCCGCCGAGACCGTGGCCCATGAGGTCGAAGGTGAGCGTGCCGAGGCTGGTGTTGGTGTTCACGTGCAGCAGCACCGACACCGGGCCAACGTGCGAAGGGATGAACCGAACGCCGATGGTGCAGGACGCACCCACGGCGATGTACGCACCGGCGCAGGTGTTCACGCCCATCGGGAAGGCGGCCGAGTCGGCCGATGCCACGATGGAGGGGACTGCCAGCAGGGGCGCCGTGCCACTGTTGGTGATGGTGATGTCCTGCTGCGGGCCCACGAGCGACAGACGCACGCCACCGAAGTCGACGTTGCCGCCGGCCGGGGTGTAGCTGACCGCCGGAGCCTGACCGGCGAGGATGCCGGTGCCGTTCAACGCCACCGTGAAGGGGACGTCGAGACCGTTGTAGAACACTTCGAGCGTGGCCGAGACGGCTGCGTCGATAGCGGGCGTGAACGTGACGTTCACCGAGCACGCAGCATCGCGAGCCATCGGCGTGGCGGCCGCAGGTGCCGTGACCGCTCCGACGCTGCAGTCAGTGCTGCTCAGCGCGAACTGGCTGGCGTTACCACCGGTGATGGCAACGCTGTCGATCGTGGTGGCATCGAGGCCGAGAGCGCCCGAACCGAGGTTGGTCAGCGACACCGGGCGCGCAGCGCTGATGGTGTCGATCAATTGACCGCCGAAATCGACCGGGCCGGCCTGGAAGGGGCCAGCGAGCTTGGCGCCAACGCTGAATTGGTCGGTCGAGCCAAGCACCGTGCATCCGGCATCGGTGCAGTCGACACCGACACCGCCACTGGCCGGCGTAACGCCAGCCGGCCAACGGACGACATCGAACTGGTTGAAGCCATTGAGGCCGCCGGTGACGGCGTCAAAGTTCAGCGCCGGGCCACCCACACCGGGCGTACCCGAGCCGAGGTAGCCGGGAGCGGCGATGTTGAGCGAGCGCAGCAGCCCCACGCCCAGCACGGGAGCCGAGAGTGCAGCGTCGAAGTCGCAGGGCGTTGCCGGCCCGGGCAAGCAGCCGACGTCGTAGGTGGCGGCAGCAGCGGCCGCGCCCTGGATCTCGGCGTTCACATCGGTCTTCAGTGTCATCGGACCGTAGGGAGTACGGAACGTGTACCACGTGTTGGGGCACAGACCAGCACCCTCACGCACCACGACGCGCATGCGGCCGAAGACCATCTGGTCGCCCGGAATCGGCGAGCCATTCATGTAGGAGCCCTCGAGCGCCATGTGCACCGTCGCCCCGGGGTTCGCCACGGGGTTGGGGTTCACACACTCGTTGAGGACGATCGGCTGCGCATCGGCGGCCGAGTAGAACCATTCGTCCGGGTAGTTGCTCGGAAAGCTCAGCGGCAACGCCGGGTCGTAGGTGGCGCTGATCGGCGCCACACAGTTGGGATCGTTGGGGTCGAGGCACGGCTGCACTCGGATGCCATTGGCGTCCTGGTACCACAGTGGGAACCCACCGATGTCGAGCTGGCTCGCACGCGCCGGCGCAAACGGCGCAGCGGATGCAGTCCCGGAGGCGCCGAGGAACGGCACCACCGAGCACACCAGCGCTACAGCCATCAGGAACGCGGCAAAGCGTCCGGACGCTCGTCCGGACCCTCCACGTTCGAAGCCACGCTCCTGCGCGACCTCATGTTGGATATTGCGAAAAACGCTCATTGCGCCCACCCTTTCCGCCAACCACTCCCGTCGTGGTTGTTTCCGCAGTCGCTAGTCAACTGTGGGCAAAGGTGTACGTCAACGACCCCTCAGGTCGTAGGACCATCGGGGACACTGCTGTTCACCGATAGGTACTGCGACCTAGCACACGGGTCATTGGTTCACGCGAAGTGGTGGGCCCGACCGCTTGCGTCGATCTCGAGGACCAACCAACACCAAGGGTGGGGTCCTAGGACGGACAGTGATCCCCACAGATTCCTTCAGGAAAACCTTGTGACGTTCGTCACATTCGCTCGCCTGAGTGGTCGTCGACCACGGAATTGTGGTCACTGACCGCCGGAATTGGGCAGATTCCGCATCGCCCACACCGCGGCCTGCGTGCGATCGGTGACACCGAGACGCTGGAACAACCGACTGCAGTGCGTCTTCACGGTCTTCTCGGAGATACCGAGCGACCGTGCAATGGACTGATTCGTGTGGCCGTCGACGATCAACTGGAGGATCTCGAGCTCACGCGGGGTGAGCGACGACGGCGACACCATACTCATGCTGCTGTTGCCACGGAGCAGGCCCGCTGCCACCGACGGGCTGAGCGGTGCTCCACCCTGCACTGCGGCCCGGATGCCGGCCACCAGCACCTCCGGCTCGACGTCCTTCACCAGGTAGCCCGAGGCACCGGCGCTGAGCGCAGCCGACACCTGGCGCGGCTCCTGAAAGGTGGTGAGCACCACGACGTGCGTGTCGGGGTAGGCCTTTTTCACTGCAGCGGTGGCCTCGATGCCATCCATGTTCGGCATGGACAAGTCCATCAGCACCACATCGGGCATGAACTCGCCCACCGCAGCCACTGCTTCATGACCGTCGGAGGCAGTACCCACTACCTCGAGGTCTTCGAATGAGCCAAGCAGCTGGGACAGGCCCGCGCGCACCATGGCATGGTCGTCTGCAATCACAATCCGGATCATCGTTGTCCTGTCAGTTCGAGTCGAAGGTTAGTGCCCACGCCGGGCGAGGAACCGATGGTGAGGTCGGCGCCCACATCGTGAGCGAGGTCGTAGAGCAGTTGCAGGCCGAGATGGCCCTCACTTCGGCTGGAATCGGCGTTGGCGGCGGTGAAACCGCGACCATCATCGATGACGTGCAACACCAACCTGCCGAGCCGTTGCTGCTCGAGTTGGATCAAAACGTGAGATGCATCGGCATGCGTGGCCACGTTCCGTAGTGCTTCTCTGGTCACTCGCAAGAACAGCAGCTCGTCCATGGGCGCCAGAGGGACGCTGGCAATGTCGAGGGTTACGTCCACGCCATCGCTCTGCAGCGCCGCCACGAGGTCGGCCAAACCAATGGCCCACCCACCCTCGGGCACCTCCACGGGGTAGATCGAGTTCAACACGCTGCGCAGTTGACGGATGATGGTGCGGGTGGAGCCGGCGACTTCCTTCAGCGACTCCTTCATCGGCGACACGGCAGCATCGGCCTTGGCGTCGAGCGTGTAGGTGATGCCGATGAGGTCCTGCACCGGGCCGTCGTGCACGCCCGCCGAAATACGGCGACGCTCAGCGTCGGAGGCAGTGATCACCCGTTCCAGCAGCCGCTCGCGCTCTCGGGTGGACTTGCTCAGTCGGCGAGCCAGCAGAAACGCCAGGGGCACCTGAGCGAGCGTGAGAATGGCAAGACCGCCGATCAGAAGCGGCATGAACCGCGAGCGCAGCTCATCGGCTCGAGTAGTGACCAGCGAGTACGGGTAATAGGTCTCAACCAACACCCGATTCTGCCGATCGGCCGTGGTGGCCCCGAAGTAGACCTCCACCAGCTTGGTGTTGCCCTGCGCCACTTCCAGCTGATTCTCGATCTTGCTGAGGTCGCTCACGTCCACCTGAGCACCCAGCGTGTCGAACAACTCGAACTCGTCGGGCTGCAGGTCGAACTGCTGGCCGATGAGCTGATGCTCGTCGGACCACAGCACCACGCCATCCTTCGACCAGATCTTCAAGCGCACCATGTGCCCGGTGCTGAACAGCATCGGTTCGGCTGCATCGAGCGCAGCAATGGCTTCCGGTTCCCCCGCGAGCAGTTCTTCCGTGAGCAGCGGGGCCAGTGCCACGCGAGCCGTCAGTTCGCCAGCATCACCGGCCTCGTGCAAGGCCTCGCTGACAGCACCGCGCTCGGTGGCATAGAACAGGCCGATCGCAATGGCGATAAATGCCAGCAGTGAGCCGATGATGGACAGCACCACGGGCACGGTGAGTCCACGCGTGCCAAGACGCTCACGCGTCTCGGTCGCCTCCGCCTGCACCAGCGGTTGCTCGCTCAGCAACTCCACGCAGGGACTATACGTCCTAGGTCTCGCGTCCGGTGGGAACATCGGGCGCACCACCACCTGGCTCCCCCATCGAGCCGATGACCTCGTCAGGTTCGCGACTACGGTGCCCGTACTCATGGGGATGTACGCCGACGACGACACTGTCCTGAGATGGGCCAGACCCGACGACCGCGATGCGTTGTACGAGGTGTGCCTGCGCACGGGTGATGCCGGCAACGACGCACGCCACCTGCTGCAGCATGGCCGGCTGTACGGGCACCTCTACGCGGCCCAGTACCTGGAGTTCGAACCATCCTGCGCGCTCGTGGCCGAGTTCGAGGGCTCGGTGGCCGGGTACGCGCTCGGCGCCGTGGACACCGAAGCGTTCGAGACCCGGTTGGAGCGGGAATGGTGGCCGCCGCTCCGCCTCGCGCACCCACTTCCCGGCGACGGCACCGACCTCGACCGACATCTGATCGGCCAGTTGCACCGACCCGTTCGGACGCCGCCAGCGGTGACCGATCGGTACCCGTCGCATCTGCACATGAACCTCCTGCCGCCCTTGCAGGGACGCGGCATCGGCCGGACGATGATGACCACCCTGCTGGAACGCCTGGCTGAGCAGGGCTCCACCGGGGTGCACCTAGGGGTGGATCCCCGGAACCACCGCGCCATCGGCTTCTACGAGCACCTCGACTTCACCCGCCACGGCGACGACCGCATCGTGCTCTTCACCCGCCGCCTCTGAGCCCCCTCACGGCCCACGTGGGCAGGAATTCCTGCCTCATGCGCAGCATTTCCCGCCCACGTCGGGGAAACGTGTGCCGGACGACGAGAACCGTCCTCGCTTCGCTCGTCCTCCCGAATAAGAGGTCTTCCAGCAACGTGAAACGCCCCGGCCTGCGGCCGGGGCGTTTCACATTGGAGCGGACGACGAGATTCGAACTCGCGACCCTCACCTTGGCAAGGTGATGCTCTACCAGCTGAGCCACGTCCGCAATGTGCGGATGGCAATCTAGCGATGCGACCCCGCGAATGACAACCGGCTAACCGCGCTGATCCGGTGGGCGCAGGTCGACTCGCAGCACCAGAAAGCCGTCTTCGATAGTGCCGGCGGCATCGCCGAGCATGGCGAAATCGCGGAAGTCGGTCTGGGCCTGGCGCACGAAGTTGGCCCGCTCGTCGCCCGCCACCGGGGGCAACGGGCGCTGCTTCACGGCGTGAGCACGCTCACGAAAGCGAGCGGTCATCGCATCGACGTCGAATGAATCTGCCATGGCCACACCGTAGCGGCAGCGACCGTGTGAGCGAACTAGTCGATTCGGGGCCGAAGCAGCGGGTCGAAGTGGCTCGGGGTGTCGTCGGCGAGGGTGAACTCCTCGGGTTCGACCGGCTCCACGTTCAGCACCAACGCTGGGGCCGGCGCGGTGTCGATGACCACGATCGGCATGGCCAACTGCACCGACGAGGCGACCGCGGCATCCTCCTGAGCCGCCACCGGTTGCGGCGCAGCGACCTCCACAGGGGCGACCTCCGACATCGGCCGGGAGGTCTCCCCCACTGGCTCGACGACGGCCTCATCCGGTGTCACCGGTTCTTCGACCGCCAACTCCGCGACCGCTAACTCTTCGACCGCCGGTTCTTCGACCGCCGGTTCTTCGACCGACTGTTGTTCGATCGCCGACTCCTGCGCCACAGGCGGCTCAACAAGATCGTCGAAGTGCGGCGGATCCTCGCGTTCGAGCACGAGTCCGAGGTCCACCGGCTCCGCACGCGGCGATACACCTTCATCGAGATCGGCTCCGGGCAACCGCACGTCGTCGAGTTGTCGTCGCTGCTCTGTGAAGTCCGACTTCTCGAACTTGCGGGTGCTCATCACTTCCAGCGGGGCCAGCACCGGGTGCTCCACCTTGGCGTTACGCCACCACCACCACGTACCCACGCCGAGCAGCGCTGCGAGCAGCAGCAGTCCGCCGACGGCGAGATAGATGATGCGAGCGTTCGCGGGGTCTTCGAAAGTTCCTGACGCAACACGATGCGCCGTTGTCCACACGCTCACAGGTGTCAGTGTCGCACGCGGCGGCGACGTTCCCCATGCCACCTCGTGCGAAAACCTGTCGAATCGGCAACACTGTCGAAATGGACATCGTCTGGTTCGTCGGCTTCGCAGCCATCATGGCTGGGCTGTGGTGGTTCGCGTATCGCATGGATCCGCACTACTCGTCGAAGGACGGCACCCGATTCCTCTGCAACGGGCAGGACCTCGTCGACGGTCAACCCTTCGGCCGCAAGCGCGAAAGCCGCGTCGCCATCGACCCCGACGGCGTGCTGGTGGTCTCGCAGAAGAAACTCGTGCGTCGCACCAAAGCCAGGTGGGCGTTAGTGGGCAAGTCGCCCGAACCCCCCAAGGGCAAGGCGGTCTACGTGGTGCGCCAGTTCGATGCCGGAAAGTGGCTCGACGACACCATGACGCTGAGCATGCCGGCGAAGAGTCGGGTGGTCGGCGTGCTCGACGCGCTGCTCGAACGCGGCGCTACCCCGGCGAACTGATGGAACGCTGAGCTGACAGTGGTCAGGACGTGGCGACGCGATCGAGGAAGGTGCGCAGATGCTGCCCCACCTGATCGAGGTCGATGAGGAACGCATCATGACCGTGAGGTGATTCGATCTCCACGTAGTCGCTCTTGGTGCCACCCGACAGCAACAGATCGTGAATCTGACGTTGCTGATAGGTGGGATAGAGGATGTCGCTGGAGATGCCCATCACGAGAGCCTGCGCATCGATGCGCGCCATGGCAGCCAGCAGACCACCGCGAGCGCGGCCCACATCGTGCAGATCCATCGCCTTGCCAATGATGAGGTAGCTGTTCGTGTCGAAGCGGCGGACCAGTTTGTCGCCGTGGTAGTCGAGGTAGCGCTCCACCTCGAAGCGCTGCCACAGGTCGAGGCCATCGTGCAGCGTGGCGCCATCGGCGATCTCGCGACCGAAACGATCGGTGAACACGTTGTCGCTGCGGAACGTCACCTGCGCCACCATGCGCGCGGTGGCAAGGCCTTCCCACGGGCCCTCATCTGGGCCGGCGTCGTAGTAGTCGCCGCCACGCCACTTCGGGTCCATGCGGATGGCTCGACGGCCGATGGCTCCCCACGCAATCTGCTGCGCACTGGCCTGTGTGCAGGTGGCGATGGGCACGATGGAGCCCACGCGATCGGGGAACGTGATCGCCCACTCCAGCACCTGCATGCCGCCCATCGAACCGCCCACCACGGCGTGCCAACGGCGAACACCGAGGTGATCCGCCACCCTGCTCTGGGCCCGAACCATGTCGCGGATGGTGATGACCGGGAAGCGACTGCCGTACGGCTTGCCGTCGTCGGGGTGGAGCGATGGCGGGCCGGTGCTCCCCTGGCAGCCGCCGAGCACGTTGACACACACCACGAACCAACGGTCGGTGTCGATCGCAAGGCCCGACCCAACCGCGCCCTCCCACCAACCAGGCGCGCTGTGCCCGGCATCGGCAGAACCAGCAGCGTGGCTATCGCCGGTCCATGCGTGACACAGCAGCACTGCATTACTGGCATCCGCATTCAGCGTGCCCCATGTCTCGTACGCCAGGGTGACGTCGCTGAGCGTGGCACCACCTTCGAGAGCGAAGGGACGATCGAAACTGAAGAACCGACGGGAACCGGCTGGATGGCTGGGCATCCACGCACCCGTCGCTGGGTGCGGGCGAGCGGGCGGTACATAGCCGTTCATCGGTTCCTCCTTCATGCGGTCGTTGCGGTTCTTCGACGCTGCACGAGGGAAGCTGGGTTGCCAGACATATGCCTGGCCACATCCCCTCCGACGCCGAAGCGCTGTTGGGAAGGCACCGTGGGGCTTCCACCCCGGTTGCCGGACCCCGCTGCCCCGACGAATCGGTTGGGCGGGTTCACTCGTGATGCGTGATCAAGGCCAACACTAGCAACGATCAGGGGCGGAAGCGTTGTTCCATTTCGATGTGACGGGGCAACTCCACGATCTCGCCGAACTCATCGAAGTCGACCAGATAGCCGAGGTGGTCGCGCAGACTGCCTTCGTCGCGCAGCACTTCGAGTGAACGCTGCATTGCCTTGGCCATCGTGAACAGCGCCGACAGCGGCGACACGACCAGCAGGAAACCGAGGTCGGCGAGCTCCTTCGGCGTGAGGAGCGGGGTGCGGCCGGTCTCCACCATGTTCGCCACCAGCGTGATGTCGGGCAGCGCGGCAGCAATCTGCTCGAGTTCGGCAATGGACTCCGGTGCCTCCACGAAGAGCGCGTCCACGCCAGTGTCGCGAGCCATCTTCGCCCGCTCGATGGCTTCGGTCATGCCAATGGCTGACCGCGCATCGGTGCGCGCCGTCACGTGCAAATCGGTGGCGACGTGCACGGCGGCACGCAGCTTCGCCAGCCAGTCGTCGCGCTCGATCACCTGCTTGCCGGCCATGTGCCCGCAGCGCTTCGGCCACACCTGATCTTCCAGGAACATTCCCGATGCTCCCGCCTGCTGCCAGAGCTCAACGGTGCGCATGGTGTTCAGCGCGTTGCCGTATCCGGTGTCGGCATCCACCACCACTTCGAGGTTGGGGTTGGCGGTGCACACACGCCGCGCCACCTCGGCCATCTCGGCCTGGGTGAGATACCCGTAGTCGGGCATACCCAACAGGGTGCCGCTCACGGCGTATCCGCTGAGGAACACCGTGCCGAAACCGGCTTGGTCGGCGAGCCGCGCCGAGAGCGCATCCCACACCCCCGGCATCAGGACGGACTCCGCCGCCGACAGTCGCCAGCGCAACGTGGTGCCACTCATGCCAACCACCGTAGTCGCCGCTCGAGTCGTGCCGCCCAGCGACGTCTGACGGATCGAACAGGCTGACTGATTCACCGGTCAGAACGGCTGATGCATCAGAGAGTAGACGTATGGAACCTGCACCGACAGGATGACGGGGATGGGTGTCTGCTACCTCACTCCGAAAGCGCGCATCGCGTCGCTGGGCCTCGACGGCCACGGCGCGGTCGCTACCGAGTTCATCGTCGCCGGCGAGGTGATCGCCGCCTTCGGCGGCCGTTGTGTCACACGCGAGGAACTCGATCTGCTGCCCATCGAGCAGCAGGCGCGCAGCCTTCAGGTGGAGAACGATCTCTTTCTGGCTGCCGGCACGGAACCCGAACCGGCCGACTTCATTCGCCACTCGTGCGAACCGAACTGCGGGATGCACGGCAACAGCGTGCTCATCGCACTGCGCGACATCGCGGCAGGCGAGACCGTTGCGTACGACTACGCCATGAGCGACGGGTGTGATTACGACGAGTTCGAGTGCACGTGCGGCAGCCCAGAGTGCCGCCGCAAGGTGACAGGGCACGACTGGATGCTGCCCGAACTGCAGCTTCGTTACCGTGGGGCGTTCAGCCCCTATCTGGCTCAGCGGATCGCCGTCCTCGCGGGCGTCGGGGCGGAGCGCCGAGCGTTCTCGTACTGACCTCGGCTGCGCTCATCGCGGCTCCCGCCGTGGGCTACCTTGCAGCCTCATGCGCATTCTGGTGATCGGGGCAGGAGGTGTCGGATCCTCCATCGTGTCGATCGCGGCACGACGAGATGTGTTCGAACAGATCGTGGTTGCCGATGTCGATGCCGCTCGGGCCGCTCACGCAGCGGCCCGCACCAATAGCACCAAGGTGGTCGGTACCCAGGTGGACGCCAGCAATGTGATCGACCTGGTGGAACTGGCTCGCTCGTCGAAGGCCGATGTCATCGTGAACGCCTGCGACCCGCGGTTCAACCCGCCCATCTTCGAGGCTGCCTTCGCTGCGGGATGCCACTACCTCGACATGGCGATGAACCTGTCGGTGCCCCACCCCACCGATCCCTACAACACGCCGGGCGTGATGCTCGGTGAAGCCCAGTGGGCCGCAGCGTCGAAGTGGGAGGACAACGACCTTCTGGCATTGGTGGGCATGGGCGTGGAACCCGGATTCAGCGATGTGGCTGCCCGCTACGCCGCCGACCATCTGTTCTCCCGGATCGATGAAGTGGGCGTGCGCGACGGCGCTGATCTGGAGATCAGCGGGTTCAAGTTCGCTCCCACGTTCAGCATCTGGACCACGATCGAGGAGTGCCTGAACCCGCCGATCATCTGGGAGAAGGACCGCGGATGGTTCACCACTGCGCCGTTCAGTGAGCCCGAGACGTTCGTGTTCCCCGAGGGAATCGGCGCGCTCGGCTGCGTCAACGTGGAACACGAAGAAGTGCTGCTGATGCCGCGCTGGATCGACGTGGGCCGCGTCACGTTCAAGTACGGCCTCGGCGACGAATTCATCGACGTGCTCAAGACCATCCATCTCCTCGGCCTCGACTCCACCAAGCCGGTCACCGTGCGCGGCGTGGAAGTGTCGCCGCGCGATGTGGTGGCGGCGGTGCTGCCGAACCCAGCCGAACTGGGCGACAAGATGACCGGCCGTACCTGCGCCGGTTCACTGGTGACGGGCCTCGGCCTCGATGGCAAACCGCGCCGCACCTACCTGTACCAAGTGGTCGACAACGACTGGACGATGCGCGAGTACGGCCACCAGGCAGTGGTGTGGCAGACCGCCGTGCACCCCGTGGTGGCGTTGGAACTGATGGCGCTCGGCGTGTGGAAGGGCAACGGCGTGAAGGGCCCCGAGGCATTCGACGCCGTTCCGTTCCTCGAACTGCTCAACGAGCACGGCGCCCCCTGGGCCATGGAAGAGCGCCCGATCTAGCGGCGTCGCACGCCGCACGGGTCCAGTGCGGGCACACTGGTGCCCACATGGCTGCGCTGCGCGACTTCCTCCCGGCGACGGGATCCGACCCCACCGAGGTGGCCGACGCATTCAGCGCGTGGGCAGCCGAGGGCGGTCGACCGCTGTACCCACATCAAGAGGACGCCATCCTGTCGCTGGCGTTGGGTGACCATGTGGTGCTCGCCACTCCCACAGGGTCGGGCAAGAGCCTGGTGGCGATGGCCGGCATCGCGCTGGCGTTGAACGCCGGGAAGCGAGCGGTGTGGACTGCGCCGATCAAGGCATTGGTGGCCGAGAAGTTCTTCGACCTCGTCGACCTGCTCGGCGCCGAGCACGTGGGCTTGGCCACCGGTGATGCATCCATCAATCCCGACGCGCCGGTGTTGGTGTGTACGGCCGAGGTGCTGGCAAACCACGCCCTTACCACCGGTGATGCCAGCGAGTACGGGTTCGCCTGTCTCGACGAGTTCCACTACTACGCCGAACGCGACCGCGGGTGGGCCTGGCAGATTCCGCTGTTGGAACTGACCGGGTGCCAGATGCTGCTGGCCTCAGCCACGCTCGGCGACATGACCGCCATCACCACCGACCTCGCCGAACGGTCGGGGCGTTCGGTCACCGCCGTCACCTCCGTCGACCGGCCCACCCCGCTGCACCACCAGTGGCGCATGACCCATGTGGCCGACAGCGTGCTCGATGCCGTCCGCGACGGCCTCACCCCCGTGTACGTCGTGCACGCCACACAGAACAACGCCATCGAACGGGCCCAGGGGTTGGTGAGCCTCGCCGTCACCACCCGCGCACAGCGCGAGGCCATCGCCGAAGCATTGAAGGCCGAGAAGACCACGAAGGGCTTCGGTGAGACACTCGACCGTCTGTTGCGCAACGGCGTTGGCGTGCACCATGCGGGCATGCTCCCCCGGCACCGACGACTCGTGGAACGCCTCGCTGGCGCCGGCCTCCTGCCGGTGATCTGCGGTACCGACACGCTCGGCGTAGGCGTGAACATTCCCATCCGAACGGTGTTGATGACGGCGCTCACCAAGTTCGACGGGTCCAAGGTGCGCGTGTTCACCGTGCGCGAGTTCCGCCAACTCTCCGGTCGCGCCGGACGCCCCGGCTTCGATCCCGATGGCCACGTGTGGGTGCAGGCGCCCGAGCACGTCATCGAGAACGCCAAAGCCCTCAGCCGGGCAGGCGACGACCCCAAGGCGCGCAAGAAGGCCACGAAGGCGAAACCGCCCGAGGGTGCCGTGCACTACGACGAAGCCACGATGCAGCGGTTGATGACCGCACAGCCCGAGGCGCTGGTGTCGCGCTTCAAGGTGACGGCCGACATGGTGGCCAACGTGCTCGGGCGATCCGATGGCCCCAGCGCGTTGAAGCGCCTGTTGAACACCAACCACGACGCGCCGCCCCGGCGTCGCCTGCATAAGAAGCGTGCCATCGCGCTCTATCGCAGTCTGGAGGCCGCAGGCGTGGCCGAACGACGGCGCGACGAACACGGCCGCTGCGCCGGTGTGCGCGTGGGGTCGTTGGTGGAGGGAAGCGACGAGCGAGCTGCCCTGCGCTTCTCGGCACCGCTCATGCCCTTCGCCATCGAGTTGGTGGCGTCGTTCGATCGCGACGATCCCGGCTACGTGCTCGACGTGGTGAGCGTCGTGGAAGCTGTGCTCGACGACCCGCGCCAGATCCTGTACGCCCAGCAGCACGCTGCGAAGGGCGCCGAGGTGGCGCGCATGAAGAGCGAAGGCATCGAGTACGAGGAGCGCATGGAGCGCCTCGAAACCGTCACGTGGCCGATGCCGCTGAAGGAACTGCTCGAGTCGTGCATCCAGCCCTACCGCGAACGTCACCCCTGGGTGGCCGAGGGCCCTTCACCGAAGAGCATTCTGCGCGAGATGCTCGAGACCGGCGACACCTTCGCGTCGTTCATTCGTCGATATCGGCTGGACCGCAGCGAAGGCCTGCTGCTGCGATACCTCACCGACGCGTGGCGAACGCTCGACCGATCGCTGCCCGACGACGTGTACAACGACGACCTCGAAGACATCGTCGACTGGCTGGGCGCACTCATCCGCGCCACCGACGCCACCCTGCTCGACGAGTGGGCCCGCCTCGCCGGCCAGCCGGTGCACGGCCACGAGGCACCCGAGGCGCTCACGTCGCTGCAGTCGGGCCCGCCCGCCTCGTGGCGCACCGCCGTACGCACCACGGCCTTCGCATGGGTGGAACTGCTGGCCCGCCGCGCCTATCCGGCTCTGGCCGAACGCTGGGGCTGGGAAGACTGGCGCATTCGCGACACCATCGCCCCCTACTGGCGTGAGTACGACACCATCGGCATCGACGGCGATGCTCGCAACGCGCAGTACTTCCGGCTCACGGAAGAGGCCGGCACGTGGCGCATCGAGCAGCAGATCGTCGACCCGGCCGGCGACGGCGAGTGGCGCTTCACCGCCACCGTCGACATCGAGGCCGCCCTCGCCGACGGCGCTCCCACGCTGGTCCTGGAATCGCTCGGCTCATTGGGCTCGGCTCCGTGACCAAGCTTCGCAAACGCGATGTGGAAGCACTGCTACAGCAGTACGACCTCGACCCGGTTGCGGCGCTCACCACGGCGCTGCGCACCACGCTCGACCAACCCGATCTCGACTTCACGGCGCTGGTGAAACTCGCCGGATTCGACTGCGCGCGCCGCATTCGGCTGCAAGCGCACGAGACCGCCGCCATGGACGAATTGGTGGCCGAGTTGAACGAGTTGCGAACGGTCAGTGGCGGTCGCTGAGGTTGCAGGCCGGTGTACCGCCCGGCAACCGGTAGCGGTTCTTCGCGATCCAGCGATACGTCACACCGCTCAGCCAGTGAATGCCGGGCACCCGCTCCAGCGAGCCGAGGAGCCACCACCCGCGGCCGGCGTCGCGCAGTAGCGCCCCTACCGCGTCGTGCGCGGCGAACAGCGTGCCGTTGGCGTCCACGTAACGCACCGACTCCGAGCATTGCTGCTCGGTGAGGCCCACCGCCGACAGGTCGGCGGTCTGGTACGGCACAGCAGCGGGCATCCGCCGCATCCACCGCTTGCCTGCCCGCACCGAGGAGCTGCAGAACGCACAGTCGCCGTCGAAGATCAACGTTGGCGGCACGAGCGCAGTTGCCATGCCGTCAGCGTACGTCGGCCACCACCGGTTGGGCCAACGACATTCGGCGATCGAAGCCAGGTTCCGTGGGCAGGAACCCATTGCGGTCGGGCCACAGCAACTGCACTGCGTTGAACGGAGCACCCTTACGCCACGCCACGGCCGTGCCGAGCAACTCGGCGACCACGTCGTTGCCGAGCGGGGCGAACACGCAGCGCAGGTCGTTGTCGAATAGACCCACCAGCTCGGCATCCACCGGTATCTCGGTGCCGCCACGGAGCATGTCGGCGATCATGTCGAACAGACCGCGTGCGGTGGCGGGCGTCAGCCCGAACACCACCACCTCGGGAAAGCCGAACGCCTCCGGGTACCCGATGGTGTACACGTAGCCGGCCAGCGGCGGGTCGGTGTCGGTGCGCGCCGCCACGGGTTCCATCGCCCAACCATGCGTCTCGATCATCCACTCGATCTTCTCCGCATGTGGAATGTGGAAGTCGGGCAGTTCCACTGTCAGATCAGGCTTTCGCTGTGGAGGTCGAGCGCGTGAATGGTGTGGCGAGTGGCCATGGCGGCGAACATCGCCTCGCTGCGGTCGCTCACACCGACGATCTGCGACGCAACCACCGACATGATGATGCCCCCGAATGCGTCTCGGGCGTAGTGCCGCCAGAAGGATGCTTCGTCCTGGACCACGCCGTAACCCTCCAAGGCGGCGAGGTACTCGCCGATGAGTTGCCGCTCGATCGCCCGACGGTCGTCGGGCAACGGGCCGGCACCCAGGAAGTAACTCACATCGGAGCTGCCGGGCCCCTGCCCGGGGGTCTGCCAATCCACCGTCGCCACCGGGTACCCGCCCTGTTCGCTGGCGAACATCAGGTTGTCGAGGCGGTAGTCGCCGTGCGTGACGGTGTTCGGCAGGTCGCGGCCTTCGATCCATTCCGGAATGCGCGCTGCGAAACGCTCGATCAGCGCGATGCCTTCCGTGTCGAGGTACTTCCCGAAGATGCCGAGGAAGCCCGGCAGAAACATGCCGTAGAGCATCGTCAACTGATCGGCATCGGCGGCGGTGCGACGCTGAAGGAACTCGATGTCGTCGAGCGACGAGTCGCCCCAACGCGGACCGTGAAGGCGGGCCAGTTCCACCACGGATCGGCGGGCCAACTCCACCGAACACCCCGTGATCTGGTTGCCCTGCTCGCACGGCGAGAGGTCTTCCATCAGCAGGATGAAGTCGCCGGTGGCTTCGTCCCACTCGGAGAACCAGCACTTCGCTGCGCGGATGTCGACGGTGGGAGCGATCTCCTCGTAGAACTTCACTTCGCGCTCGTAGTTGCGCAACGCCACACCCGTGGCACGGCTGGTGTCGTCGGGCGACGGCAACTTGGCGATGATGCTCGAAGGCAAGCCCGAGCCTTCCGGCACTTCCAGCGCGTAGCGCATGTTCATGCCCACCAGCCCATCGCCGATTCGCTTCTCGGCAGTGATGGTGACCGGCGCGCCGAGCACGCCGCTGAGCCATTCGGAAGTGATCAATTGCGGGTCCATCAACTGCTGACCGTAGCCCTGCGCCGCACCGTCTGGCACAGTGAACGTCATGAGCGATGAGCTGAGCCCTCACATCGAGCGACTGGAACGCGACGGCTGCACCATCGTGCGCGACGCATTCGATGTTGCCACCGCCGACGCGCTGCACGCCGACATCGATCGGTTGGAGCGCGAACTGAACATCAGCACCGGCGGCAACGGGTTCGAAGGACGCGCCACGACACGTGTCTACAACCTGCTGGCACTCGGCGAGATGTACGAGCAGATTCCGGTGCACCCGGTGGTGCTGTCGCTGATGCACCACATGCTCGGGCAGGCGTGTCTGGTCAGCAGCCTCAGCGCCATCACCATTCATCCCGGCGAGGTGGCGCAACCCATTCACGCTGACGATCAGGTGATCCCCATCCCCAAGCCGCACGCACCGGTCACCGCGAACAGCATGTGGGCCATCACCGACTTCACCGAGGCCAACGGCGCGACGCGCATCATTCCCGGCACGCATCGGGCGGCGTCGTCGCCCGTCTACGGCCAGCACTACGACAGTGTGTGCGCCGAGATGACCCGCGGCAGCATTCTGGTGTGGGACGGCGGCCTGTGGCACGGAGGCGGCGCCAACACCACCGACGCCAAGCGACGAGGCGTCGCCATGAACTATTGCTCCGGCTTCATTCGGCAACAGGAAAACCAGCAGCTGGGAATCCCACTCGACACCGCGCGTCGCTTCTCGCCCGAACTGCAGGACCTGTGCGGCTTCGGCGTGTACAAGGGACTCATCGGCCACATCGACCGCCAATCCCCCTCCCAGCGTCTCCTCGACCCGGAAAGCCCCAGCGGCATGCTCTGGGACCGCACCTGACCCATCCCGGCGCGATGGGTGAGCAGCGCCCACTGCGGCTACCGTCAAGTGGGTCATGTACAAGTTCCTGCTCACGCCGAAGTGGATCGCGCTGCACGTCGTCTGCCTGCTCACCATCGGGCTGATGGTCACGGCGGGCATGTGGCAACTCGGTCGCTACCAGGATCGCCAGGACTTCAAGTCGGAGGTGAACTCGCGCACCGCAGCCGACATCGTGCCCTTCGAGACACTTGCGAGCCAGCCACCGGCCGACATCGAGTGGCGTCGCGTCACTGCGACCGGCTCCTACGTGAACGGCAAGGACTTCGAGATCGTGAACGTCAGCCAGTCGGGAGCCAGCGGCCATGATGCGGTGAGTGGCCTGCAGCTCGCCGATGGCACCGTGCTGATGGTGAACCGCGGCTTTGCCGTCGGCACCGTCACCCTTCCCGCAGCTCCGAGCGGCACTGTCACCGTCACCGGACGCATTCGCCAGAGCCAGAGCGCAGGCACCGGGCAGGCCAGCGACAACGGCGCCGAGCAGCTCACTCAGATTCGTCGCATGGACCTCGACGCGTTGTCGCAGCAGTTCACCCAGACCGTGCAGCCCGTATACCTCGATCAACTCGACATGCAGCCCGAGGCAGCCGCCCTGGAGCCGGTGGTGTTTCCCGATCTCGATGGCGGCCCACCGCACCTGAGCTACACCATCCAGTGGTTCATCTTCAGCCTGGCCGTCATTGCCGGCTGGCTACTGGCAGTGCGCAACGCGGCCAATGAGCGCAGCGGGAAGCCCAAGAAGAAGAAGGTCCCACCGATCGCCGAGCATTACGCCAGCGGCGGCTGACCCTCAGGCAGGCAGGAAGCCTTCGAGTTCGGCCATGCGGCGGAACTGCTCCACGATGTTGGGCGTGACATAGGCGGGGTCGAGGCTGCGATAGGCCGTGTCCACGTTCACGCTGATCCGGCCGAACTCGCTCCATCCACGGAAGTCTTCCTTGGCGCCGATCTCGGCCGCGATCTGGCGGGCGGCCTCCCACGCATCCACACCTGCCGCATGGCGGGCGGTGGCCTCGGCATCCACAAACGCGAGGTAATCGCGCACCGCAACAATGCCCGCCTTGTCGGTGATGGGGCCGTGACCCGGCACCACGGTGTCGACATCCATGCCCAGCATCAGGTCGCAGGCCGCCACCCAGTTGCCGAGCGGGCCCGCCCACACGATGGGCGTGCCACCGATGAACAGGATGTCGCCCGTGTAGACGGTGCGCGCGTCGGGCACGTAGACGATGGTGTCGCCTCGGGTATGCGCCGGGCCGACCTCGATGAGTTCCACCATCCGACCGGCCACGTCGACCTCCAACCGGCCCTCGAAGGTACGGGTGGGCATGCTGACGTTGATCCCGTCGAATTCGAACGCACCGAAGAAGTGACGGAAGAGCTCGCCCACTTCCCCATCAGCCTTGTTCAACGCGGCCAGCATCGCGGGCGGCACCTCGTTCATCTCGTGCGCCGTGGCGGCACTGGCGATGATCTCTGCACCCTCCACCAACTCGTTGCCGTAGCAGTGATCGCCGTTGGCGTGCGTGTTCACCAAGGTGCCGATGGGCGACACGCGAGTGACGGGTTGCATGGCCGTGAGCATCTCGGCAGTGAGCTTGAGATCGAACAGGGTGTCGACCAATAGCGACACTCCATCGCCCATCACCAGACCGGCGTTGCTCCAACCCCAACTGCCATCCGGCTGCAGGTAGGCGTAGCACGCGTCACCGAGTTCGAAGAGGCCTTTGTCGTACGGCATCCTCCTACTCTGACACGCCCTACAGTGACCCCTGTGAGCGAACTTCCTACCCGCCGACTCGGCCGCACCGATCACATGTCCAGCGTGGCCATTCTCGGAACCGCCGCATACGGACGATCCGACGCCGACACCGCGGCCGCGAGCTTCCACGCCGCACTCGACGGCGGGGTGAACCACATCGACATTGCGCCGGGCTACGGCCTCGCCGAACGACTGGTGGGTCCGCTCATTCCCGCCGTGCGCAACCGCATCTTCATCGGGTCCAAGTCGGGCAAGACCACCGCCGACGACCTTCGCCGCCAACTGGAACGCACGCTGGAACGCCTGCAGACCGACCATGTCGACCTATACCAGGCGCACGGAGTGACATCGCTCGACGATCTCGACCAACGCGACGGCGCGTTCCGAGCCATCCTGCAAGCTCGCGACGAAGGCCTCACCCGATTCGTCGGAGTGACCGGGCACGACTTCGGCACCCCGGCCGCACAACTGGAAGCGGTGCGCCGATACGACCTCGACACCGTGATGTTGCCGGTGTACGCCGGAGCACTCGCGCATCCCCAGTACGCCGCTGATCTCGCAGCATTGCTCGACGAAGCGGCTCGCCGCGACCTCGGCGTGCAGGCCATCAAAGTGGGGGCCCACCGGCCGTGGGGCGACCAGGTGCCCACCCACTCGTGCTGGTACGAACCGTTCACCGAACCCGAACTGCTGGCCCGGGGCGTGCGCTTCACCCTCTCCACGCCCGGGGTGCACGTATTCGCCACCACCGGCGATCTGCACCTCATCCCCACGTTGTTGCAAGCGGCCCGCGACCACACACCAATGACACCCGCTGAGCGCGATGGTCTGCTGCTCGAAGCGGCCGAGTGGCCCACGATCTTCCCGCTCATGGAACACGCGAAGCTGTAGATCATGCGGCAGCTCAATGGCATCGATGCCAGCTTTCTGAACCTCGAGACGCCCACCACGTTCGGCCACGTCAGCTCGGTGACGATCTACGACCCCACCGACGCGCCAGGGGGCGCCGGCTTGGAGGCGACGAAGGAGATCATCCTCGAGCGCATCGACCAGCTCACCCCGTTCCGGCGGCGATTGGTGGAGGTGCCGTTGGGCCTCGACCTGCCGTACTGGATCGAAGACCCCGACTTCGACATCGACTTCCATGTGCGCCACCACGCCGTGCCGCCGCCGGGCACCCCACAGCAGTTGGCCGAGGCTGTGGCTCGCATCATCGCTCGACCGCTCGACCGCACCCGGCCGCTGTGGGAGCTGTACGTCATCGAAGGCGTCGACAACGGCCGCCTCATCGCCCAACTCACCAAGGTGCACCACGCTGCGGTCGACGGTGCGGCCGGCGCCATGATGCTGGCCGCTCTGCTGGATCTCGACCCTGCGGCGCGCCCAACCGGACGCCCGCTGGAATGGACTCCCGAGGCCGTGCCCACCGACGAGGAACTGCTGCGGATCACCGCTCGCGAGTACCTGCGCCGGCCCGAGAAGATGGTGCGCCTCAGTGTTCGCACCACCCGCGAACTCGCCGCCGCAACACGTAGCGGTGGCATGCATGCCCTCGCCGATCTCATTGCCCAGCCGATGCCCGGCCCAATGGGAAGGTTGATGCGCGAGCGTCTGCGATCCCAGAGCGGCACCGATGTGGACCATCCGCCGGCCCTGCCACCCACGCAAGCGCCGCGCACCCCCTGGAACCAAGCCATTTCGCCACACCGTCGCTTCGCCTACACCTCCGTGCCGCTCGACGATGCCAAGACCGTGCGTCGAGCCTTTGGTTGCACGTTCAACGACGTAGTGATGGCCGTCTGCTCGGGCACGTTGCGCCGCTATCTGCAGCTGCACGACTGCCTGCCGGAGGAGAGCCTGGTGGCGATGGTGCCGGTGAGCGTGCGCAGCGGCATGGAGGACGACAGCTTCCAGAACCGCGTGTCGGCGCTGTTCTCCGACCTCGCCACCAACGAGGCCGACCCGGTGAAACGACTTCGTCGGGTGCAGCAGGCCATGACCGCAGCGAAGGATCAGTTCGCTGCCATTCCGGCCGAGGCGCTGCAGGACTTCACGCAGTTCGCCCCGCCAGCCGTCGCGGCTCGAGCAATGCGCATGTACAGCCGACTGAAGATCGCCGATCGAATGAACCCGCCGTTCAATCTGGTCATCAGCAACGTGCCCGGCCCACAGGTACCGCTGTATTCGGCTGGGGCGAAACTGCAGCACTTCTATCCGGTCAGCACCCTGGTGGATGGCCAGGGGCTGAACATGACGGTGCAGAGCTACAACGGCAACCTCGACTTCGGGTTCGTGAGCGATCGCGATCTGGTGCCCGACCTGTGGGTGATGACCGACCTGCTGCACGACGAGATGGCGGACCTGGTGAAGGTGGCCACGAAGATGAGCGCCGCAGCAGCCGCGCCGAAGAAAGCCGCGCCGAGGCAAGCTGCGCCGAAGCTGCCCGTCAGGAAGGCGACGGCAGCGAAGCGCTGAGCATCGCTGCCACACGCTCGGCCAGCATCACGGTGGGTAGGTGCGTGTTGGCCCGCGGCACCGCGGGCATCACCGAGGCATCGCACACCCACAACCCTTCGTAACCGATGACGGCGCACGTGGGGTCCACCACCGCGACCTCGTCGTCGGTGGCGCCCATTCGGCAGGTGCCGGCTGCGTGCACGTAATCGCCGAGCGCTCGACGCACACCGTCGTCGGATGCGTCGTACGGCAGCACCTCGCCGATGCGAGCCATCGCCGCGCTGTGCGCCACCCGCTCCACCAACTCCACCGCGGCGCGCATGCCGGGCAAATCTCGCTCGTCGCTGAGCATCGCAAAGTCCACCAGTGGGTCGACTGTCGGATCGTCGCTTGCCAGCCTGACGGTGCCCGTGGAATGCACCATCATCAGTGCCCCGAGTAGCACGCCCAACCCGGGCACGGAGGGGTCGGCCTCTTCCAATGCGAGCACCTGCAGATCGTTGGTGTGGCGATGGGTGGCACGCAGCAACGCCGTCACCACCAGAGAATGCGGGGCTGCAGCGAAGCCCTGCGACAGTTGCAGCGTGATGGGGAACGACGGATGGTCCTGCAGACCGAGGCCGATGCCCTCACGCTGCACACCGCTGCGCAGCAGCACTGCGGGCGAATGGATGGCGCCGGCGCTCACGATGACCACACCGGCCTCGATCTCGGTGCCATCGGCCAGCAACACGCCGGTGGCGCGGCGGCCGTCGAACAGCACCCGGTGCACCAGGGCATTGCCCTGCACCGTGAGGTTCGGCCGGCGGCGTGCCGCCTCCAGATACACCACGTTCACCGACGCCCTGCGACCGGCTTCGTCGCGAGTGAGCGTCGCTGCTTCGGCGTACGGTTCGGCGGCCATGAGTGCAGCGCCCACCGAGCCGAGCTCGGCAGGTTGCACCTTGCGTAGCGGCAACGGCACGCGAGGGAACCACGGCGCCACGTCGCGCCACCCCCACCCGGCGGCACCTCGTCGCTCCCATTCGTCGTAGTCGCCCGGCTCGCCGGGCAGGGCCACCATCGCGTTCACCAACGACGACCCGCCCACACCGCGACCGCGTCGGTAGAGGCGCGGCTGCTGACCAGCAGTTCGAACCGCATCGAGATGCGGCCATTGCAACCCCTCCACGCTCAGCGCGTCGAGGAATGATGGGCCGCTGACCGCATCGGGCATGTCGGCCACCACGTGGTCGGGCCCGGCGTCGAGCAACAACACCGATCGATGACGGTCTTCGCTCAGCCGAGCCGCCAGCACCGCGCCCGCAGATCCGGCGCCGATGACGACGACATCGAACCGGCCGGTCATGGCTCAACCAGCGTTGGTGGTTGCCGGGAGTCCGGCCAGATGGGCGCTGTCGTTGTAGCGCACCAGTTTCCAACGGTTCCTCTCGGTGAGTACCAACTCGGTGATCGAGGTGTTCACCGTGTGGATCTCGAACGAACCCATCGCCGGTGCGCGCAGCGCAAACCGCAGCACGGCATCAACCACACCACCGTGGCAGGCCACCACCACGGTCTTGCCAGTGTGCACCTCGATAGTGCGACGCACTGCCTGGCCCACCCGATACTGGAACGTAGCGATGGTCTCGCCGCCGGGGAAGGTGATGGCGAACGGGTCGTGTGCATCCCAGTTGGCCGACACCTCGGGAAAGCGAGCAACGAAGTCCTTGTACGACATGCCGTCGCACTCAGGGCCCGGGTCGTGCTCGCCGTACCCGGCATCGCGGTCGATGGGCAGGTCGCCCAGGGCCGGGGCGATGATCTGCATGGTTTCGAACGCCCGAGGGTATTGGCTTGCGATCAGCACGTCGGGTTCGATCTCGCGGTGCGCCGTCCAGCGGTCCAGCAGCGCGGAAGCCTGACGCCGACCGAGGTCGGACAAGCCGTTACACGTGCGCGGTCCACCGATGATGCGGTTGACCGTGACGTTCGATTCACCATGACGGACAAGAACGAGACGGGTCACAACTCGACCCTACTGCGCACCCTCTCGCGGCCTCCGATCTTACTTTTCGTTCGCGCGCGAAAAACCCGCTCGTCGCGCGCGCCTAGGTTCATCGCGGTGGCCTCCGGAGTGCGTCTCACCATTCGCAGTAGTGGTGACGACCCGCGTTCTGGCGGACTGGTGGCCGATGCGCACGCGCTCGGCCTCACGGCCGTGACCTCCATCCACGTGGCCGACGTGGTCTTCTTCGCTGCCGACCTCCCGCACGATCACCTCGCCGAACTCGAAGCCGTGCTCATCGACCCCATGCTGCAAACCGGCACCTGGGACGTACCCACCGACGGCATCGAGACCGCCTTGCTACCCGGCGTCACCGACCCCGCCGCCACCGCCATCCAGTTGGCAATGGCCACCGTGGGTCTGCCGCACGTAGAGGTGGCCACCGGCCGCCTGTTCCAGATCGATGGCGATCTGTCGCCAACCGAGCACGCTGCCATCGCCCGACGACTGTTGGCCAACCAGGTGATCGAGCGCTGGGCGCCCGCGCCCATCGAACCGCACTTCATCGATGCCACGGCCACCGCAGACCGCACCGTGGACCACGTGGCCGTCACCAACCTCACCGACGATGAACTACAGGCGTTGAGCCGCGAACGAGGTCTCAGCCTCGACCTCGCCGAACTGCGCGCCATTGCCACCCATTACCGCGGCGTGGGCCGCGAGCCCACCGATGTGGAACTTGAGACACTGGCGCAGACCTGGAGCGAGCACTGCAGCCACAAGACGTTCCGGGCGCGCATCACCACAGCCGACGGCACCGAGATCACGCCGCTGCTGAAGCAGTTGCGTAACTGCACCGACCGCATCGATGCACCATTTGTGGTGAGCTCGTTCGTGGGCAACGCGGGCATCGTGCGCTACTCCCCCGGCGTCACGCTGGCGGTGAAGGCCGAGACCCACAACCATCCGTCGGCCATCGAACCCTTCGGCGGTGCGAACACCGGCGTGGGTGGTGTCATCCGCGACGTGATGGGTGCGGCGCACCACCCCATCGCCGTCACCGACATTCTCTGCTTCGGCCCCACCGACCTGCCGGCCGATCAACTACCCGAAGGCGTGCTGCACCCTCGCCTCATCGAGAGCGGCGTCATCGCCGGTGTTGCCGACTACGGCAACAAGATCGGTCTGCCCAACGTGGCCGGTGCGGTGCTGTACGACCCCGGCTACATCGCCAACCCGCTGGTGTACGCCGGCTGCATCGGCATAGCCGCCGACGCACCCGAACTGCCCGGCCCGCAACCCGGCGATCTTGTGGCGGTGATCGGCGGACGCACAGGTCGCGACGGATTACGTGGTGCCACGTTCAGCAGCGCCACGATGGATGCCACCACCGGCGACGTGGCAGGCGCCAGCGTGCAGATCGGCGACCCGATCGTGGAGAAACTGGTCATTGACGCAATGGCCGAATGCCACGGTCTCTACAGCGCCGTCACCGACTGCGGCGCCGGCGGCCTGTCGAGCGCCGTCGGCGAGATGGCCGAGGGTGTCGGGGCCGATGTCGATGTGACGCTGGCGCCGCTGAAGTATCCGGGCCTACGCCCGTGGGAGATCTGGCTCAGCGAGGCACAGGAGCGCATGGTGTTCGCCGTGCCGCCCGCACACTGGCCCTCGATGCAGGCCGTCTGCGCACGGCACGGTGTGGAGGCCGTGAGCCTGGGCACCTTCACCGGCGACGGCGTGCTGCGCGTGCGCGCCGGCGACCTCACCGTGCTGGAACTCGACACCCACTTCCTGCACGACGGGCGGCCCCAGCGGTCGATGGTGGCCACCCTGCCAACGCCCCACCGCGGTGATGCTGCCGCTCCCGAATGTGCGGACCCAACCGCCACGCTGCTGGCGTTGTTGGCACACCCCAACATCGCCTCCAAGGAGCGCGTGATCCGCCGCTACGACCACGAGATCCGCGGTGCCACGGCAGTGCGCCCACTCGTTGGTGCGCACCACGATGGCCACGCCGATGGTGTGGTGCTGGCCGAGCCCACCGACACGCACGGTTTCGCCGTGGGCATCGGCGTGAACCCGTGGTTCGGCCTGGCCGACCCGGAGCGCATGGCCCACGCCGTCATCGACGAAGCCATCCGCAACGTGGTGGCCGTGGGGGCCGACCCCGACATGGTGGTGCTACTCGACAACTTCAGCTGGGGCGACCCGCGACGCGAGACCACTCTGGGCGACCTGGTGATGGCCGTGCAGGGTTGCTGCGACGCTGCCGAACATCACGGTGCACCATTCGTGAGCGGCAAGGATTCGTTGAACAACGAGTACCTCGGCAGCGACGGTCAGCGACACGCGGTGCCGCCCACGCTGGTGATCACCGCAATGGCCCACGTACCGAACGCCGATGCCACCGTCACCCCCGATCTGAAGCACGCCGGCAATGTGTTGGTTCAGGTGGGTAGCACCGACGTGGAGTTCGCCGGTAGTCACTTCGCCAAACTGCACCCGGTGGGCCCGGCAGTGGTGCCGGCACCGGTGGCCGACGCCCACGATCGCTACCGCCGCCTGCACCGCGCGCTCGCCAGCGGCCGAGTGCTGGCATGCCACGACCTCAGCGAGGGTGGGCTCGCCGTGGCCCTGGCCGAGATGGCCATCGCGGGCCGCCTGGGTGTGCGCATCCACACCCTCCCGCATGCCGACGCCACCACCGCATGGTTCAGCGAGAGCAACGGAAGGTTCGTGGTGGAACTTCGGCCCCGAGATCTCACATGGTTCACCGAACTGGTGGGCGGCCCCATCCACGTGCTCGGCGAGACCACCACCCATGGCGCGTTCGAGGCGCCCGGAATTTCCGCATCGGTGGAGCAACTCGTGGCCGCATTCCGCCAGGAGGGAGCGCTATGAGCAGTCCCACCGCCATCGTGCTCGCCGCACCCGGCACCAACCGCGACCTCGACGTGTCGTTCGCACTGGAACTCGCAGGTGCCTCGCCGCGCATCGTGCTGCTGGCCGAGTTACTTGCCGACCCGTCGGTGCTCGGCGCGGCACAGATGCTGGTGGTGGCTGGCGGCTTCAGTTACGCCGATGCACTCGGCGCCGGTCGCATGTGGAGCCTGGAGCTTTCGCACGGCGTGGGCGACGCCCTCACCGGGTTCGTCTCGGCGGGCAAGCCGGTCATTGGTATCTGTAACGGCTTTCAGGTGCTCACCCGCACCGGCCTGTTGCCCGGCTCGCTCGGCCACAACGAGAGCGGTCACTTCCAGTGCGAATGGGTGCGCCTCGAGGCGCCACCGAGCAAGAGCATCTGGACCGCCGGACTCGAGCCCATCGAGTGCCCCATCGCCCACGGCGAAGGCCGCTACGTGCACCCCGACGTGGCCGCGCTCACCGCCGCCGGCCAGGTAGCGCTGCGCTACAGCGGCACGAACCCCAACGGCTCGCTCGATGCCATAGCGGGTGTGTGCGACGAGAGCGGCGTGGTGCTGGGCCTCATGCCACACCCAGAGAACCACGTGCTGGCTCGCCAGCACCCGCGCCGCACGCGGGGCACACAGCACGGCCTCGGTCTGCACTTGTTCGAACAGGGCGTACGACACGCCCGGGGGATGTGAGACACCAGATGACCACCCCGATTGCTCCGTTCCTCGACATCGACCTGCCGTTGCCGGACCGGCGCGATGGGAAGGTACGTGTCTCCTACGAACTGCCACCCGGCAACGACGGCGAAGGACGCCGTCTGTTCGTCACCACCGATCGCCTGTCGGCGTTCGACCGCATCATTGCTGGAGTGCCCTACAAGGGGCAGGTGCTGAACCAGTTGGCGGCATGGTGGTTCGCCGAGACCGCCGACATCGTGCCCAACCACGTGCTGTCGGTACCCGATCCGAACCTGCTCGTCGCCCGCTCCGCCACACCGCTGCCCGTAGAAGTAATCGTGCGTGGCTACATCACCGGCGTCACCTCCACCTCGCTATGGCAGCAGTACGCCGACGGGGCTCGCGAGATCTACGGCCACCGCTTCCCCGATGGGCTGCTGAAGAACACCGAGCTTCCGGCTGCCTTGGTCACCCCCACCACCAAAGGCACCGAAGGCGTGCACGACGTACCCCTCACCGTGGCCGAGGTGGCGCAGCGCGGCCTGGTGGAGCACCGCCGCTGGGGCGAGGTGGTGGAGGCGGCCCTCCTGCTGTTCCGCCGCGGCCAGCAGAAGGCCGCCGAAGCGGGCCTCATCCTGGCCGACACGAAGTACGAGTTCGGCACCGCCGCCGACGGCAGCCTGCTGCTGATCGACGAGATGCACACCCCCGACTCGTCGCGCTACTGGGTGGCGGCGAGCTACGAGCAACGCCTCGCTGCTGGCGACGAACCCGAGAGCCTCGACAAAGAAGTGGTGCGACGCGCCCTCCTCGCCGCTGGGTACCGCGGCGACGGCGAACCACCCACGCTGCCCGACGACGTGTGGGCCGAGACCACGCGTCGCTACATCCACGCCTTCGAACGCCTCACGGGCACCACGTTCGAACCCGGCGCCTATCCCGTGCCGCCCCGCATCCAGGAGCAACTGCGCGATGTTTCCCTCTGAAGAAATCTGGCACGCCGACTCGTCGTCTGCCGCCGACCACGAGTGCTACGACGACAAACCACATGAGGAATGCGGTGTGTTCGGTGCATCAACTCCACTGGGCGAAGGCCTCGGGCAGCTTGCCTTCTTCGGCCTGTTCGCGTTGCAACATCGCGGCCAGGAAGCCGCCGGCATCGCCATCAGCGACGGCTCGCGAGTGCGTGTGCACAAGGACTCCGGCCTGGTGAGCAACGTGTTCACGCCGGCCACGATGGCTGGTCTCACCGGCTATCACGCCATTGGCCACACTCGCTACAGCACCACCGGCGGCAACTCACACAAGAACATCCAGCCGTTCGTGGTGGAGACCATGCATGGCCCATTGGCCGTGGCACACAACGGCAACCTGGTGAACGCCGCAGCGCTGCGCGACGAACTGCTGTCGCGAGGCTTCGGACTCACCGCCACCAGCGACACCGAGGTGATCACGCTGATGCTGGCGGCTGCCGGTGGCCGCACGTGGGAAGACCGTGTGGAGCGCACCCTGCCTGCGTGGAAGGGCGCCTTCTCATTGGTGATGCTGGTGAACGATCGGGTCATCGCCGTGCGCGACCCGTGGGGCTTCCGGCCGATGCACGTCGGCCGTCTGCCGCACGGTGGCTACGCCGTCGCCTCCGAGACCTGTGCGCTGAACACCTTGGGCTGCCTCGAGATCGACGAGGTACGACCCGGCGAAATCGTCACGCTGCAAGGCGCAGAGATGCATCGGCGCCAGGCCCTCACGCCGGCAGCCACCCCGGCGCGATGCACGTTCGAGTTCGTCTACTTCAGTCGCCCCGACAGCAACTGGGCGGGCCACAACGTGCACCACGTTCGTCAGCGCCTCGGCGAGCAGTTGGCGATGGAGAGCGGCGTGGATGCCGACGTGGTGATTCCGGTGCCCGACAGTTCCATCCCTGCGGCCATCGGCTACAGCCGCCAGAGCGGTATCCCCCACAACGATGGTCTGATCAAGAACCGCTACATCGGCCGCACATTCATCGAACCCACCCAAGACCTACGCGAGCGCGGCGTGGCGTTGAAGTTCAACGCGCTCAGCGAGAACCTGGCCGGCAAACGAGTGGTGATGATCGACGACTCGCTGGTGCGTGGCACCACCGCCGGGCCGCTCGTGAAGTTGCTTCGCGATGCGGGTGCCACCGAGGTGCACCTTCGCATCACCTGCCCACCCATCACCGATGCGTGCCACTTCGGTGTCGACATGGGCCACGACGGCGACCTGATGGCGGCTCGCCTCACCGTGGAGGAGATGCGCGAACTCATCGGCGCCGACTCGCTGCACTTCCTCTCGCTGGAAGGAATGATGACCGCCATCGAGCCGGCCAGCGGAGGAGCCAGCACCGGCTATTGCAACGGCTGCTTCACCGGCCAGTACCCCATGCCCGTCGACGAAGCCCCGCCCAAGCTGCGCTTCGAAGGAGCCTTGGCATGAACGGCGCATTGGCATGAACGGAGCATTGGCATGAACGTGCTCGTCATCGGGTCGGGTGGGCGCGAGGCCGCCATTGCGTGGGCATGCGAGCGGCATGGGCACGCGGTGCGGATCGCTGCCGATCTGCCCACGCCCATCGATGCCCACCTGGTGATCGTCGGCCCCGAGGCAGCCCTCGTGGCCGGTGTGGCCGACCGCTGCGCCGACGCCGGTGTGCCGTGCTTCGGCCCCACTGCCGGACTCGCCAAGTTGGAGAGCAGCAAGGGTTTCACCCGCACGCTGGCGCACAGCCTCGCACTTCCGTCGCCGGCCTTCCACCTGTCGTCGTCGGCCGACGACGCACTGGCGTGGTGGAGGGCGTTCGGGCGACCCGTTGTGGTGAAGCTCGACGGTCTCGCTGCCGGCAAGGGCGTGATCGTGCCCGATGGTGCCGAGGCCACTGAGGCTGCCATTCGCGAACTGCTCGAGCAGGGCCCCATCGTGCTGGAAGAACGCCTCATCGGCCCGGAGTGCAGCCTGATGGCCATGTGCGATGGCACCGTGGCCCGCCCCCTGCCCATCGCCCAAGACCACAAGCGCATCGGCGAGGGCGACACCGGCCCGAACACGGGCGGCATGGGCGCTTACGCCCCGGCACCGGTGCCCTACGACCCCGACGAACTCACCGCCACCTTCATCCAGCCCGTCATCGACTATCTGGCCGAGGTGGGCGCCCCCTACATCGGCGTGCTCTACGCCGGGTTGATGTGCACCGCCGATGGCCCGAAGTTGCTGGAGTTCAACTGCCGCTTCGGCGACCCCGAAGCGCAGACGGTGCTGCCACTGGTCACCGACGACCTCGCCGAGTTGGCACTGGCCTGCTGCAACGGCTCGCTCGGCGAACGACACATCGCATACGAAGGTGCCGCTTGCACCGTCGTGGCTGCGGCTCCGGGCTACCCGGCAGCGCCGATCACGGGTGCGACCATCGACTTCGGCAACGACAGCGCCGACGCACTGCTGTTCCGTGCCGGCACCGACGGCAACGTGGTCACCGGCGGCCGAGTGCTGGCTGTCACCGGCCTCGGCGCCGACCTGGCTACCGCCCGATCCCACGCCTACGAGCGGATGGCATCGGTTGCGTTCGATGGCCGCCAGATTCGCCGCGACATCGGCTGGCGCAGCATCGGTGCGCAGCTCACCTCATACGCCGCCGCAGGTGTCGACATCGACGAAGGCACCCGTGCAGTGGAACAGATGAAGGCCGCCGTCGAACGCACACATGGCGACGCCGTCCTGCGCGGCGTCGGCAGTTTCGGAGGCGTGTTCAGCCTGGCCGCCATCAAGAACATGGACGACCCGCTCCTGGTGGCCAGCACCGACGGCGTGGGCACGAAGGTGGAACTGGCTGCTCGCCTCGGCAAGTACCGCGGTGTGGGCATGGACATCGTGAATCACTGCATCGACGACGTGCTGGTGCAGGGCGCTCATCCGCTGTTCTTTCTCGACTACGTGGCCAGTAGCAAACTGCACGCCGAGCATGTGGCCGAGGTGGTCACCGGCATGGCCGAAGCCTGCGAGGTGTCGGGTTGCGCACTGCTCGGCGGCGAGACCGCCGAAATGCCGGGCGTCTATGCCGAAGGAGCGTTCGACATCGCCGGCACGTTGGTGGGCGTAGTGGATCGCGCCGAACTGCTGCCTGCCGGTGTATTGCAGGCGGGCGACGTGTTGATCGGCGTCGCCAGCAACGGACCGCACACCAACGGCTACTCGCTGTTGCGCAAGGTGTTCGATTGGCTGCCAATGGACAGCACCCCTCCAGGGTTCGACGCCACGCTCGGCGACACCCTGTTGCGCCCGCACCGCAACTACCTTCCGGTGCTCGACGCAGCGCTGCAGCACCGGCAGGTGAAGGCACTGGCCCACATCACCGGCGGTGGTCTGCCCGAGAACCTGCCCCGCGTGCTGCCCGATGGCATCGATGCGCACATCGATCTCACCTCGTGGCCGGTGCCGCCGCTGTTCCGACTGGTGCGCGAGCTCACACCCGGTATGCCCACCGAGGAGTTGTATCGCACCCTCAACATGGGCATCGGCATGGTCATCGTGTGCAGTCCGGAGCACGCCGATGGCGTGCAGGCACTGATCGACGAGCCCACCTGGCGAATCGGCGAACTCGTGGCCGCGCCCGGCGAAGGCCGGAAGGTGCACCTCGGATGAAGCGTCTTGTGGTGATGGCATCCGGCAACGGCTCGAACCTTCAGGCGATCATCGATGCCTGCGCCGAAGGTCGTATCCCTGCGGTGGTCACGGCGGTCGTCAGCGACAACAGCGACGCCTTCGCCCTCCGCCGCGCCGACGCAGCTGGCATTCCCGCCGTCCACATCGGCCGACGCCCTGGCGAGAGCCGCGCCGACTACGACGCCCGACTGGCCGACCTCGTGAGCGGCTTCGATCCCGACTGGGTGGTGCTGGCCGGATGGATGCGGCTGCTCACGATGAACTTCCTGGGCTGGTTCCCGGGCATGGTGGTGAACCTCCATCCGGCACTCCCCGGCGAACTGCCCGGCACCCACGCCATCGAGCGAGCGTTCGACGAGTCACGCAGCGGCACGCGCACGTCGTCCGGCGTGATGGTGCATCTCGTCGCCGATGAGGGCGTGGACGACGGCCCGGTCTTGGCCACCGCCGCAGTGCCGATCCTCGCCACCGACACGGTCGACGACTTCGAGACCAGAATGCACACCGCGGAGCACGCCCTGCTCGTGTCGGTCTTGCATGCACTGTGCAGCCAGATCCACCCCATCACCCACGGAGCAACCGCATGAGCAACGACGACCTGTTCGACCGCTTCGAAGCACTCACCTTCGACGACGTGGTGATCGTGCCCGGTTACAGCGATGTGCTGCCCGACACCGTGGACACCGCCGCCACCTTCGCCGCCGACATCGTGCTGCAGGTGCCCATCGTGAGTGCCGCGATGGACAAGGTGACCGAGGCCCGCATGGCCATCGCCATGGCCCGTGAGGGCGGTATCGGCGTGATCCACCGCAACCTGTCCATCGCCGACCAGGCCGCCGAAGTGCAGAAGGTGAAGCGCAGTCAGAGCGGCATGATCACCGACCCTGTCACCCTTCCGCCCACCGCCACCCTGGCCGATGCCGAAGAATTGATGAGCCGCTTCAAGTTCAGCGGTATGCCCATCACCGATGCCGACAACCGTCTGGTGGGCATCCTCACCAACCGCGACATGCGCTTCTGCGAGCCCTCCGACTATCAGCGACTGGTCACCGAGTTCATGACCAGCGAGCGTCTCATCACCGCCAAGCTCGGCACCACCCTGCACGAGGCCAAGGCCATCCTGCAGAAGTACCGCATCGAGAAGCTGCCCCTGGTGGACGACGACGATCACCTCACCGGCCTGATCACGGTGAAAGACATCCAGAAGAGCCAGGAGTTCCCGAACGCCACGCAGGACAGCGGCGGGCGACTGCGCTGCGCCGCCGCCGTCGGGGTGGGCGCCGAACTCGAGGAGCGTGTGGAGGCATTGGTCGCCATGGGCGTCGACGCCGTCGCACTCGACACGGCGCACGGTCACTCCGCCGGTGTGATCAAGGCCATCGAACGCATTCGTGGCTCGTGGCCCGATCTGCCGATCGTGGCCGGCAACGTGGTCACCGAGGACGGCGTGGAGGCGCTCCACAAGGCCGGCGCCGCTGCCGTGAAGGTGGGCGTGGGCGCCGGGTCCATCTGCACCACTCGCGTGGTCAGCGGTGCGGGAATGCCGCAGCTGTCGGCCATCTATTTCGCTGCCCAGCACGCTCGGCGCCGAGGCATTCCCATCATCGGCGACGGTGGCATCACCTATTCGGGCGACGTGGTGAAGGCCATTGCCGCAGGTGCCGACTGCGTGATGCTGGGGTCGCTGCTGGCCGGCACCGACGAAGCCCCTGGCGAGCTGGAACTGTTCGAAGGTCGCCGCTACAAGAGCTACCGCGGCATGGGCTCGATGGGCGCCATGCAGGGCTTGGGCGCCGACCGCTACGCCACCGCGCAGTCCAGCGGTTCACAGAGCCAGGTGGCCGGGCAGTCGCGCAAGCTGGTACCCGAGGGCATCGAAGGCCGAGTGCCGTACGCGGGCACGCTGGGCGATGTGGTCTACCAGCTCGTGGGTGGCCTGCGCAGCGGCATGGGATACGCGGGTGCGGCCACGCTGCCGGCGTTGCGCAGCGGCGCCAGGTTCATGCGGGTCACCACGGCCGGCCGCAACGAGAGCCACCCCCACGACGTCACCATCACCAAAGAAGCCCCCAACTACCAACGCACCTGACTCCCTCGGCCCCCTACGGGCGCCTTCGCGCCCAAGCGGGGCGGCGGGTCAGGCGAGCTTCTCGACGAAGCCTTCGAGTTGGCGCAGGTTGCGGCATTCGTAGACGCCGTCGGTGTGGGTGCCGTAGTCGCCCACGATGGAGTCGCCGGTGTTCCAGTAGCTCTTCGGCTCGGGGTTCAGCCAGTACACGTGCCGTGCCTTCTGGCGGATCTCCTTGATCACCCATGCCTGGCTGGCGTGGTAGTTGTTGCGCGCATCGCCGAGCAACAGCACGGTGGTCTTCGGACCCACGTCCTTGCCGTAACGCTCCCAGAACACCTCAAACGCATGGCCGTAGTCGCTGTGCCCGTCCACCCACACCACGTCGGCTTCGGTGTTCACCCGATGGATGGCGTTGGCGATGTCTTCCTCGCCACGGAAGTAGTCGGTGACCTCGTCGAGGCCGTCGATGAACACGAACGAGCGCACCTTCGAGAACTGCCCCTGGATGGCATACACCAGCATCAGAGTGAAGCGAGCGAACGCAGCTACCGAGCCGGAGATGTCGGCGATGACCATCAGTTCGGGCTTGGCCGGGCGCGGGTACTTGAACTTGGGCTCGGCCGGCACGCCGCCGTAGCTGAGGCTGTGACGCACGGTGTTGCGGAAGTCGAGCGGACCCTTGCGACCATGACGGCGCTTGCGGGCCAAACGAGCGGCGAGCTTGCGCGTGAGCGGCTGCAGCGCCTTCTTCAGGTTCTGCATCTCGTCGCGCGACGCGTGCATGAACTCCACGTCTTCGGGCAGCGGCTTGCGGAGCGTCTTGGCCATGGCCTCGGCACCGCGGTCGGCGACGAGGCGACGACGAATCTCGGCCTCGATCTCCTTCTTGAACTGCTCGATGCGATCGTTGTACTCGTCGTGCTCGAGGCGTTCCTCGAGGGGGGTGAGCTCGCCGCCCACTTCCTCGCGGCTCTTCTCCATCAGCTTGTCGAGCATGCTGTCGAGATCGAGGTTCCGAAGCGTGCGATACAGGTAGTACGTGCCACCCACCGGGCGACCGGGTTCCATACCGGCGAACCGCTGCACGGCCTGACGGGCCAGCGCGCGCATCATCGCCTGGTCGCCGTTCATCAGCGCCGACATCAGCATCTGAGCGAGCTCTTCGGGCGTGAGCTGATCCATCGACCCGCCCTGCGCGCCTCGGTTGTCGCCCTCGCGCAGCTGCTCTTGCATCTCGCGCCACATCTCGTCGAGATCCGTGTCGCCGTCGGCGATGTTGTACTCGGGGCCGCGCATCGAGAAGTACACCTCGAACACGGTCTCGAACGCCCGCCAGTGCGCGTTGTTCTTCACCATCGTTGCGCCGAGCGCGTACTTGAACGCGTCGCGGTCCTCGATGGGGATGTGTTGCACCGCCTCCATGGCGTCGAGGTTCTCGGTGAGCGACACCGGGAGCCCCGCGTTGCGGAGTTCGGTCACGAAACCGGCAAGCAGGTCGAGCATGAGCGGTGGCCGACTACTTGTCGACGCTCAGTTCCTTCGCGGCCTTGGCGATGTCGGTCTGATACTTCAGAAGGACGTGGAGGGTCTCCTTGGCCTGCTGCGCATCGATGCTCTCGATGCCGAGCAGCACGAGGGTACGAGCCCAGTCGATGGTCTCGCTGACGCTCGGCGACTTCTTCAGATCGAGCTGGCGGATGCTGCGCACGATGCGAGCGATCTGGTCGGCGAGATTGTCGCTCACCTCGGGCACGCGAGCGAGCACGATTTCCTTCTCGCGGTCCATGCTCGGGTAGTCGACGTGCAAGTAGAGGCAGCGGCGCTTCAGCGCCTCGCTGAGCTCGCGGGTGTTGTTGGAGGTGAGGAACACCATCGGGATCTGCTTGGCCGTGATGGTGCCGAGCTCGGGGATGGACACCTGATACTCCGACAGGATCTCGAGCAGCAGCGCCTCGGTCTCCACTTCCACGCGGTCGACTTCGTCGATCAGCAGCACCACGGGGTCGGGGGCGCTGATTGCCTCGAGCAGCGGGCGGGTGAGCAGGAACTCGTCGCTGAAGATGTCGTCGTGCACATCGCTCCAGCTGTCGCTGTTCTTGTCGGCCTGGATGCGCAGCAGCTGCTTCTTGTAGTTCCACTCGTACAGCGCTTTGCTCTCGTCGAGGCCTTCGTAGCACTGCAGACGAATGAGGCGACTGCCGGTGATCTCGGCGATGCTCTTGGCGAGCTGGGTCTTGCCGGTACCGGCCGGACCCTCCACCAGAACAGGCTTACCGAGGCGATCGGCAAGGTAGGCGACGCCGGCGATACCGTCGTCGGCGAGGTAGTTGACGTCCTTCAAGCCCTGGCGGACCTGTGCGACGCTCTCGAAGCGATGAGCCATACGGGCACCCTACTGGCCGTCTTGACCGGGAGGTCAATTGGACGCCACCGGCACCGTCTCGCGGTCGCCTCAACACGCTCCGTAGTGCCTGTTTTCAATCCATTGAGACTGATCTAGGGTGCCGCAATCCGCTCTACGGGGGCGGTTTCAGACGGAGGATTCCACGAATGAAACGCGCCATTGCCACCGGCGTCGCGTTGCTCACTGCTGTCGGCTTCGCGGCTTCCACCGCGGCGCAGGCACCGGCTTCGGGGCACGCTCGATTCACCCAACGGCCCATCCCCAAGGAGTTCGACCTTTCGAACCTGCCCAGCCAGGCAGATCCGAACAAGGTGGTCTCGGCAGTCGTGATGCTGAGCGCCGATTCGGTGAGCGGGAAGAAGGAGCAGGCCGACCAGGCAGGCGCGGCCTTCGACCGCAAGGCCGCCGAGCGCCAAGTGCGCGCGTCGCAGGCCTCGGTGCTCCCGGCATTGCGCGCCGCTGGCGCCAAGGTGGGCACCTCCACCTACACCGTGCTCAACGCCGTCACCGTCCGAGCCACAGTGAAGGACCTTCGGGCCATCGCGTCGATCGCTGGCGTGTCGGGCGTGCATGTGTCGCGTCCCATCACTCGCGACAACGCCCACTCGAACGCCTACACCGGCGTGCCCCAGGCGTGGCAGGCCCTCGGCCTCACCGGTAAGGGCATGACCATCGGCATCATCGATGACGGCATCGACTATTACCACGCCGACTTCGGTGGCACCGACGGCGCGGCCAAGTACGCCGCCGACGATCCCGCCATCATCGAGCCCGGCACATTCCCCACCGCCAAGGTCGTGGGCGGTTACGACTTCGTGGGCGACGCCTACGACGCAGACCCGGGTCCGGGCGAGACCGACGTGCCCGCACCCGACGCCGACCCGCTCGCCTGCGGCGAGCACGGCACCCACGTGTCGGGCACCGCTGCTGGCGCCGGCGTGCTGGCCGACGGCACCGCCTTCACCGGCCCCTACAACGCCACCACGCTCACCGACCACTCGTTCTCGGTGGCACCCGGCAGCGCTCCCGACGCATCGATCCGCATGTACAAGGTGTTCGGCTGCGATGGCAGCGTGAACGACGACATCATCCTCGCCGCTATCGACAAGGCCGTCGCCGACGGCGTGAGCGTTATCAGCATGTCGCTCGGCAGCACCTGGGGCACCGGCACGGGCGTGGAGGAACTCGCCCTCGACAACGCCACCAAGCTCGGCGTGCTCAGCGTGGTGGCCGCCGGCAACTCTGGCCCCAACGCCTACCTGGTCGGTTCGCCGTCCACCGCCAACAGCGTGCTCTCCGTCGCCGCTGCCGACACGTCGGAACCGACCCTGCCCGAGGTGGCCATCACCGGCGATCTCGCGCTGTCGGGTCAGAACTCGAACCTGTTCGACTTCGCCGGTGGCTCGGTGTCGGGTACCACGGTGGACGTTGGCCTCGGCTGCGACGCCGCCGACTACGACGGCCTCGCCGGCATGATCGCGGTCGCCCATCGCGGCGTCTGCGACCGCGTCACTCGAGCCATCCTCGGCTCGGCCGCCGGTGTCGCCGCCGTGATCTTCGTGAACAACGCCGATGGATTCCCGCCGGTGGAGGGTGCCATCCCCGGCGCGACGGTGCCGTTCGTGGGCGTGCCCAAGTCGGTGAACATCGCCAACGGCACCAACCTCACGTTGGCTGCCGGTGCCGGCATCCCGAACCCTGCGTTCACCAACTTCGCCAGCTTCACCTCCACCGGCCTCCGCCTCGACAACGCACCCAAGCCCGACATCACGGCACCCGGCGTGAACATCCTGTCGGCGTTCGCGGGCAGTGGCGACCAGGGTGTGCCGCTCTCGGGCACCTCCATGGCCACCCCGCATGCGTCGGGTATCGCCCTGCTCGTGCGCCAGGCTCACCCCGCCTGGGGCCCGATCGCGGTGAAGGGTGCTCTCATGAGCACCGCCGACCCGTCTCGGGTGGGCAACTGGAACGTCGTTCGTGGCGGCACGGGCATGGTGACCGCACCTGCGGCCGTCGATGCCGTCACCTACCTCTCCACGGCGAACGGCGCCAACCATCTTGCATTCGGCTTCAAGGACATCACCGAGAACTACGAAGCGAGCCGCACCATCACGCTGACGAACACCTCGAGCAAGGCCGTCACCTACGACCTTGCGACCGAACTCGACAGCCTTGGCCTCACCCGGTTCAGCGCCACGGTGAACCCGAGCAGCACGAAGGTGAACGCTCGCAGCAGCAAGGTCATCACCGTCACGCTGAAGATCCGCGATCCGCAGAACCTTCCTGAGGCGTCGAACAACACGGTGGGCACCCAGCTGAGCATCAATGGTCTGCTCGTCGCCACGCCTCGCGGCACCTCCGCCGGCGTGCACACTCTGCGGGCACCGTTGGTGCTCGTGCCCTACGGCGCCAGCGACATCCGCGCTCGCGCCAAGGCCACGGCTGGCACCACCAGCAGCATTGCGCTGGCCAACCGCGGGGTGCACACCGGCACCGTGGATACCTATCAGTGGATCGCCACCGACGCCGCCGGCGACACCACGTCGCCGTTGGTGCCCGACGTCCGCGACGTGGGTGTGCAGCAGTTCGACATCGGCGGCGACGACCTGCTGGTATTCGCCATCAGCTCGAACAACCGGGTCACGAGTGCAGCGACCGCCGAGTACGACGTGTTCATCGACACCAACAACGACGGCGATCCCGACTTCTGGATCCTCGCTGCCGACTTCGGACTGGTCGCCTTCGGAGACCCCACGGGCGACATCGCGGCATTCACCATCGATCTGGCGACGTTCGACATCGTTGATGTGGAGAGCGTCTTCGCACCGAACAACGGCAGCGTCGTGGCAGTGCCCGCTCTCGCCTCGGTGCTCGGCGCCACCGGCCCGATGGGCATCTCGGTGAGCACGAACACGGTGATGGAGCTCGCAATGAGCGACGACGTGGCGACGGGTTACTACGACCCCACCCGCCCCGCCGTGAGCAACGCCGACTTCTTCGCGCTCGCCCCGCTGGCTTCGGCGAACCTGCCCACCTCGGTGGATGCCGAGGCTGCCGCCCAGCAGGGTGCCCTCGGTTGGCTGGTCGTGTCGGTGGATGATGCCGCCGGCTCGCGGGAAGCCGACCGGGTGCCGCTGCACCCCGTGCGCGACTGACGCAGCAATGAGTCGATGGTGCCGTCCGGCGTGGGCAACCTCGCCGGACGGCACCATCCGACTACCCTTTCGCACGTGAGCAGCCTGCTGAAGTCGAACGTGGCGGTTGCCACCGGCACGGCGCTCTCCAGAGTCACCGGCCTCGCTCGCGTGGCCGTGCTGGGTGCGGTGCTCGGCACCCCCAGCGCCGTTGCCGACGCCTACGACCTGGCGAATGGCACGCCGAACATGATCTACGAGTTGCTCATCGGCGGCGTGCTCAGCAGTTCGCTCGTTCCACTCTTCACTCGTCTGCACGAGGATGACGACGAAGAAGGCACCAGCGCGGTGATCACCGTTGCCGCCATCGCGATGGTGGTGATCACGCTCGCCGCCGTGATCCTGGCGCCGCTGATCTTCCACCTCTATTCGATGCTCACATCGGCGAATGTGGACGCCGATCGGTATCGCCAGGTGGGCACGGTGCTGGCCCGCATCTTCCTGGTGCAAATCTTCTTCTACGGGCTCAATGCGCTCGCATCCGCGTTGCTGAATGCTCGCCGCCGCTTCTTCGCCGCCGCCTGGGTACCCGTGCTCTCGAACATCGTCATCATCGCCTCACTGCTGCTGGTGCCTACCGTTGCCGACGGCAAGGTGCCCACCCTCGACGACGTACTGAACAACGCGCAACTGAAGTGGTTGCTCGGTGGTGGCGCCACACTCGGCATCGCAGTGATGGCGCTCGCGTTGCTGCCCGCATTGGCGGCGGCAAAGGTGCGTGTGAAGTTCCGACCCGACTTCCATCATCCGGCCGTGCGCACGCTGCGCAACCTGTCGGGCTGGGCGCTGGGTTACGTGGTGGCCAACCAGGTTGCGGTGGTGGTGATTCGCAACCTCTTGCGCGGCGGCGACGGCGCCCAGTTCGCGTACTCACGCGCCTACCTGTGGTTCGTGCTCCCCCACGGCTTGCTTGCGGTGAGTATCGCCACCACGTTCCTGCCCGAGATGAGCAGTGCTATCAACCGAGGCGATCGCGATCGCCTGATCGATCGCGCGTCCCTCGGCATCCGGCTCATCGCCTTGGTCACGCTGCCCGCCGGGTTCGGGCTGTTCGTGTTGCGCCGCTCGATCATCGGCGCCGCATTTCAGCACGGCAACGTGACCGCGCAAGATGCCCTGAACACCTCCCGAGCCCTCGGCGGGTTTGCGTTGGGCCTTGTGGGCTTCTCGATCTACCTGTTCGTCCTGCGTGTTTTTTATGCACATCGCGACGCCCGCACGCCATTCGTCATCAACCTCTTCGAGAACGCCATCAACATCGTGGTGGCACTGTTCCTCGTGGCGCGCTACGGGCTACTTGGCCTGGGCATCTCCTTCGCAGTCGCCTACCTGCTCAGCGCAGTGTGGGCGATGCAGGTGGCGAGCTACAAGGTGCCCGGGTTCGAACTGCGCGGCATCCTGCTCGCACTCAGCCGAATGTTGCTGGCCTCGGTGGTGATGGCCGAAGCGGTATGGATCGTGGCCCGATCCGTGGGCGGCAACGTCGGCGCCGCTGCGGTCGTTCGGGTCGTCGCCGGCACGACCGTGGGCACGGTCGTGTACCTCGCGATGCTGCTGGTGCTGCGGGCGCCCGAACTCGACCAGCTGCGGGCACGGTTCAGCCGTCGTTCGGCCGCCTAGCCCGGCGAGGGTTAGACCAGCACCATCAGGTCGTCGCGATGAATGGCCTCGTGCGCCACGGTCGGCGGCAGGTCGGTGGTGCGCCGGCCCTTCACTTCGCGCATCGTGTCGGCATCGGCGAGCACCATGCCACGAGCGATGACCATGCCCTGTAGGTCGCGCACTTCCACGACATCGCCCACATCGAACTGGCCGATCACCTCGGTGACACCTGCCGGCAGCAACGACGTACCCCGCTCGAGCAATGCTCGCCGGGCACCATCGTCGACCACCACGGCGCCTTCCACGTTCGTGGCGAAGCCGATCCAGAGTTTGCGAGCAGGCAAGTTGCGGTCGCTGGGTAGGAACGTGGTGCCCACGCTGGCGCCATTCACGGCATCGACGAGCACATTGGGCCTGGCGGAACTGGCGATGACTGCACGCACGCCAGCCCACGAGGCCATCCGCGCCGCCGACAACTTCGACGCCATGCCGCCGCTACCTCTGGTGCTGCCACTGGCGGTGGCGGCCACCGACAGCAACGGGTCGTCGGCATCCACCGTGTCGATCAGCGTGGCGGTGGCATCAGTGCGCGGATCGGAGGTGTACAGGCCCGGCATGTCGGTGAGCAGCACCAGCAGATCGGCAGCCACGTTGTGCGCAACCAGGGTGGCGATGCGGTCGTTGTCGCCGAAGCGAAGTTCGTCGGCGGCAATGGCGTCGTTCTCGTTCACGATGGGCACGCAGCCCAGTTCCATCAGGCGCAGCAGCGTCTGTCGGGCATGGAGGTACTGGCGACGGTCGACGAAGTCGTGCGGCACCAGCAACACCTGTGCAGCCACGAGACCGTGCCGATCAAGCGAACGGTTGTAGGTCTCCATCAACCGACTCTGCCCGGCCGCGGAGATGGCCTGCAGCGTGGGCATGTCGGTAGGCCGCGAGCCAAGGCCAAGGGCCGACACACCAGCCGACACTGCGCCGGAGCTGACCAAGACCACCTCGTGTCCGGCGGCGCGCAGCGCTGCCAACTGATCGCACATCGCATCGATCACCGCGGTGGAGATCACACCCAAGTGGTCGGTGATCGACGACGTGCCGATCTTCGCGACGACCCGCACGGTCAGGCTTCTTCCTGGTACTCGAAACTGAAGCTGGCGATCCAGACGATGTCGCCGTCGCGCGCTCCGGCACGGGACAGCATGCGGGGCACGCCAAGCCGCTTCAACGCATAGTCGATGTAGGTGAGTGCCTCGGGTGTGGTGACGTCGTTCAACGCGACGATGCGTTCGACCTGACGACCCTGAAGGCGGAATTCGTTGTCGCCAAGGCGCTCGACCATGGCGCCCTCTTGTTCCGGACGGATGATGACGATGCCGTCGTTCGCAGGCTGCGATTGACGCGCCTCGAACACCAACTCCGAGAGCTTCGACACCAGGTCGCGGATGCCCTGCTGGGTGATCGACGAGATCATCTCGCCGTCCCAGTCGAAGATGGCGGAGTCGCTCTTGGTGCCCACCACCAGGCGCGGACGCTCGAGCAGCTCGGGCTGATACTCGCCGAGCTCGTGCAGCAGAATGCGCACCTGCTCTTCCGGCGGAGGACCCTCGATGTCTTCGAGGTCGACCATGATGCACAGCACGCGGGCGCGTTCGATGTGCTTGAGGAACTGGTGGCCCAAGCCCTTGCCCTCACTGGCGCCTTCGATGAGACCGGGGATGTCGGCCACCACGAACTCGGTGAGGCCCGGGTAGCGCACCACACCGAGGTTGGGTTCGAGCGTGGTGAATGGGTAGTTGGCGATCTTCGGTTTCGCTGCGCTGATGACGCTGATGAGCGTGCTCTTACCCACGTTCGGAAACCCGACAAGCGCCACGTCGGCCATCAGCTTCAGTTCCAGCTTCAGCCAGTTCTCTTCGCCGTGCTCGCCCTGCTCGGCGAACGTTGGGGCGCGACGGCGGTTCGAGGCGAACTTGGCGTTGCCGCGGCCACCGCGGCCACCACCGGCGCACATCCAGCGGTCGCCATGGTTGGCCAGGTCGGCCAGCAGTTCACCGGTGTACAGATCGGTGACCACGGTGCCTTCGGGCACATGAACCTCGAGGTCCTTGCCACGGCGACCGTGCATGTCTTTGCCCTGCCCGTGCACGCCACTCTCGGCCTTGCGGTGCGGGTGGTCCTTGAAGGCGAGCAGCGACGCGACGTTGCGGTCGGCAATCAGCCAGATGTCGCCACCTTTGCCGCCGTCGCCACCGTTCGGACCACCGAAGGCCACCGGACCCTCGCGACGGAACGACACACAGCCGGCACCACCATCACCGGCTTGAACGTTCAGTTGCGCTTCGTCGACAAATCCGCTGCTCATAGGACCCCATGAGGCTACCGGCACAGGGGCAGTGGGGGTCGGTAGGGTTATCAACGATGAGCGGAATGGACGAGCGAGCCGAAAAGTGGGCATCCACGATGGCCGGCCATGCCGCGCCCGCCGGTATTCATCTGGCGCATGCCGACTCGTGGGCCGGCAGCGGCAGCAACCTGTTGCTCCCCCGCTTGGCCCGCGAGGAACGCGAGGCTGGGCACCTCGCCACCCTCGCAACGCGCAGCTTCGGCGGCGGCAACCGCGTCGTCGAGGAAGCCGCAGACCCGTGGCGAACCTGCTTCGAACGCGACCGCGACCGCATCCTGCACGCCGCTGCGTTCCGCCGACTCGCGGGCAAGACGCAGGTGTTCGTGTTCCCCGACGACCACCAGCGCACCCGCCTCACCCACGCTCTCGAGGTGGCTCAAGTGGCAGTGAGCGTGGCGCGAGCGCTCGGCCTGAACATCGCGCTCACCGAGGCAATCGCACTGGGGCACGACTGCGGGCATGGCCCCGGCGGCCACGCCAGCGAGGACGCCCTCAGCCCCTACGTGCCCGGCGGCTTCGACCACGCCACCTGGGGCGCCGACGTCACCCTTACCTCGCTCAACCTGTGCAACGAGACGCTCGATGGCATTCGCAACCACAGCTGGAGCCGGCCCGCACCCGGCACACCCGAGGGTGAGGTAGTGAGCTGGGCCGACCGCATCGCCTACGTGTGCCACGACTTCGAAGATGCCGTCGCCTCCGGCGTGGTCAGCGAAGAGCAGTTACCCGAATTGGTCCGCGACCGCTGCGGCACCACTCGCCGAGAGCAGCTCGGTGCCTTCATCTACGGCATGATCGACGCCGCCGCCGAGACCGGCCGCATTGGCATGACGGCCCGCCAGGCCGAAGCGTTGGCGGCATTCCGCAAGTTCAACTACGAGAACATCTACCTGCGCGCCGAGAGCCGGGCCCAGGCCAGCTCCGTCATCAGCCTGCTGCGCGCCCTGGTGGAGCACTTCGCGCAGCACCCGGCCGACCTGCCCGACGCGGTGTCGGCCGATCCCGGCGATCCCCAGGCCCTTCACGAAGCGGTCGCCTACGTGGGCGGCATGACCGACCGGTTCGCCTGCCGCCAGGCCGTGGCGCTGCTCGGCTGGTCGCTCGACCAATTGCCCCGCGGCATCGACACCCCCGTCTGACCCGACCGCTGGCATCGGTTCCGGGTGGTGTGATTACCCGTTTACGGGAAACACACCACCCAGAAGCACATTTGGGAAGCATCACGCCGAGAAGCCATGGCGAACCGACGCGGGCATCGGCGGGCTCGGTGGCAGAAAACGACGAAGGCCCGGTCCGTGCGGACCGGGCCTTCGTGCAGATCTGGGTTCGTCAGGCGACGGGTTCGATGTCGATGACGCGGCGACCCTTGCGCTCGCCGAACTTCACCTGACCGTCGGTGAGTGCGAACAGGGTGTCGTCGCCACCGATGCCGACGTTGCGACCCGGGTGGAACCGGGTGCCGCGCTGGCGGACGAGGATGGCGCCGGCGGTGACAGTGGTGCCACCGAAGGCCTTCACGCCGAGGCGCTGTGCGTTGCTGTCGCGGCCGTTACGAGTTGAGCCGCCGCCCTTAGTCTTCGACATTTTCGGTCAGCCCTTCTTGATGGAGGTGATCTCGACGACGTGGTACTTCTGACGGTGACCGTAACGGCGACGCTGGTTGGTGCGACGCTTGTAGGTGAAACCATCGATCTTGGGGCCCTTGGCCCAGCCCACCACCTTGGCGGTGACGGTGGCGCCCTTCAGTTGGTCGGGCGTGGCGAGCACGGACTCGCCGTCGACCAAGAGGACGGGGGTGAGGGAAACATCGGAGCCCTGTTCGGCGTTCAGCAGTTCCACATGGATCTGCTGACCTTCCTCGACTCGTGCTTGTTTCCCACCGGAAGCGATCACTGCGTACATAGCCCTTCGATCCTAACGGCTCGACCGCCGTGGTCCCACCCCGAGATGGGGACTAATCCAACATTGCGTGATCGATGACCAGGCCACGGCCCTCGCAGTTGGGGCACTGGTCGGCGAAGTTCACCAACAGACCCTCCCCGATGCGCTTGCGGGTCATCTCCACGAGGCCCAGTTCGCTGATGTCGAACACCTGCGTGCGGGTCTTGTCGCGAGCCAAGGCGCTGCGGAACGAATCCACCACCTTGCGGCGGTTGTCCTTGATCTCCATGTCGATGAAGTCGATCACCACGATGCCGCCGATGTCGCGCAGGCGCAGCTGCTTGGCCACCTCTTCGGCCGCCTCGAGGTTGTTGCGGAAGACGGTCTCTTCGAGGTTCGACGTGCCGACGTTCTTGCCGGTGTTCACGTCGATCACCGTGAGCGCTTCGGTGTGCTCGATGATGAGCGAACCACCACTCGGCAGCCAGACCTTGCGGTCGAGCGCCTTGTGGAGCTGCTCGTGGATGTGGAAACGCTCGTACATCGGCAGGCCCTCTTCGGCCGCGTCGTAGAACTCCACGCGGTCGGCGAGTTCGGGGTTGAACGCCGACACATAGTCCTTCACGTCGTCGTACAGGCGCTGGTCGTCGATAACCACGCCGCGGTACTCGGCGTTGAACTCCTCGCGGATGACGCGCACGGCCAGTTCGGGCTCGCGATACAGCAGCGCCGGGCCCTGGGCTTTCTTGGCCTTGGCCTCGATGGCGTTCCACTGGTCGAGCAGGCGGGTCATGTCGGCCCGCAATTCGTGCTCGGTGGCGTTCTCCGCGGCAGTACGCACGATCAGGCCGTGCTCGGCCGGCTTCACCCGGTCGAGGATGTTCCGGAGACGCTTGCGCACGTCGTCGGGCAGTCGCTTGGAGATGCCATAGGTCTTCGAGTTCGGGATGAGCACCACGAACCGGCCGGGCAGCGACACCTCCTGGGTGAGGCGAGCACCCTTGGCCCCGATGGGGTTCTTGGTGACCTGACACACGATGAGTTGCTTTGCTCGCAGCATCTGCTCGATGCGCGGCTGGGCGGAGTTCTTCTCCACGATGTCTTCGGCGTCGTACTGCACGTCGCCGCGATAGAGCACGGCGTTCTTCGGCGTGCCGATATCGACGAACGCTGCTTCCATACCGGGCAGCACGTTCTGCACCTTGCCCACGTAGATGTTGCCGTGGATCTGGCTCACGTCGTCGGCCGGGCGGCTGACGTAGTGCTCGATGAGGTTGCGACCCTCCAGCACGGCCACCTGCGTGAGCGTGGGGCGAACCTGCACGCACATGAGGTACCGGCCGATAGGCCGACCATTGCGCTCGCGGCCACGCCGACGCTCGAGCACGTCGGGGTCCATCTCCGACAGACCGCTATCGGGACGGCCAACTGCGCCGGCGCCGGCGCCGGTGCCGGTGCCGCGGCCCTTACCGCCACGACGACGCTTCTTCTTGGCGCCCTCACCTTCGGGACGGGGTTCGCGAGGAGTGTCGATGCTGGGTTGGACAGCGCCCTGACCGGACTGGTTGCTCTGGGGGTTCTGGCCGCCCTGCCCACCCTTGGCTGCACCCTGTTTGTTGCGGTTGCGACCGTTCGGCTGGCCGGCCTGGCCCTGCGGCGCGGCCGGTGCGGCGGCGGCCGGCGCGGGTCGAGTGTCGCCGATAGACGGACGGGTGTCGCCGATCTGTGGCCGGCGCACGAGTGCCTGCTCCGCAGCAGCGGCCGACGGGCGGTTCTCGCTGATGCGGTCCGGGAGTTCGGGGTGCTCGTCGCCAGCGCGACCGATGACGTCGTGGTGGCCGTGTTCACCACCCTCACCGTCGTCGGCAAAGCCCTCCTCGACATCGGCGACATCGACATCGGCATCGGCATCATCGAGGTCGTCGTCATCGCCGCCGTCGAGGTCGCCCTCCACTTCGCTTCCCGGTTCGCCTGCGGGGCGCGGCGGCCGCTTGCGGTTCTTTCCACCTCGCGAACCGCGGCGACGCTTCTTGGCCGCGCCCGCAGCAGTGGTCACATTCGGGTCGCCGATCGAGTCATCGTCCTGATCATCAACGTCCTGATCATCAACGTCCTGATCATCAACGTCCTGATCATCAACGTCCTGACCGGCGTCGCGGTGCTCGGTTGACGGGGCATCCGCGTGAGGTTCAGCAGGCGACGCTGCCGGCATCGTGTCGGCCGAGGGTGCCTCGGTCGCCGCTGATGCAGTGGGTTCGGGTGCGCCGGAGGGCGCCGCCGCGTCGAAGTTCGATGTGTCCATGGGTGGGGTCCCTTCTCATGCGCACTCCACTGGGGTGCGCGTCGCGAACGGCACGGCGGGGATGATTTCCCGGCGCATGCCATCGCGCTCGATCCATTGCTGCGTGCGCAACACCTTCGCGGCCGTGTCGACCGGGTCGAGTGCAGGGAACATGGCGGCCAGCAGTTCGACCGGCCGAAGTCCCCGTCCGTTGGTGGCCAACATCGCGCAGAGATGCTGCCGGGGGTCGTCGGTGGCGGGTGCCACCGACAGGTCCAAGATGGCAGGCCGCACGTCGTCGGTGCTGCGCTGCCCCTTGCGTTCGCGATCCACCATCAGCGAGGGCACGGCCAGCGTGCGCTCGATGGTGTCTCGCAGTTCGTGGGCATCGATGCCCTCGAGGGTGAGGACCCAGGTGCAGGCCACGACATCTTCCTGCAGCGAGGGCACGCTGTCGGCGTCGCGGGCCACCACGTGGGTGACCTCGTAGCCGACCGGCAGCTCGGCGCTGAAGCGCACGGCCAGATCGGCGAGATCGATGTCGGGACCAGCCTCGGGGGCCAGCTCCATGTCGAGATACTCGGCCAGGCTCTCGGCGCCCGTGGGCAACGCCAGACCGAACGACATCCGCGGCCGCGGAGTGAACCCGGCCGAGTACGCCAACGGCACCTGCGCCTTGCGCACCGCGCGCTCCCAGTGGCGAGCCGTGTCGCGGTGACTGGTGAAGCGGATCTTGCCGAGCTTCGTGTGGCGCAGGCGCAACTTCACGACACGGCCTCGCTGTCGGACGCCGACTCAGTGGCCGACTCGGTGGCGGTGGCAGGCACGGGGACGTGCTCCCGCCGGCGCGGCAGCAGTTCCACGGGCACTTCCCCACCGCGGCTCAGGTCTTGGCCGGTCCCCTGGCTGCCACCGGCAGGAGGAACGGGCGAGGCCACGATGTGCTCGATGCCGTATCCGGTGCACACACCGCAGTCGTAGCAGGGGGTCCATCGGCAATCGGGCAGGCCATGCTCGGCGAGCGCCTCTTTCCAGTCGAGCCACAGGAAGTCCTTGTGCAGACCAGCCGACAGGTGATCCCACGGAAGCACTTCGTGTTCGTCGCGGTGGCGATGCACATACCAATCGATCGACAAGCCCTCGGCGGCCATCGCCTCTTCCCAGCGGCCCAGTCGGAAGAACTCGCTCCACTCCTGGAAGATGCCACCGGCTCGCCAGACCCGCTCCATCACGGCCCCGATGCGCCGGTCGCCGCGGGCCGAGATGCCTTCGGCCAGCGTGGCGGATGGGTCGTGCCACTTCACGTTCACGCCCTTGGCGCGCCCGCTGGCCTCGCGCACCAGTTGCACCTTGCGGCGCAGTTCGTCGTTGGTGTTCTGACCGAACCACTGGAACGGCGTGTGCGGCTTGGGTACGAACCCACCAAGGCTGACGGTGACGCTGGCGCGGTTGGTGTGCTTGCGCCCGATCTGCACGCAGTTGCGGGCGAGGTCGACGATACCCAGCGTGTCGGCGTCGGTCTCGGTGGGCAGGCCCGTGAGAAAGTACAACTTCGCCCGATGCCAGCCCTGTGAGAACGCGCTCTCCACCGCGCCGTACAGGTCTTCTTCGGTGATGAGCTTGTTGATCACCTGGCGAAGGCGCCAACTGCCAGCCTCCGGGGCGAACGTGAGGCCACTGCGGCGACCGCCCGCCACCTGGCCGGCAAGCCCCACGGTGAAGGCGTCCACCCGCAACGACGGCAGTGAGATGGAGATGGTCTCCGAGGTGCCACAGCCGGCCGGGTTGATGGCCTGAGTGACCTGCTCGATACCGCTGAAGTCGGCCGTGCTGAGCGACGTGAGGCTCACTTCGTCGTATCCGGTGCGGCGCAGGCCGTTCTGAATCATGGTGCGCACCTGATCCGCCGGACGTTCGCGCACGGGTCGGGTGATCATCCCCGCCTGGCAGAAACGGCAGCCCCGGGTGCAACCACGGAACACCTCCACTGCGAGGCGGTCGTGAACCACTTCGGTGAGCGGGGCCAACGGGCTCTTCGGGTACGGCCACTGCCCCAGGTCGGCCACCGTGCGCTTGTGCACTACGGCTGGCACATCGGCGTACTTCGGCGTGACCGCACGGAGCGCCGGCCCGTCGTACTCCACGTCGTACATCGCTGGCGCATACACACCGGGAATCTTGGAGAGCTCACGGAGCACGCCCTCGCGGCTGCCTGGCGTCTGCCCCGACGCCTTCCATTCGCGCACCACCTCGGTGATGTCGCCGATGACCTCTTCGCCCTCACCCAGCACCACCAGGTCGACGTAGTCGGCCAAGGGCTCGGGGTTGAACGCGCAGTGACCGCCGAGCACGATGAGCGGGTCGGTGGTCTCGCGGTGCGCCGACCTCACGGCCACACCGGCGAGATCGATCATGTTGATCACGTTCGTGTAGACCAATTCGGCCGCCAGGCTGAACGCGAACAGGTCGAAATCGCCCGCGGCACGGTGTGTATCCACCGAGAACAGCGGCACGTTGCGCTCACGCATCAAGGTTTCGAGATCGTGCCAGGGCGCGTAGGTGCGCTCTGCGACGGCATCGTCGCGCTCGTTCAGAATTTCGTTGAGGATCTGGAGCCCCTGGTTGGGCAAGCCAATTTCGTACGTATCGGGGTAGGCGAGCAGCCAGGACACCTTGCCGGGCCCATGCCGGGGGGTGATGGCGCCGTCCTCGCACCCGATGTAACGGGCTGGTTTTTGTACCCGGGCCAGGAGCGGTTCGACCCGCGCCCAGAGAGAAGTCATGTTGCTGCAGTGTACAAGAGATTGCCGTCGAGTTACGGGATGCGCGCGAACAGTGGTCGGTTCAGCGGTATCTGCGCATGTGCACGTTCTGGACGAGGCCCAGGAGGGCGAAGAACGTCACGATGCCCGAACCGCCGTAACTGATGAACGGCAACGGCAGACCGGTGATGGGCATGATGCCCAGGGTCATGGCGATGTTCTGGAACGCCTGCCACAGCAGCATCGAGAACACGCCGACGCACAAGTACGTGCCGAGCAGGTCGCGCGACAGGTGGGCGATGCGCCACACCCTCAACAGCACCAACGCGTACAGACCCACGACGAGGGCACAGCCGATCAGACCAAACTGCTCGCCCACCGCCGAGAAGGGGAAGTCGGCCCACTGCACCGGAATGTCGTTCTTCGCGTTGGTGATGGGCCCCTGCAGCCAACCCTTACCGGTGATCCCCCCCGTGGCGAGGGCCCGAATGGCGTTACGGCCCTGGTACAGCACGTCCTTCAGGTTCACGTCCTTGGAGTTTTGGTTGAAGAACGCCGTGAACCGTCGGAGTTGGTACTCGTTCACCAGTCGCGTCACCACGGCTGCACCCACGGTGGCCAGCGACAAGACCGTAATCATCACGATGTAGCGCGCCTTCGCGCCCGCCACCAGCATGATGCCCATGGCCATCGCCACCAGCACGCTCGCAGAGCCAAGGTCGGGCTGGATGATGATGAGCGCCGTTGGGGCACCGACGATCATCAGACCCACAATGAACCGGTGATAGGGCAGGTCGTCGGAGCGATCTTCGGCAAGGTACGACGCCACCATCAGCAGCGTCGTGAACTTGGCAAACTCAGCGGGCTGCAGGTTCAGCGGGCCGAGGTCGAAGCTCAGCACGGTGGCGTTCCCGCGTACATGCAGCAGGTTCATCAAAGTGATCAGCGTCAGCAGCATCAGCGCAACGCCGTAGAGGAACCTGGCGTGGTCCTTCCACCAGTCGTAATCGACCGACATCACGATCACCATCGTGACCACCGCACCGATGAGGAAGACCTCCTGGCGGGTGACGAACAAGAACGGGTCGGAAAACTTCGTGTGCGAGGCAGAGAAGATCACCAGCAAGCCGACGATTGCCAGAGCACCCTGGGCGAACAGGAGCACGTAGTCGATGTTGCGGCCAGGCGCTGATGGGCTGGCATGGATGTTGCCGAGACCGGAGTCGGGCTTGCGATGCATGAAACTCAGTGCCATGTGATCACCCTCGACCGAGGTCGCCGCCGCCAGAGACACCAAGGCACGTGGAGTCCGTGAGGGCCTGCGGTTGAGCAGCCACGGTGGAGTTCAGATCGAGTGGGTCGCTGGCGAACACCGGGTCGGTGGTTGCTTGGCCGGCGAGTGCCAGGAACATGCACTTGGCGACGGGAGCCGCGGCCTTCGAGCCGTACCCGCTCTTCTCCAGATAGCTGACCACCGTGTACGGCAGTTCGGGCTGCTCGCTGTAGGCGCCGAACGCGGACGAGTCGTTCCACGGCAGCGTTGCAGCGCCCTGCGCAGTGCCGGTCTTGCCCGAGATGTTCACGGGGAAGCCCTTGAACAGAATCTCGCCGGTGGTGGCGTGATAGATGCCGAAGTCCACGCCCCTACCGTGAACCACCCGATGCAGACCGGCCTTGATGGGCCCGAGGATCTCCGGCGGCATCTCCAGAATGTCCTTCACCACCGGACCGTCGAACGACTGGCGGACTTCGCCGGCCTTCAGGTCGGCCACGCCAGGGCTGGCATCAGGCGTGAGTGGTGCGTAGATGGCCTTCACAATGCTGGGCTGCAGGCGAAAGCCGCCGTTGGCGATCGTGGCGTAGGCATCGGTGATCTGCAAGGGCGTTGCAGCCATGAGCCCTTGGCCGATAGCAACCTGCACGTTGTCGCCCACCACCAGGCGCGGCACCTCACCCTTCGCCAGCACACCCTTGTCGACCAGCGCCTTCTTCACCGCGTCGTCGGGCACACGGCCCTTCCATTCGAACGGCAACTGAACGCCCGTCTTGGTGCCGAAGCCGAATCGCTGCAGGTCTTCTTTCAGCAGGCTCTTCTGATCGGGCAGGTTCTCACTGAGCTGCCAGAACTGTTCACCCAAGTGGTAGAAGAACGTGTCGCTGCTCACTGCCAGCGCATCGCTCACCGTGAGCGGGCCGTAGACAGCCGGCAACTGGGTGGCCTTGCTGGTGGCGTTCTTGAAGATGCACCGAGCAATACCGCCGTTCTGCTGGCAATCGCTGGGGTCGATGGCTTGCAGGGTGTAGGTGCCCTGGTCCCGCCACACGGTGTTGGCATCGATGAGGCCCGAATGCATTGCCGCCCACGCCACGAACGGTTTGATGGTGGAGCCGAGGTTGTAGTTGCCCTGCACCGCCCGGTTCACCAGGATCGACTGGTCGGGGTCGATGGGGGTCACGCCATCGGCCTGCACGCTGGGGAACAACTGGCGGTACTTGTCGATCCCGATGCCGCTTTCCATCCAACGGTTGTCGAAGGTGGGATAGCTGGCCATCGCGATGATCTGGCCGTTGTCGTGATTCATCACCACCACCGAGCCTGCGGGCGCCTTGTGCTGGACCCACTCCGGGTAGTCCTCCTTGCTCCCGTCGGGCAGCGTTCGACGGTAGACGCGGGTCTTGCAGTTGGTCTTCAGATCGCACGGGTTATGCGGCGCCGAGTCGCGCTGGTCGATATCGGTGGCCAGGTTGCGACGGTTGCGCAGTTCGGTCTGGAGCGCCTGCTCCGCGTACTGCTGCATGTCGAGGTCGATGCTCAACTGCACATCGAAGCCGGCTACCGGCTCGACACGCTGATCGATCAGTTCACGCACGATGGCGCCCGAGGCATCCACCTCGTACACCCGCTTGCCCCACTGGCCGTGGAGCTCACGTTCCATGCTGCTCTCCACACCGAACTGGCCAACGCGTTCGTTGCGCTTGTAGCCCTGGGCGAGATAGCTCTTCAAATTGTCGGCGTTGATGGAACCCATGAAGCCCACCACGTGCGAGGCCAACGGCGCGAAGGGATACACCCGCCGCCATTGCTCCACCACATCCACGCCCGGGTAGTCCTCGCTGCGCTCCTTGAGGAAGTTCACCACCGACTCGTCGACGTCTTCTTTCAACGGCAGCGGCAACAACGAATCGAAGCGTTGGCTCTTGCCGCACGAACCTGCCTTGGCCGGGTAGCACGGCTCGAAGCGACGCATGAGATCGTCGACCGGGGTCTTCAGTGGCCCCGACAGACGTTCGAACAACGCCAACCGGTTCTTCGCCTTGCGCAGCACGTTCCAGTCGACCGTGACCGTGAGGATGCGCTGGTTGTCGGCCACCACTCGACCCTTGGCATCGAAGATGCGGCCGCGCTCGGGCGCCACGAACACCTCGCGCACCTTGGCTGCTTCGACAGTGGCCTGGTAGTCGGCGCTCTTCACACCCTGCAAGAACCACAGGCGCGCGCCGAGGAGGCCGATGAGCAGCAACGAGACCGTGGCGAGGACGCCCAGCCGGGCGGAGCGCTTGTCAACGGCCATCGCGACATTCTTGTCGATCAGATGACGAAAGTGGCCGCGCGGGGCAACGGGCGGCGACCCGAATGAAACAAGCAATCATTCGAGCATCGCCTTCCACTTCTTGCGTTTCACACCCATCATCCACCGACCCACCGGCATCAGCGCCGGACACATCAGCGCAGCGAAGCCTGCCACCACTGGAATCGTGATGCGTGCATCGGAGGTGATCCAGCCGCTTTGACCGGTGATGACCTCCGCCACGGGAATGGCGATCTCCCCCACTGCCGCACCCACGAACGCGAAGATCGACGCCAGCCACCACTGAGGATCTGGGGTGAAGCTGTGCACATAGCCCGCAGTCATCCCGGCCAAGCCGTACGCAAGGGCCATCAGACCGAGCGGGGTGTTGCCACTGACGTCGTAGAGGAGACCCAACACGAACCCCGCCACCGCGCCTCGATCGGCGCCACCCCCCGCTCCGGCTGCCACCACGAGCGCGAGGACAAACTGCAACTTCACGCCGTAGATCGGGTGGGCCCCGAAAATCACACGCTGGATGGACAACGCGACCAGACCGACAGGGACGAGCCGGAGCAGTGGGCCGAGAATGATGTTTCGCACGGCTACTTACCGATGGCGTCCTGGTTGGAGACGTACAGCACCACGGCCACGAAGTTCAGACTCTTCAGGTTCGCGTTCGGGGTGACCTCCACGAGGGCGCTGCTGCTGCCGGTCTGCCGTTCGATATGAGTGATGATGCCGATGGGGATGCCTTGCGGTGCGTTGCTGCTGGTGCCGCCAGCGGTGTCGACCACTGCACCCACCTTCACACTGGTGACAGCCGAGGTGGTGTCGACGAAGCGCAGCAACATCGGCTGATCCGCACCCTGGCCCTGCAGCGTGCCGGTCTCGCGCACCACCGGCGGCAACGTGGTGGAGGTGGGCACGGCGACCGCGGTGGAGGTGGTGACACCCGGCGTCACGGCCGCCGCCGTGGTGGTGGTGTTCAGCGGCTGCAGCTCGGGCGGCAACGGCTGGGTAGTGGTGGTCGTGGTGGTGGAGGTGGTGCTGCTGGTGAGGTCGCTCACCGGCTGGCCGTTCAGCAACGTGCTCTCGGTGGGCGTGGTGGTGCCGGTGCCGGGCGAATCGGACGACGACAGCACCTGTGCCGCGATGGAATAGCCCGGGTCGGTGACCAGCAGCACGATGCTGCGGTCGGCGAACACCTTCGTGATGCGACCGATCAGACCTGCACCGTCGGTGACGGGCATGCCGACCGCCACACCCTGGCGGCCGCCGACGTTGATCTCCACTGTGTTCTGGAAGTTGCTCGGCGATTCACCAACCACCTGCGCCTTCACGGTGTCGAACTGGAACTTCGATGTGAGCTGGCTGATCTTCAGCAACTCTCGGTACTGCAGCACAGCGGAGCGGGCCTCCACATCGTTGCCGCGCATGTGCTCGAGCTGGTCGCGCAGCGCCTCGTTCTCGCTCTGCAGATCATCGAAGTGAACGATGCCGTTCCATGCTCGCTCGACGGGCAGCATCAACGCCTGGGTGGCGGTGTCGATGGGCTGGACCACACGGGCGAAGAGGCTGCGCGCACGATCGATGACGGCGTTACCGCGCTTATCCAGCGTGATGAGCAGCACACACGTGAGCACCACGAGCAGAAGGACTCTGCGGCGGCTGAGGCCCGAGAACATGGTGGGTCCGGCCGTGGCTTATTCGTCGCCACCGAGCGACATGAGCCCCCGCATCGCATCGATGTTCTCGAGCGCACGGCCAGAGCCGATGACCACGCTGAACAGCGGGTCGCGCGCGATGTTGATGGGCATACCGGTCTCGTGCGACAGGCGGCGGTCGAGGCCGGCGAGCAGGGCGCCACCACCGGTGATCATGATGCCCTGTTCCATGATGTCGGCCGCGAGTTCCGGCGGCGTGCGGTCGAGCGTGGTCTTCACGGCATCGACAATGGCAGAAACCGGCTCGGCAAGGGCCTCGCGCACCTGTTCGGTGGTGAGAGGAATGGTGCGGGGCAGGCCGGAGATGAGGTCGCGACCACGAATGTCGGCGGTGAGTTCTTCGTCGAGCGGCCACGCCGAACCCATGTGGATCTTGATTTCTTCGGCGGTGCGGTCGCCGATGGCCAGCGAGAATTCCTTCTTCACGTACTGCATCACGGCATCGTCGAGCTCGTCGCCGGCCACTCGCACCGACTGCGCCGTCACGATGCCGCCGAGCGAGATGACGGCCACCTCGGTGGTGCCACCGCCGATGTCGACGATCATGTTGCCGCTGGGCTCGTGCACCGGCATGTCGGCGCCGATGGCGGCCGCCATGGGCTCTTCGATGATGTGCACCGGCTTGCGAGCACCCGCATACTCGGCAGCGTCTTGCACGGCGCGTTGTTCCACACCGGTGATGCCGGACGGCACGCAGATGACCATGCGCGGCTTGCTCCAGCGACTGGCGTGCACCTTCTGGATGAAGTAGCGCAGCATCTTTTCGCAGACCTCGAAGTCGGCGATGACGCCGTCCTTGAGGGGCCGGATGGTCTTGATCCGGCCGGGGGTGCGGCCCATCATCCGCTTCGCTTCCAACCCCACGGCGACCGGCCGGCCGTCGGTGATGTCGATGGCCACGACCGAGGGCTCGTTCAAGACGACGCCCTGGCCGCGGGCATAGATAAGGGTGTTGGCGGTTCCGAGGTCGATCGCAAGATCGCGGCCCAGGGCCAGCGGATTGCTACGGGCCATTAGTGGCCTCCTCGACTCGGCGTGAACATGACGGGCCAGTGTAGCCGCCCATCCGATTGTTACAGATTCGGGAAGAAGATCCCGATTTCACGCTGCGCGGACTCCAGCGAGTCGCTGCCGTGGATGAGGTTCTCGGTGAACGAGGCGCTGAGGTCGCCACGGATGGTGCCGCCTGCGGCCTTACGCGAGTTGGTGGCGCCCATGAGCGTGCGCATCACTTCCCACGTGTCTTCCGGGCCCTCGACCACCATGGCCACGACGGGGCCGCTGCTCATGAAGGCCACGAGGTCGGCGTAGAAGCCCTTGCCGACGTGCTCGGCGTAGTGCTGCGACAGGGTTGCCTCGTCGAGCTGACGAAGGTCCAGGGCCACGATGTCGAGACCCTTGGCCTCGATGCGGGCGATGATCTGGCCGGCGAGCTTGCGCTGGACGGCATCGGGCTTGAGAAGAACGAGGGTACGGTCGGACATGGCGAGCAAGGCTACCGACCCTTCGTCGCTCACCGCCTCGATCCCGCGCGAACTTCCGTTCACGGCAAGGTGATCAGTTGATGACCTTGCGGAGATAGGGGCGGGCAGCACCCACGATGTAGAGCGAGCCGGTGATGACGACGGCGTCCTCGGCCATGGAGTCGGCCCTCGCCATGTCGATGGCTTCTTCCACGGTCTCAGCCTGCACCACGTCGTCGCATCCAAGCTCGCGGGCGGCGATCGATAGTTCCTCGGCCGGCAAGCCACGAGGACTGGGTGCAGTGCACGTGATGACGACGTCGAATTCGTCGGCGCGCAACGCCGCCAACATCTCGCGCGGGTCGCGGCCGCGCAGGCATCCGACCACGAGGATACGGCGGCCTTCAGGTTCGAAGTCGTCGAAGAACACCGTCGCACACGAGTCGGCACCCGCCGGGTTGTGCGCCCCATCGACGATGACGAGGGGCTGATGACCCATCACCTCGAACCGGCCCGCCATCTTCACGTCGGCGAACCCCTCAGCCACGATGTCGCCTGGAACCGGCGATGCAAAGAACGCCTCCACCGCAGTGAGCGCCACCGCGGCATTGTCGGCCTGGTGCCGACCGTGCAACGGCACGAAGATCTCGGGGTACACGGTGGTAGGCGTACGCACGTCGATGAGGCGACCGCCGAGAGCGAGTTGCTGTTCGAGTACATCGAACTCTTCACCGCGCACGAAGTAGGAGGCTCCGCCAGCGTCGCGGAACACCTGCACGAGTTCTTGGTCGGACTCGCCAATCACCACCGCGCTGGTGGGCTTGATGATGCCCGACTTCTCCGCGGCGATGTGCGCCCGCGTGGGCCCCGCGAACTCGGTGTGATCGAGACCGATGTTGGTGACCACCGCCACCTGCGACTCGCACACGTTCGTGGCGTCCCATCGACCGAGCAAACCCACCTCGATGACCGCCACATCGACCGCCACATCGGCGAACCAGCGATAGGCCGCGGCCGTCAGCGCTTCGAAGTACGAAGGGCGGGCCCCGGTGAGCACCTCGAGATCGGCGATCGCAGCGATCTGCTCGGCGAAGTCGTCGTCGGGGATGGGTTCGCAGTTCACGCTGATGCGCTCGTTCAAGCGCTCGAGGTGCGGGCTGGTGTAGGTGCCGACGGTGAGGCCGTGCGCCATCAGCAGCCGGGTGATCATCTGCGTGGTGGAACCCTTGCCGTTCGTTCCGGTGATGTGGATGACCGGGTACGAGAGCTGCGGATCGCCCATGGCGGCCACGAGGGTGCGCATGCGGTCGAGGGTGGGCGACTCGATGCGGCCCGTGGTCTCGTAGCTCGCGTGCGCGTCGAGGTAGTCGAGTGCGTTCTGGTATGTCATCACGATGGCTGCATCGCTGCGCGACGCAGAATCAGCTCGCCTGCCGACGCGGCCGCTTGGTGACGGGCTCGCGTGGCGTGAGGGTGGGCATAACCTTGGAGGCCACGGTTTCGGCGTCGATGACCACGGTGCCCACATCGGCGCGACCCGGCAGTTCGTACATCGTGTTCAACAGCACCTCTTCGAGGATGGCGCGCAGACCACGAGCACCGGTGCCACGGGTGAGCGCCTGATCGGCGATCGCATCGAGTGCCTCGCGGGTGAACTCCAGATCCACGTCCTCGAACTCGAACATCTTGCGGTACTGCTTCACCAGCGAGTTCTTCGGCTCGACGAGGATCTTCACCAACGCCTCGCGGTCGAGACTGCTGACAGCGCCGATCATCGGCAGACGGCCGATGAACTCGGGGATCATGCCGAACTTCAACAGGTCTTCCGGCTGTACCTTCGTGAAAAGTTCGCCGGGGTCGCGATCGGCCTTGCTGCGCACAGTGCCGTTGAAGCCCATGCCGCGGTGGCCGATACGGCCCTCGATGATCTGGTCGAGACCGGCGAACGCGCCACCGCAGATGAACAGCACATTGGTGGTGTCGATCTGGATGAACTCCTGGTGCGGGTGCTTACGGCCGCCCTGCGGTGGCACAGAGGCCACGGTGCCTTCCAGGATCTTCAGCAGCGCCTGTTGCACGCCCTCGCCCGACACGTCGCGGGTGATGGAGGGGTTCTCGCTCTTGCGCGCGATCTTGTCGATCTCGTCGATGTAGATAATGCCGGTCTCGGCCTTCTTCACATCGAAGTCGGCGGCCTGGATGAGCTTGAGGAGGATGTTCTCCACGTCTTCGCCCACGTAGCCGGCCTCGGTGAGCGCAGTGGCGTCGGCCACGGCGAACGGCACGTTCAGCAGACGGGCAAGCGTCTGGGCGAGGTGGGTCTTGCCGCAGCCGGTGGGGCCGAGCAGCAGGATGTTGCTCTTCTGTAGCTCCACCTCGTCGCGCCGACCGACCGAGTTGTTCTGCTGGTACTGAATGCGCCGGTAGTGGTTGTACACCGCGACGGCGAGGATCTTCTTCGCCGCCTCCTGGCCCACCACATAGTCGTCGAGGAAGGTGCGGATCTCGCGCGGTGTGGGCAGCTCGTCGAAGCGCAGTTCACCCGTGTCGGTGAGCTCTTCTTCGATGATCTCGTTGCAGAGGTCGATGCACTCGTCGCAGATGTACACACCGGGGCCAGCGATGAGCTTCTTCACCTGCTTCTGCGACTTGCCGCAGAACGAGCACTTCAGCAGCTCACCGGTGTCGCCGAATTTCGCCACTGCGTTCTCCTCAGAACTAAGCCTCTACGAGGACTGATGTCGAGATCGAGGCGATCAGCGGATCGGACCGGTGCGGTCGACCATTTCACGCGACGTGATGACATCATCGATGATGCCATACGCGAGGGCCTCGGATGCTTCCATCACGAAGTCGCGGTCGGTGTCGGCATGAATTCGCTCGATGGGCTGCCCGGTGTGCTCGGCCAACATCTCCTCGAGCAGATCGCGCATCCGCAGGATTTCCTTGGCTGCGAGCTCGAGATCGGTGACCTGGCCGTAGCCCACCTGACCGTACGGCTGGTGCAGGAGGATGCGGCTGTGCGGCAGCGCCATCCGCTTGCCCTTGGTGCCGGCGGCGAGCAGCACCGCAGCCGCAGAGGCGGCCTGGCCGAGGCAGATGGTGGCGACGTCGTTCTTGATGAACTGGATGGTGTCGTAGATCGCGAACAGCGCGGTGATGTCGCCACCGGGGCTGTTGATGTAGATGCTGATGTCCTTGTCGGGGTTCTCGCTCTCGAGATACACCAACTTGGCGCAGGTGAGGCTGGCGGACGCATCGTCGATCGGCGTGTCGAGCCAGATGATGTTGTCGCGCAGGAGACGGCTATAGAGGTCGTAGCTGCGCTCGCCGCGGCTGGTCTGCTCGACCACACCCGGGATCTGGTAGCCCGACATCATCTGGAAATCGTTCACGCGTCGCTCCTCAGTGCTGGTGGTCGTGGTCGTGGTCGTGGTCGTGCTGGTGATCGTGATCGTGATCGTGATCGTGATCATGGTCGTTGTTGCCGAGCAGCAGCGTACGGTCGATAGCCGCACCCTTGTCGTCGACCACTTCCACATGCTCGAGCAGCCAGTCGAGGGCCTTGGTCTTCTTCAACTGGGCAGCGAGATCGACCACTGCGTCGTTGTCTTCGTAGGCCTTCTTCACCTGGCTGGCCTTCTGGCGAACCTGCACGGCGATGCGGACGTACTCGAGATCGAGATCGTCCTCGGACACGTCGAGGCCTTCGGCGGCGGCAACGGCGCGCAGGGCGAGATCCACCCGCACGGCCTTCTCGCTCTGCACGCGCAACGCGCCCACGAACGAGTTGGCATCCTGACCCGTGGCCTGCAGCCACTGGTCGATGTTGATGCCCTGCTGCTGGAACTGTTGCACCGTGTTCTGCACGCGAGCCTGCAGGTCGCCCTGCACCATGCTCTCGGGCACGGCGTCTTCCACCAATTCGGCCAGCGCCGAGGTGGTGCGCTCCACGAACAGGTTGCGCGACTGGTTCAACTTGGCAGTGCCGATGCGCTCGGCAAGCGCAGCACGCCACGCTTCCACCGTGTCGTGCTCGCCGAGGTTGTCGCCGACCCATTCATCGGTGATCTCGGGGAGTTGCATCTCCTGCACGTTGGTGAGGGTGACGGCGAAGTCGGCCGGCTCGTCGGTGCCGCTGGGGTTTGCGGTGAACGCAAGCTCGGCGCCCTTGCTGGCACCGGTGAGGTGATCGTCGAAGCCTTCGGCGACCCAACCCTTGCCCACTTCGTAGAGCCAATCCTCGGTGTTGAGGCCGGGAACCGGCTCGCCCTCGCGGCTGGCCGCAAGCGTGAGGGTGACGTGGTCGCCAGCGACGGCCGGGCGATCCACATCGACGAGGCTGCCTTGGCGACGACGCTCGGCATCCACCGCTTCGTCGATCTCTTCCTCCGACGCCACGGGACTGGGCAGCTCGACACGGAGGCCGCCGTAACCGGGCACGGTGATGACGGGGCGCACTTCGCAGATGGCTTCGAACGAAACCGGGCCGCTCTCGGTACCACCGGTGATGTCGAGTTCGGGGGCGGCGATGAGATCGAGATCGTGCTCGCGCACCGCCCTGGCGAGGTAGAGCGGCAACGAGTCGCGCAGTGCCTCTTCGCGCGCAGCGGCCAAACCGATGCGTGCCTCGAGCACCTTGCGCGGCACCTTGCCCGCACGGAAGCCCGGCAGCCGGGCCTCTTTGCCGATCTTGCGGAAGGCCTGATCGATGTCGTGATCGAACTCGTCCTCGTCGATCGTGACGTCGAGCTTCACGAGTTGGCGGGGGGCGGGGGCAACAGCGTCGCCGAGGTCGAACGCCTCAGCGTCGTCATCCTCGGTGGTCTCAGGAGCATCGTCGTCGATCTCCTCGAGGACGTAGGCGGGCGTGTCGTCGAACGGTGCAATCGTGCTTTTCACAGAGCGTCGACTCTACAGGGCACCTCACCAAACCTGCCGAATGCCCAACTTGGGAGTCACATCGGGCAGAATGGTGTGTATGACGTTCTGGAAGCCGCACGCCCTGGCAAAGCCCCATGCGAACCAGCTCGACCTGCGCATGGGCGACAAGGTGAGGAGCACTGTCGATCTCGACGGCGTCCCCTGCTGCACCGAGGGCAAGATCCTGCTGGCAAACGGCTTCAACTGGCAGCGCTACCGCGTGTTGTTCGTGAACGGTGTGGAGATGGGCGACCTCGACCACCGCAACATCGAGCCATCGGGCCGCACCGCCAAGCGCCTGGCCAAGGCCGCCAAGCGCCCCTAACCCGTTCCCCTGCCCCACGTGGGCAGGAACTCGTGCACCCAGGGCAGGATTTCCTGCCCACGTGCGGGGTGGGCGGCTCGGGGTGGAGTGTGGCAGGCTCTGCGGCCATGTCCTTCATCTCGCTGCGTCATCGTTTTCCCGGCTGCTCCGACGGGTGGGCCCGCTTCGACGGCCCCGCAGGCACCCAGGTCGTGGACTCCGCCATCACGGCGATGACCACATGGCTCACCGACGGATCCAATGGCTGCGGTGGCGGCTATTTCTCCGCAGCGATCAAGGCCGACGAACTGGTGGATCGCACCCGTGCGACGGTCGGCCGACTGTTCAACGCCGATCCGAACGGCGTGACGTTCGGTCCGAACATGACCACGCTCACCTTCGCCTTCTCTCGCGCCATCGGCTCCACCCTGCAGCCCGGCGATCGCATCGTGGGCACTCGCCTCGACCACGACGCCAACGTGAGCACCTGGATGCGCGCCGCTCAGACCGCCGGTGCAGAGCACGTGCTGGCCCCGTTCGATCCCGAGACCGGCATGCTGCCGCCCGAGAACGTCATCGCCCTCATTGACGAGCGCACCAAGTGGGTCACCCTGCCGGGCGCCAGCAACCTGCTGGGTACCGCCCCGGATCTGAAGCCGATCATCGACGCCGCCCATGCGGCGGGCGCCAAGGTGTTCATCGACGCAGTTGCACTGGCACCGCACCAGCAGATCGACATCACGGCACTCGACTGCGACGCCCTGGTCAGCTCGCCCTACAAGTGGTACGCCCCGCACTCGGGAATGCTGTGGTGCCGCCCCGAACTGCTGCAGGCACTGCCCGTGTTCAAGGTGCGCCCTTCGCACGACGAGGGCCCGTCGCGGTTCGAGACCGGCATGCCCAACTTCGAAGCCATTGCTGGCATCGAGGCCACTGCCCGATTCCTTATGGAGGAAGGCATGGGCAACGTGGAGGCCGCCGAGCGCGAACTGTTCGCTCCCCTGCTGCAGGGCCTGCAGTCGATGCCGGGCGTGAAGGTCTACGGGGTGCAGGGCCTCGAAGGCCGCACCCCCACCGCAGCGTTCACGGTGCAGGGCTACACGCCCGCAGCCGTGGCCGAGGCGTTGGCCAACGCCAAGGTGGCGGTCTGGGACGGCCACAACTACGCCATCGAGGTGGTCGGGCAACTCGGCCTCGCCGACACCGGTGGCGTGGTGCGGGCCGGCATCTCCCGCTACCTGGAGCCCGACGACGTCAACCGACTGCTCAACGTGGTGGAAGGCCTCGCCTCGCGCTGAAGCGCCCCGAGTCGGGACTTTGGTCCTAGCGGTCGCACTCTTCCTGCCCTATTGACTGCGAGTCGCAGCCAGCACGCTGGCAGCCATGAGCAAGGATGACCGGTCAGTACTGAGTTGGCTCGCGTTCGTGGCAGCACTTGCTGCCCTGAGCGTGGCGATTTTCGGCCTCAAGGACAACGGAAGTTCGTCCGGCAGCGCCGCTGGTGGCGGTGGAGGCGCCAAGCCCACCGTCAACGTGACGCTGAAGGACTTCGCTTTCGAACCCGCCACGATCACCATTCCCACGGGCGGCGCCACGCTGCACCTGATGAACGGCGGCCAGGCGCCCCACAACTTCAAGGTCGCCGAACTCGGCATCACCAGCATCGACATCAGCGCCGGGGCCTCGTACGACCTCAATATCCCGGCGACACCCGCTGGCACCTACAAGGTGATCTGTCCGCAGCCCGGCCATGAGGGCGCCGGCATGGTGGGTTCGCTGGTGGTCAGCGACTCGGCCAGCGGCGACGGTGGCAGCGCAGGTGGAACCCCCACCACGACGCCCCCGACAGCCGGACACGACGCCTCGTCGAACTCGGCGATGGATGCCCGCATGCTGGCCGCCGCTCAGCTGTTCCCGGCAAAGACCGCCGGTCACGGTGGCGACCTCGCCAAGTACACCGTCGCCGCCGACGGCTACAAGGAGTTCGTCGTTGAGGCCAAGGTGGTCGACTGGGAAGTGGAGCCGGGCAAGATCGTGAAGGCCTGGACGTACAACGGCGTGGTGCCCGCACCCGAGATTCACGTGACCTCGGGCGACAAAGTGCGCATCATCTTCAAGAACAGCCTGCCCCAGAGCACCTCGCTGCACTTCCATGGCATTCAGGTGCCGAACGTGATGGACGGCGTGGACCCGTACACCGAGGCCCCCACCACGCCGGGCGGCGAGCACATCTACGAGTTCACGGCAAAGGGCCCGGCCGTGGGCATCTACCACTCGCACCACAATGCGCAGGAGCAGATCCCGAACGGCATGTTCGGCGCCCTCACCATCGATGAGATCCCCACCCCGCAGGTGCTCATCGACAAGGGCTATCCCGAGAAGCCCACCAAGAGCGTGAACATGGTGCTCAACGACGCCGGCGTGATCGGCCTCAGCCTCAACGGCAAGAGCTTCCCCGCCACCGAGCCGTACACCATCCGAGTCGGCCAGACCATGCTGGTGAACTACATGAACGAGGGCCTGCTGGTGCACCCCATGCACATGCACCAGCCGCTCGGATGGATCATCGCCAAGGATGGCGTGCCGCTGATCACCCCGATGCCCACCGACACCTTGCTCATCGCCCCAGGCGAGCGCTACACGGTGCTCTACAAGGGCGTCGAGCCCGGCGTGTGGGCGTGGCACTGCCACATCCTCACTCACGCCGAGACCGCCGACGGTATGCGCTACATGGTGACAGCGCTCATCGTGGAGCGATGACGCATGACGGCTCGCTCCCCGCGACTTCTTGTCGGCGTGGACGGCACCGAAGGTTCGGTGGAAGCGCTGCGGTGGGCTGCTCATGAAGCATCCCGCCGCGGCGCTTCGCTGCATGTGATGACCTGTGCGGAACTGCCTGTCGCTATTGAGGCGGGCCTCATCGGCGGTGGCATCACGACCGGCGTGGCGTTCGACGACATCGTCGCCGAGCACGAAGCGGTGAACCAGAGGGCCGTCACGCTCGCCCGCTCGCTCGGATTCGACATCATGGTCACCGGCGACACCGTGCTGGGAGCCCCCGGCTACGCCCTGGTCGGCGCATCACACGACAACGACACCATCGTGGTCGGGGCCACCTCGCATCCGGGCCGCAGGACGGAGATACTCGGGTCGGTCGCCACCGTGGTGACGCACCGCGCCCACTGCCCTGTGGTGGTGGTGCACGGCACCTACCGTCAGGACGCCAACGTGGGCCGGATAGCCGTGGGTGTCGACGGTTCGGAGTATGGCGAACAGGCCCTCATGTGGGCCATCGAGGAAGCAACCCTCTGCGGGGCAGAGTTGCTCCTTATCCACGGCTGGACCTACCCATACCAAGGCCCACGTACCGGCATCACCGAGCCGCGCGAGGACATGAAGCTCGACGCGATGCGCACGCTCGAGACATGCGCACACAAGGTGCACAGCGTGGCACCAGCATTGCGGTCTCATTCGATCATCAGCGAGGACAGCCCCGCCAAAGCCATCATCGATGCCGGGAAGGAAGCAGACCTGCTGGTGGTGGGGTGTCGCGGACACGGCGGGTTTGCCGCACTGCTCCTGGGCTCGGTGAGCCGCACCGTGCTGCAGCATGCCACGGTGCCCGTCGTGGTCGTTCGACATCAGTCCGCTGAGCGCCGCTAGGCTCACGGACGCCGGGGAGTGGCGCAGTGGTAGCGTTCCTGCTTTGGGTGCAGGAGGTCGGGAGTTCGAATCTCCTCTCCCCGACGAGTCGCAGTTTCAGTGGTGCGACGGGCCCACCTGGGCGGTGCTTGGCGTCGAGCCCGGGCGATAACACCACGCCGCTCGGCGCGTTCTCACGAACCGCTCCGACGCCCATCTACGTACGATGAGACACATGTTGCGACGGACTCGGCGCATGGTGCATCTCGCGCTGATCGCCGCACTCGCGCAGGTCGCCATCACTTCGAGCGCGCCCACCATGGCGGCCCCGAGCTCGTCACCCGCCGAGGCACTCCTGATCGGCGACTCGGTGATGAACGGGATGGCGCAGGGCTACGGCACCGCTGCACGCACGCAACTCGCCGCACGGCACTCGTTCATTCTCGACACGGCGGGCTGCCGACGGCTGCTGGGTACGAGTTGCTCCATCGGCGGACGACCGCGGCCCACCAACGCCATCACCGAGCTCCGCGCCATGGCCGGCCAGTACCGACGCGAGCTCGTGGTGGCCGCTGGTTACAACGACCCCACCTTCGGCAGCGAAGGCCTCGACCTGGCCATCACCACGTTCCTCGCTGAAGCCCACCGGCAGGGTGTTCGCCGGGTGGTGTGGCTCACCTACCGCCAGGCCGGGGCTTCGGCGCGCCGTTTCGCCGCGCACAACGCACTGCTGCGTCAGCGCGCGTCCCTCGACCCGATGCTGGTAGTGGCCGACTGGGCCACGTTGAGCGCCCGGCTACCGACGGCATGGTTCTCGGGCGACGGCATTCACCTCGGCCCAGAGGCCACGCGAGCGATGGCCGATCTCATTGGCGACACGCTCGACGCCATCAACGACCAATTGGGCGATACCGACTGCCGCATCACCACCAGCACGGTCGCCACGGCACCCACCACCACCATCGTTCGCACTCCCCTACCCACCAGACCAGCTCGAGCCACGGTGGCCGCAGGGCGCGTCAACGTCGCCTGTCCCTAACACGTCGCTGCCCCTGACTCGCCCGGCAACGGTTAGCGGTGAGGGAACGTGCCTGCCGACACGATGGTGGTGCTGAGCTCCTTGCCCAGCGCCGCAAGCCAGATGACGTCGTCGTCGTCGAGCAACTTCCAGGGTGCCGCCGCCAAGTCGTCGGTGCGTTGCTCCAACTCATCGCGATGGCTTCGCCCCACCGCGGTAAGTGCGCCGCTGGTATCGAGCCAGCCGCGCCGAACGAGCCCGCGAACGGCGTCGTCCCACGCCGCATCACCCCACTCGCGGGTGGACTTCAGCACCTGCGGCGGCACTGCACCGGTGGCACCGTGCAGCACCAGCGCCTCTACACCGGACACACCCTCGGCGGTGAGCGCAGCCACATGACCATCACCGCGGAACTCGCGCAGCAACGTGATACCGAACCACAGGGCGAGGTGCGGTTCGTCGGGCCACGCCTGTGAGAGGTGACCGGCGAACAACGGTCGGCCCTCCGGCTTACATGCGTGCACGATGCCTCGCAGCATCTCTGCGGCACGGCCGATGTCGGCGGCATCGAGACGAGCGTCGAAGATGCGCCGCAACGACGCATCCACTGCGGCCAACCGGGCCGACCACAACGCTGCTGGCGTCGCCCGGTTCCACACCTCGGGCACCACCGCATGCACCACCGACGGCTCGAAGTTGAAGAACGTCGCCACCACGACATCCGCGGTCACCGCGCCCATAGCTGCAGAACGCGATCCGAAGTAGCCCATTCGTCCGGGCTCCAGGCCAATGGCGACATACTCACGATCAGCTTCGGGCACGAAGTAGATGAGGCCGTGGTAGGCCTCGAGACGCTGCCACAGGAATCTGGCGGTGCTCTTCATGGTCAGTCGAGCGAGCCGACGGCGTCGCGCACCATGCCGTGGAACACGGCGAGCGGGTACTCCCACTTCGGGCTCAGCACCCCCGTGTCGTAACGGCCGGCGTCGAGGTTGCGCTGTACGTGCTCGCACATGCGGGCGTCCTCGTCGGCCACCTCTTCGCTGAACTTCACGATCTCCTCCACACCCGGCGCATCGTCGGCGAAGAAGTACTCGAAGATGAGGTCGCTGTGCGTGTGGCCGCGGGGCAGCCAACGCTCGACTGCGAACCCGGCCGGGAAGATGTCGAACCCAAAGGTCGGCCAGAAGTAGCCGAACACGCTGAAGGTGCTGGCATCGCGGGGCGGCATGGTGTGGATGTTCCAGCGCGGGTCGCCCTTGTAGACCACCTTGTAGTTCAACGCATCGGCATCACGACTCATGGCGGGGTGCGTGGTGGGCAGGTGGTAACCCTCCAGGAAGTTGTCGCCGTAGGTCTTCCAGTTGCAGGCCACATGGCGAACGCTGCGGCTATGGAAGCGGTAGGTCTCCAGCGGCACATCGGCCACTTCGTTCGGGAACTCGCCCAGCCATTCGTGGAGTGGTGCGACCTCGGGGTTCAGGCACACGAACACCATGCCGCGCCACGAACCCACCTGGATCGCGGTGAGGTCCATGTTCTCGGGGGCATCGGCACCGAAGTCGCGAGCACTCAGCAGGCCGCCCTCGGAGTTGAAGGCCCATCCGTGGTACTTGCACACGAGGTTCTTCGTACAACCCTCGCCCTCGAACACCAGTGGCCCGGCGCGATGCGGGCACAGGTTGTAAAAGGCGCGCAAAGAACCATCGTCGTTGCGACGAATGAAGATGGGCCAGCCGGCGAGGTTCTCGGTGACATAGTCGCCCGAGTTACGGAACTGGTGGTCGTACGCGACGTGCACCCAGTTGCTCCCGAAGATCGGCCAGCGCTCTCGCTGCCAGACTCCGGGGTCGTTGTACCAGCGGGCAGGCAATGTGCGGTCGAGTTCCACTGCCGGGGATGCTACCCCGACGATCTGTTGCGACGGGGTGCCGCCTCCCGCATCGCTCATTGCGGCGAGCGGTCCTGCACCACGTTGAGCTGTTGCAACGCAATGAGATCCTGCATCTGCTTCTGCATTCCGTCGGGTGAGCCGTCGAGGAAGAGCACGTTGCCCTTGCCGTTCTCGGCCATATGGCGGATGGCTTCGGTCCACATCGAGAACAGAATGAGCGACGAATCCACGCTGTTCGCATCCATCTCGCGAGCCGCCTGGGCGAGACCGCGGGCTACCTCCTCGCGGAACAGCGCAACGCCCTGACCACGCAACTGCGCAGCGGTGCGCTCGGCTTCGGCCTCGATGCGAACGGCGGTACCCAGCGCCTCGGCCTCCTTGGTCTTGCGAATGAGCAGCGCATCGCCCTCGTTGGTGGCTGCTGCCTTGAGGTTGTTGCTGGCCACCACCTGGGCCATCGAGGTGGTGATGGCCTGATCGAAGGTGATGTCGTTGAGTTGCAGGTCGATGAGGTGGAAACCCCATGTCTCGATGACGTGATCGAGGTTCTCCTTCACCTCCGCCACGATCTCACCGCGCAGGGCAAGGATCTCGGCCTGGCGTTTGGTGGCAACGAACCCGCGGGTGCTGCCCTCCACGCTGCGCACGAGGGCGGTGAGGAAGTCTTTCTCGGAGACGAACTTGAAGGCGATGTTCTTGATGGTCTCCTCCGACTCGTTGATGGCCGAGTACACCATCATCGCCGTGAAATAGATGTTCGCCTGGTCCTGCGAGATGGCCTGGAACTGCAGTTCCACTGCACGGTTCTGCACGCTGATGCGCCGATAGATCTTCTCGATGAGCGGCAGGATGAAGTTCAGGCCCGGCCGCAACGTGCGGTGATACTTTCCGAACACCGTGGTGACACCCACCGTGCCCTGCTGCACCGTGCGGATGCTGAGGATGATCAGCAACAGGATCACCACAGCGCCGATGATGACGCCGAGAACGCTTCCGCTCATGAGGACCTCCAAGGTCGAACTGAGCGCAGTGTACGTCAGTCCCGATCGTTGATGATCGTGTACGCCTTCCGCACCGTTTCGTGTACCACCCAGCGACCCGTGGTGCCTGCCGGAGTGAGCAGCACCGAACCGGCCGACACGTGGAAGTCGCGCCCGTCGTCGAAGTACAGCGTGGCACTACCCGCCAACACCGTGAACACCTCGTCATACCCATCACGACGGAACGGGAACTCGCCCGGGGTGCACTCCCACACACCCACGTTCAACCGGTTGTGCGCCCAAATGTCGAGCGAACGCTCGCGTGGGTCGCCCGCGATGACCACCGGCCGGGGCGCGGCCTCGCCGAGAGGAAGGGTGTAGGCGTTCGCACAGCACCCCGGCGATGCCGGGCCACCGGAGCGGTTGTCGATGACGTACACCTTGCGTACGGTCTGGTGCACGTTCCAGTGGCCGGCCCAGTGACGAGGCGTGGCCCACAGCGTGCCCGGCGAGATGTCGTAGGCAACACCAGGGCCTTCGACACTGACCCGACCCGACACCATGAACATCGACTCGTCGTAATCGGTCGTGGGTTCGTCGAGTGTGCCCGGCGTGCACTCCCAGATCCCGATCTGCAATTCGCCATCATCGACGAACGGAAGGTCGAACGTGCGTGGGCCGATGGACTCGAGCGCGGCGGTGAGGATGTTCTCCACGTACATGGTGTGTGTTGCTCCTGGGTGTGGTCAGTCGTCGCCGAACGACGTGCCGAGTTCTCGGCCAGCCAACAGCGTGTCGCAATCCATGGGAACAGTACGCAATCGGCCCACGGCATCCGCAAGGCTCACGTACTCCACGTTCGGTTCGTTCAACGCCACCATCACACCGTTCTGACCCTCGTCGAGCGCACGCACCGCTGCGGCCCCGAAGCGACTGCCGAGCAAACGGTCGGCGGCCATCGGCGTGCCGCCACGCACGAGATGACCGAGCACCACCGTGCGCGCTTCCTTGCCCGTGAGATGCGTGAGTTCCTCTGCGACCGTGTGGCCGATGCCGCCGAGACGCTCGGCATGGTCGACGGCGTGTTCCACGACGCTCTGCGAGCCGTCCTTCGGCGCAGCCCCTTCGGCCACCACCACGATGGTGTAGTGCGCGCCACCCGCTTCCCGACGCTCGATGGCCCGAGCCACCGAGGCGTACGTGAACGGAATCTCGGGGATGAGAATGACGTGAGCGCCACTAGCGACACCCGAGTAGAGCGCAATCCAGCCAGCGTTGCGACCCATCACCTCCACCACGAAGATGCGGCTGTGCGAAGCGGCAGTGGTGAATAGACGATCGATGGATTCGGTGGCGATCTCCACGGCAGTGTCGAACCCGAAGGTGACCAGTGTGCGGTCGAGGTCGTTGTCGATGGTCTTGGGCACTCCAATCACTCGCATGCCCTCCTCGAAGAGGCGCTGGGCGATGGCGAGCGAACCGTCGCCACCAATGCTGATGAGCGCGTCGATGCCTTCGTCGCGGAACCGCTGCACCAACTCCACCGAGCGATCCACGTAGGTCACCTCCCCGTCGGCAGCCCTCACCGGGTAGTGACACGGGTTGCCACGGCTCGTTGAGCCGAGCATGGTGCCACCCAGATGGCCAATACCGCGCACGTTCGACGCGTCAAGCCTGACCACGCCACCTTCGGGATACTGATCGGGAAAGAGGAGGCCGTTGAAGCCATCGCGTATGCCCACCACATCCCATCCGCGGCGGCGGGCGGCGAACGTTGCGGCACGGATGACCGCGTTCAGCCCGGGAGCGTCGCCGCCACCCGTGGAAAGTGCGATGCGCATAGTGCCTACCGGTCTACCACGCCACCATCAGCAAGAAATCCGAGGATGTCGGGCATCGCCGAACGGTCCTGCAACAGGAACGTGTGACCGCCTACGTAGCGACGAACGACGCTGCTGGAGATGCGCGTGGCGATGGCATCGCTGTTCGAGGCTGGGGCGAGCGCATCGAACTCACCGCACGCGATGAACGTGGGGCACGTGATGCGGTGCAGTCGGTCCCACACGTCGTGGTCGGCGCGCGCCAGCAGTTGGAACGCTTCGCCGCGCAGTTGCTGCTCGCTCTTCAGAGTGGCCCGCGCCGCCGTGGTGAAGTCGACCAGCATCTGGTCGAGCGGATTCGCCGCGAGAAAGGTGTCGTCGAAACGCATGTCGAGCAAATGAAGCCGAAGTCGATCCTGCTCGGCCTCGGGCATGGCGGCGATGGTGTGCAACGGAAAACTGCTGCCGCCCTCCCCACCGGCCGACGTGCACAGCAGCGCTAACCGATTCACTCGCTCCGGCCAGGTGACAGCGAACTCCTGCGCCACCATGCCACCGAAGCTCACGCCGAACACGTTCGCCGAGTCCCAGCCCACGTGGTCCAGCAACGCCGCGGCATCGGCTGCGTAGTCGGACATGGAGGGCACCTGGTCGGTGACGGTGCTGAGACCCAAGCAGCGCTGATCGTGAACGAGCACCTCGAACGAGGCGGCAAGGGCATCGATCAGCATTCCGGCCCCGCGATGGAAGCACCGGATCCGTTGAACACCAGAAGGCGCGGCCCACTCCCTCGCACCTCGAAGTAGATGTCGATTCCGTTCAGTGCTGCGGTGGGCATTTGCCCAGTCTCGCCGACACCCGGGCGCACGCGGAAGTGGGTCTAGGTTGGCAGCGTGAGTTGGGTGCCGGTAGTGGATCTCCAAGCCAGTGACGCAGTGGACGCGGTCGCCGATGCCTGCCGCCGCGTCGGCTTTCTCACGGTGGTGGGGCATGGAGTCGATCTCGACGTACTGGACGGTGCGTGGAACACCGCGCAGCAGTTCTTCAACCTCCCGATGGAGGCGAAGATGGCGGTGGCCATGCCGCGCCCCGGATACCCCTACGGCTACTCGCCATTGGCTGGCGAAACGCTGGCTGCCAGCCTCGGCAACCGCAGCCACCCCGACCTGAAGCAGAGTTTCGCCATCGGCCCCGTCGATGCAGCCACGCACACCTTCGCCGACCCCGACGAAGAGTTCGCATGGTCCCCGAACCTGTGGTCCTCCGCCGTGCCGCACATGCGTACCGCCTGGGAGACGTACTACAGAGAGATGGCCGCCCTGTCGGCCCGCCTGCTGAGCGTGATGGCACGGGCGCTCGCCCTTCCTGCCGACCACTTCGAACCGATGATTCACCGCCACACCAGCGCGATGCGGGCGCTCGACTATCCGCCGGTGGCGAGCGCACTCGAGGGCCAACTCGGCGCGAGTGCGCATTCCGACTACGGCACGCTCACCGTGCTGCAGGCCGACACGACGCAGCGCGGCCTCCAAGTGCAGGGGCCGGGCGGCGAGTGGCTCGACGCCACCCCCGAGCCCGGCTCGCTCGTGGTGAACCTCGGCGACGCGATGGCGCGCTGGACGAACGACCACTGGCGCAGCACCATGCATCGCGTGGTGGTGCCCGAACGCCGACGCCAGTCGATCGCGTTCTTCCACAATGCCAACTGGGATGCCGTCATCGATTGCATTCCGAGTTGCCTCGCCGACGGTGAGGTTCCGCGATATCCGCCCATCGAGGCCGGTCCGCATCTGATGCAGAAGTTCCGCGCCACGGTGAACGGCTACTGAGCCGCACACACGCTCCGCTCAACGCGGTCGTACCTGTACCGAGCGCGTTGAAACGGTAGTCTCCTCGGTCGAAACTGAATCCGGCTGAGGGACGGCGGGTGCCCGTCCTCACTGTCGGCGACTGCACTGGGGGAACTTCATGCGGCGTGTACGAATCGGTCGGGCCGCGGGCGCGGCATTGCTGGTCACCAGCATCGTCGTGGTGGTTCCCACCACTGCCGTGTTCGCCGCGCCGGTGGCCAGCGTGGCAGTGAGCCCGGCATCCAGCAATCCTCTGCTCGGCGCCGCCATCACCCTGGAAGCAACATTCGACAACGCATCCGTGGCCGATGCCGGTTTCGGCCCGTACCTCGATGTACGCCTTCCCATCGGTGGCGTCGACGGCGACGACGGTGTGTTGTTCACCTCCGCCTCCTATCTGGGCACCAACATCGCTCCGAAGGCCAAGGTCACCTGCACAGGTGCCGCCGTGGTGCACCCGCTCACTGGCCTCAGCGTCGAATGCCCGCTCGGCGAGCAACTCATCGTGCTGCAGCTGCCGTTCGGATCGTTCACCCCCACACAGCCGAGCGCCACCGTGCAGATCGTGGGTGCCGTCAGCGACCTGGCCGACATCGGGGTCCCCCTGTCGTGGTCGACCACACCGGGTTTCGCATACGGCAACGCAGCAGTGGGCGGCACACCCATCGTCGGCAGTGCCCAGACGGCAGCGATCACGCCGCAAGTGGTGCAGTTCACGAAGCGGTACCTCGGCCCCGAGGGCGAAACCGCCACGGGCCCCAACTATCCGCGCTCGTTCCAACTCACCACCGACCTGGCTGCCGGCCAGGTGATCACCGACCTCTCCGTCGGCGACACGATGTCGCCGCAACACGCCTTCCTGGCGGTCACCGGGGTCTCCCCCGCTGGCTCGGTCGCCGCACAGACCCCACCGGTGGGTGTTCCATCGCTCGCCCCGAACAACGAAGTGGAACGCACCTGGGCTGGGCCCATCATCGGCACCTCCAGCGGTGGCGACGCGATCGTCACCGTGCAGTTCTTCGTTCCCGACATCGACGCCAGCGGAGCACCCGTGCTGTCGCCCATCACCGGGAACGACGTCACCACCCGCAACGACGGCCATGTGAGCGGCACCGTAACCCCGAAGGACCCTCGCGACCCCACCACCTCGTTCACACTGGATCCGAACACGCTGGCCGCGCCGTACCCCGACGATGCCCAGGTGGTGGCGAAGTCCATCGCTGTACAGAAGACCGTCACGATCGCCACCGACAACGGGGCACCCGGAGCGACACCGGGCGACGTACTGCGCTACACCCTGCGCGGACAGGTGAGCGACTACTTCACCTTCGCCGGCATCACGCTCGACGATGTGATGGGCGACGGCCAGACATTCCTCGACGGTTCATCCACGATGCGCGTCACCGAGGCTGGCAGCAGCTCGACAGTGGACCTCTCGTTCGACACCAGTGTCGACGACTCGCGCCGAGCGACCTGTGGCGACGGCACCACCCATCTGCTCTTCGACGTCAGCAACGCCTACGCCAACAGCGGCCTTCCCAACGGCGCCGACGGCATCTTCACCGGCGGCGAAGTGGCTGCATCAACGGGCCCTGCCACCTTCACCATCACCTTCCTCGCCGAAATCGACCACGCGTACACCTGCTCGCCGGCACCGAATGATCCCCTTGATCTGAACGACGTCGTCACGAACGGCGTAACCGTCAGCGGCGAGATCTACGACAACGCCACCCAACTACCCCAGGCCACCCCGCAGTTCGAGTCCGACACCAGCAGTGCCAGCACCACCGTCGTGGACACCGCCCTTTCGAAGACCGTCTATGCGCGCAACGGTGTGGTGGGTGGTGCGGTGGGAACGCCGCCGCAGTACGTCGCAAACGACACCATCACCTACCGCCTGCAACTGCACCTCCCCATCAGCGACATCGACACACTCGATATCGCCGACTATCTGCCACTGCCCGTGCTCACCGCGCAGGCTCTGTCGCCCACCGTTGGCGCCTGCACCACACCGGCCACCGGCCACTGGTGCTACGGCCCCGACGACACATTTCATGCGCTCAGCGGAGCCCCCGCTCCGTCCGCCACTCCGAACGCCGTGGCAAACAGCATCACGTTCGGATACGGCACCTACGACGACCCGGCGAACCGGCCCACCGACATCGACATTCTCTTCACG